>JAEYTP010000038.1 GCA_023433945.1 Bacillota bacterium | reverse complement strand
CAAGCATTATTATTCCATCGTACAATTCAAGCGAGCGTCTTTATCTCAATTTGCTGGCTTTAAATAATCAAAGTTATAACGGCAACGATATTGAAGTAATTGTTGTGGATAATGGCTCAACAGATTCTACTTCGCTTATGCTTGATAATTTTGAACTAAAATATCCTTTCAAAAGATTAAGAGTAGAAAAAAATATAGGTATTGCCAATGGAAGAAATGTAGGTATAAAAAATGCTTCTGGAGATATTTTAATCTTCCATGATAGTGATATGCTGGCTGAAAAGGACTACATTGTGAAGCATATTAATGCTCATACTGATAGTAATTTAGTAGTTTGCGGCATAGCCTGGAAAAGAATCTTTACGTTCTATTACAAAAATTTTAGCTCAGCTCAACTAGAGGCATTAAAAAAGCAATGTAGCAAGTTGAACACTGAAATTGTTAACCTTTGTGATTTTTCAGATAAGCAGCAATTGATACCTGAATATGAAATAACTGATTTCAATTTAGAGAAGTATGCTTTTGACCTGGATATTGATTTCATTAGGGAGCTAAAATCTCTTATTGAGATTTACGGAGAGGATCTAAATAACTACTCGCTACCATGGAGGTTCTTTATTACAAATAATCTTTCTGTAGAAAGAAGAAGAGTTCTTGATGTAGGAATGTTTGATGCTAAAATTTGTAAATATGGTTATGAAGATTATGATTTAGGAATTAGGCTGTTTAAATCAGGCTGCACTTATAAGTTCTCTCAGGATATAATCAGTATTCATCAAGAGCATCCGTCAAACTTTACTTACTTAGACCTTATGGAAAATTTAAACTATATGTGTAAAAAGTATAACAATACTCTTTTTATTGATTTTATATTGGTATGCATTGGAGATACTCTTTCATTAATAAACGATGATTTTAATATTATTATTTCTGAAATAGATAAAATCCGTTCCCTAAATAAATATAACTTTATACTAAAGTTATATTTAATGCTACTACAGCTGCATAGAAAAAGACTATTTTCACCCACTGAGGATAATTCAATATACGTGTTTTCATTTGTTGCAGAAAATATGCAAGAAATAATCCGACAAATGAACGAGTTGATTAATAAATATAAGTTTAATGTTGTTGTAAATCATATATGTAAATTACTTATGAACTTACTTAATGTAGATATGAAGCCATTTCTTACATCTTACCGGAGGTAATTATGAACAAGTACCATTTTACTACTATTGTATCAAAAGATCACTTATATAAATTTATAGTTATGTATATGTCACTGAGAGCACATTGTAGTAGCTTTTTTATATATGTACTATGCGCTAACAAAATAGTTTATAAGATATTAAATGATATCGGTTTTGAGAATACGTTATTAGTCAATTTGAAGGATATAGAAGACGAGCCATTACTTGAAGCAAAAAAGGATAGAATATTTCATGCCTACTGTTGGACACTAAAACCAGTTTTTCTGCATTATGTTATGGTTAACTATCCAAATGCACAATACTTTTGTCATTTGGATGCCGATCTGTTCTTCTTCGAAAGTCCAGATTTAATTTTTAATGAAAATGCTGAAGCTTCAGTGTTCTTGACTCATCACAGGAATTCAAAAGGATTTTTACAGTTTTATAATCTGACAGGAATATATAATACAGGCTTTGTAGGCTGTAAAAATGATGCTATTGCACTTGAATGTGTAAAACAATGGAAAGATAAGTGTATTGAGTATTGTCCAATAAAGGAAGACCCCATTAAAAGGGCTTTTGGGGATCAGAGGTATGTTGAAGAATGGCCTGAAATGTTTGAAGGAGTCCATGTTGTAAATACTCTAGGTGCAAATGCAGCACTGTGGAATATTACAAATTATAAAGTTAAAAAGGAAAAAGACAAGGTATATGTGAATGATGATGTACTTGTTTTTTATCACTTTTCCGGTCTTGCTATGGTAAATAAAAATGTCTTTAATATATGCTGGTATTACCATATAGACGATGAAAATACTATTTCTCTAATTTACCTTCCATACCTTTATTCTATACGAAATTGTATAGATGAGGTGAAAAAGTACTTTCCGGATTTCAGTGATGGCTTTGTAAAGAAAGAATTTATGCCAAATACTCATTTTTATATATTTGAAAGTTAGATATTGTAGAAAAATTGAAGAAGTAATTATTCAATATTTAGTAAATAAGACATAATGGCTTAGTATTAATGTTTATATGACACAGATTCTATTGTCTTGCTTTGTATGGTTGTTTCTAATTATTACAAATATTAATAAAATATCTTGTTCTATCCAATTTATTACTATAAAATGGTAAATATAGTAATACCAATATTTTTGATAGGAGAATGATTATGCAAAAAACAAAACTTGGAATTTCGGTAGGTCTTCTTGGAGCGGCGCTATACTTTATAGGTCTTGTTAATTTTTATGGATTAATTATTCTTGCGGGCTATGTACTGCTTATGGAATCCAATGAATGGCTTAGAAAAAGTGCAGTAAAAGCAGTTGCTATAGTGATTGGTTTTTCTTTGATTTCAATAGCTGTAGATTTCGGAAATGACATACTGGGCTTAATCAATAACCTGCTTTCAATTGTAAATATTGAGTTCCGTCTTACCTGGCCACTGCACTTGGATTCAATCATTAACAATGTAATTTCAGGTATTTTGAAAGTAATATTAGTAGTGCTTGGCTTCAGAGCCTTTAATCAGGGGTCAATGGCAGTAGGTCCTATTGATAAGGTAGTAAATAAGCATATATAGCATTTGAGGTGATGAGAATGGCGTTTTTTGAAAAACTCGGAGAAAAGATAAGTAGTACAAGCAAGGATGTAGCTAAAAAAACAAGGGAGCTTGCAGATATTACACGAATTAACATGCAGATTAGTGGTGAAGAAGATAATATAAAGGATCTTTACAACCAAATAGGGAAAAAATATTATGAAATACATCCAAACTCCAATGAAGCAGAATTTGAAACCTTGTGCAACTCAGTTACACAGTCACTTGCGAAGATTAATACATATAAAGAACAGATACAGTCAATAAAGGGTGTTAAGAAATGTTCAAATTGCGGTGCGGAAATTGAAGATACTTCAGTATTCTGCGGTGTATGCGGAAGTAAAACAGCAACTGTTGAGGAAAAGCCAGAAGCTAGCACAGTTTCGCCTGTCTGTCCGGGTTGTCAAAATCCAGTAACAGAAGATATGATATTTTGTGGTGGCTGCGGTAAAAAATTAAAGTAGACAAGTGCCCATGACTAGATAAGTTATGGGCACTCTTTTCTGTGTATAATTTTTATTTTGTCAATTAACAACATGACAGATATTTCTAATGATTATGACTTTGCTTATAAATTATTCCTGCTGTTATTGCGGTAACAGGTATTGATATTATTATGCCAAGGCTACCACAAACAGCTCTCAATATTTCTGAGACAATCATGTCCCAGTTCATAAATTCAGAGGCCGGTGTCTGATAGGCCAATAGAAGCAGCATAAGCTGTAAAGAGCCACCTGCATATGCAAGAATCAGAGTGTTTGCCATTGTTGCCATTGTATCTCTTCCAATGTTCATTCCAGAACGAATAAGTGCAAGCTTCGATATCTCGGGACTATTTTCATGAATTTCGTGCATAGCAGAGGCTATGGACATTCCGACATCCATTGTTGCTCCCATTGTACCTATAATAATGCCTGAAAAGAGGATACCCTTAAAATCAAACACAACATTATGAGGAATATACATAAGCATTTGTGACTCCTCATCACCCAGACCTGAAAGCTTTGCAGCCGTACCAATTAAAATGGCAATAATTCCAGCGAACAATACTCCCCCAGTAGTACCTAAAAATGCAGCCAGGGTCTTTTTGTTGTAACCACTTATTATGAGCAGCGATATACAAATTACCACCACACATATTCCTATAGAGACTAATATAGGGTCATAACCAGCCAGTATGGCCGGTAGTAATACCTTAATTACTGCAAAAATAGTAATTATCAAGGAAATTAGTGCCTTTAATCCTTTGGTTCTACCCACCAGCAATAGTATCACAACAAAGAGTATAACTAAAAATAGAAGGTACTTTTCTCTAACTATCTCAGTAATATAAACCTGTTGTATACTACCTGCTTCATCCTCCTGAATATATACAAAAACCTTATCTCCAGACTTTAAGGCTTTTATGTTGTATTTGATGTCCATACCTTGATTAAGCTGATATTCTGCTTTTAGAGTTTTGTCACGGTATGGGCCTTCTAGTACTTTAACCTCAACATATTGCAGATTAAGAGTTACTTCACCGCCGGAGTATTCAACCTCAGGTTTGTCTTCTCCTAAAATCTTTATAACTTCGGCCCTGTAGTACTCAACATTCTCAGAACTTTCTTCCTGATTTGCATTTAGTGGAATACAGAAGCAAATTATTAGTAGCACTGTAAAGGATAAAAAATATTTTATTTTTTTCATTTTCCCCCCGAAGGTCATGTTAATTTAACAAAATTATACACCATCATTCGCGGTAAAACATTAAAAATTTTAACTTGAAATCTAAAAGTTACATATCAGTATGGCATTATGTAAAGAAAAGGAGTATACTCATTCTATCAATTATTGTTTTGCACGAAAGGCAAATTATAAGGTAATTAACAATGAAAAGTTTAGGTGGATCAAGATATGAAATAGACATGTGCAGAGGACCATTGTTAGGTAAAATGATATTATTTACCTTACCTCTAATGCTTACTGGCATGTTTCAGCTTTTATATAATGCTACTAATATTATAATTGTAGGACAATTTGTTGGAAAGCAGGCACTTTCTGCTGTAGGGTCAACCGGGTCATTGACTACTCTAATGATCAATGTATTTATGGGTCTTTCAATAGGTACAAGTGTAGCTGTTTCTAAATATTACGGTTCCAATGATTATATGGGGATAAAAGAAACAGTACATACGTCCATCACTATTGCTGCCTTATCTGGAGTGTTTATTGGTATTGTCGGAATTGTTTTAGCGAGACCACTTTTGCAGCTAATGGATACACCTGCAGATGTAATAGACAGTGCTGTACTATATATGAGGATATTATTTATAGGCATGCCTGCAAATATGATATATGCATTTGGCAGCGCAATACTCAGGTCTGTAGGAGATACCAGAAGGCCTTTATATTTTTTAACCATCTCAGGGGTAGTAAATGTATTGCTTAATCTTTTGCTTGTAGTTGGTTTCAAGATGAGTGTTGGAGGAGTTGCAACCGCTACAATCACGGCTCAGTATATTTCAATGATACTAATTGTACGTTGCTTGATGGTTTCTAATGGAGCAATTAGGCTCAACTTGAAGGAACTAGGTATAAAAAAAGATAAACTATTATTAATTTCTAGAATTGGTCTTCCTGCGGGTATTCAGGGATCTTTATTTTCTATATCCAATGTTTTAATACAATCATCTATCAATTCTTTTGGGTCGGTAGCTATTGCTGGAAATGCTGCTGCAAGCAATCTTGAAGGATTTGTATATATTGCAATGAACACCATTTATCAAACAAATATTACCTTTACCAGTCAAAATATGGGCGCAAAGCAATATAAGAGGGTCAGAAAGATATTGTGGATGTGCATTGGTATAGTTTCCTTTGTAGGAATAACTATGGGCGGGGCGTTTTTCCTGTTGGCCAAACCGTTACTAAGCTTGTATAACAGCGACGTTGAAGTTATAGCATTTGGTGTTATACGAATGACATATATATGCGTGCCGTACCTTTTATGCGGTATTATGGAAGTATTGGTGGGGCAGATGAGGGGAATAGGATATTCTATTGTACCTATGCTGGTATCGCTAACAGGTGCGTGTCTGTTGAGAATTGTATGGGTATATACGGTTTTTGCTCATTATCGTACATTGGAGGCTTTATTCATTTCATATCCTGTATCGTGGGCCTTAACAGCAGCAATTCACCTACTGTGTTACCTCATTGTGAGAAGAAAATTACCAAAGGAAAATGTTCCCTTAGACCGTGACGGTGTAGCTACTGCATAAAGAGCCACCTTTAACTGTAGTAAAAAGCAGCCTTTATTAGAAACTTACATCAAACTCGTTTAATCTTGTGGTTTGTTGCAATCCTTAAATTATAAAACAAACATAATTTAATAAAGAAACTAATTAAATTGGTATTAGATTTATACCTAATCAGATACTTTTATTGTGCATTTTACTTTTGTACCATCTTCAGACGCATATATGTATGCCGTACCCTTTTTTAATGCTGTTATATTACCATCAGGGTCTACTTCTACGACATTAGAATTGCTTGAAGACCAAATAGGGGAGAGGTTTGAGGATACTTCAGCCTTTAATTTTCCCTTTGCGCCTACCTTTAATGTGAGTTGGTTAGTGCTTAATCTAATAACGGGTTTTTGTACGATTACCTCACAGGTTCTTGAAACACCGTCTACTGTGGCAGTAATTCTTGCTGTACCATTCTTGATTGCTGTCACCACACCGTTTTCGTCTACTGTAGCAACACTTGTTTTATTGCTCTTCCAGGTAGGGGATACCTTCGATGAAACGTCAGCAATAAGGTTATAGCTTTGCTTTCTGTATAACTTGATGGTTGTGGTGTTAAGCTTGATAGTTGGACTTTTGACTACAAATTTACATTTGACAGTTGTGCCATCAGCAGAAGCCGTTATCGTAGTTTCACCAGGCTTATGAGCGGTCACTTTTCCTGTTTCATCTACAGTAGCAATACTTTTTTTGCTGCTATTCCAAGTGAGCTGTGACCCATTGGAACTTTTGGCAGAAAGCTGATAGGAGCTGTTTCTTTCAAGAGATACGTTAGCACTGCTAAGAGTGATCTCTGTTTTCTTCACATATATCTTGCAAGTTGCTTCTGCGTTTTTTACCTTTGCAGTAATGCGCGCGGTACCATTTTTTTTGGCAATAACTTTGCCGTAGGTATTAACCTCTGCTACTTTTGAATTACTGCTACTCCAGGAAATTCTATCACCGGATGACGCAATTCCAGTAATATTGATTTCACTCCCAATGTCCATCTCTGCACTGTACTTGGACAGAACAATGAAGGTTAGGTAATCTGATAGGCTAAAAGCCGATGCCTGATTTGGAAAAAAAGAATTAATAAGAACTGATAGAATAAGGATTAAAAGAATTAGATATATAGGTTTCTTGTTGGATAGTGACATTTACAACCCTCCATTTGTTAGAAATTCTAAAAATTTTGGATTGCAACAAACCATATTGATATTATCATATTTTAAAGCATATGTAAATAAATTCCATAACATAAATTCCATACATTAGTTACATTTACTAAGCGTAAAATACAGATACAAACCAGCACTACAAACAATTTCATAGTCAACATTGCAAATATTCAATATATCCAGCATTCAAATATTCAAAACAACCAGCATTACAAAATATTCAATTTATCCTGCATTGCAAATAATTCATTAGAGACACCACAGCAATTTTTGCATTATATTTGGCAATAAAAGCAAAGAAAGTGGTATTTTTGTCGTATATAATGATATTATTAAGGACGGTGACTTAGCATGAAACTAAATAAAAAAGAGATTAAGTATTCAGCATTGTGGGATGCGGCTCACATTAAGCTATTCAAATATGACGTTGATGAAATGACTATAAAAACAAAAAAAGCCCCAAAATGGGTGCATATTGGTGCAGGTAATATATTCAAGGGCTTTATTGCACCACTTCAAGATACCTTGCTAGAAAATAGAAAAACTGATGTCGGCATTATTGCAGTAGCCCCACATGACATGGAGCTAATAGATAAGATATACAAGCCGTATGATAATTTAAGCCTTTTGGTGCTGATGGGTACAGATGGAAGGCTTAACAAGAGGGTTATTGGCAGTATTGCGGAGAGCTTGGTGGGGGACTCTTACTCTAAGGATTGGGATAGACTTATCGAAATTTTTGAGCAACCTTCCTTACAGATGGTTAGCTTAACGGTTACTGAAAAAGGATACAGATTATTTAATTCTGCAAAAGAGTTTAATTCTGATGTGATGTTTGATATTGAGAATGGACTGGAAAAGCCAAAGCATCTTATCTCTAGAATTACCTCGCTGCTGTATAGGAGATATAAAGCTGGGCAGCTTCCGATAGCACTTGTAAGCCTGGATAATTGCTCACATAACGGTGATGTATTGCGGGATGCAGTTTGTAACGTAGCCGGCGAATGGATAAAACGAGAGTTTGTGGAAGATGATTTTTTGCATTATCTGAAAAATAAAGATAGGGTTTCATTTCCTTGGACAATGATAGACAAGATAATACCAAGACCATCTCAAGGTGTAAAAATTGTGTTGGAATCTATTGGATTTGAAAGCACAGAGATATACTGCACACATAAAAATACTTATATTGCTCCCTTTGTAAACGCAGAGTCAGTGCAATACTTGGTCATAGAAGATAACTTTCCGAATGGAAGGTTGCCACTTGAAGCTGCTGGAGTACTATTTACCGATAGGAATACCGTTGACAGGGTTGAAAAAATGAAGGTTTGTACCTGCCTCAATCCCCTGCATACTGCCTTGGCTATATTTGGATGTCTATTAGGGTATAAAACAATAGCATATTCACTAAAGGATGCAGCAATGAAGAATTTAATAGAAAAAATAGGATATAGCGAGGGAATTCCTGCAGTTACAGACCCTGGAATAATTAACCCATTTGAGTTTATTAAAGAAGTGATTAATGAGAGATTGGCAAACCCAAATATTCCTGACACTCCGCAAAGAATTGCAACCGACACCTCGCAAAAAATACCAATAAGGTATGGCGAAACTATAAAAGCATATTGCAATAATGATGATTTAGATATCAATAAACTGGTTTACATACCCATGACTATTGCCGGATGGTGCAGATATTTATTAGCTGTTGATGATAATGGGGACCCAATGGAGTTAAGCCCTGATCCCATGTTGGAGGAACTAACATCATATCTACAGGGGATTGAGTTAGATAGGCCTGAAACACTTGGCGATAAGCTAAAGCCCATCTTATCAAATGAAAATATATTTGGTAAAAATCTCTATTCTATTGGATTAGGGGAGAAAGTAGAGAAATACGTGAAAGAGATGTTAAAGGGCAAGAACGCTGTAAGACAGATGCTTGATAAATATTTAAGTAACTAATAAGTGAAAAGTAAATCAATGTATCAATTAGAAAAAGTATTAAGCAATACAAAATATCAAATACAAAAAGTATTAATTAATACAAGATATCATATAGGAAGGGTATTAAGTAAACAAAGTTGTGAGAAAATCTAAGGGGGTAAGAAATATGAAAATGACATTTCGTTGGTTTGGTGAAAAAGATGATAGTATAAAGCTTGACCAAATTCGTCAAATACCTGGGGTAAAAGGCATAGTAGGCGCATTGTATGACGTGCCTGTAGGCGAGGTGTGGCCTATGGAAAAGATACTTGCCCTGAAAAATTATGTTACAAGCCAC
Source organism: Bacillota bacterium (assembly GCA_023433945.1). Lineage (GTDB taxonomy): Bacteria > Bacillota > Clostridia > Acetivibrionales > DSM-1351 > Ruminiclostridium. Next base: position 24,055 of record JAEYTP010000038.1, on the reverse strand, counting down.
GGCCTTACGCTAGAAGTAATCGAAAGCGTGAATATTCATGAGGATATTAAGCTAGGTGCCCCATCTAGAGATATCTACATAGAAAATTACAAACAGACTATCAAAAACCTGGGAGAAGCAGGGGTTAAAGTAATATGTTATAACTTTATGCCTATATTTGATTGGCTTAGATCCGACCTTGCAAAAAAGTTGGAGGATGGTTCAGAGGTCCTTTCCTATGACAATAAAGTAGTAAAAGATGTGGATCCTCTAAAGTTGGTTGAGGATATGGAGACAAATTCAAATGGCTTTTCTTTGCCGGGGTGGGAACCATATAGGCTCAAAGAACTTAAAGAAACCTTTGATAAGTACAAGGATGTAGATTGTGAAAAGCTTTTTGATAATCTCAAGTACTTTCTTGAGCAAATTATACCTGTTTGCGAGCAGGTAGATGTAAAAATGGCCATTCATCCTGATGATCCACCATGGGGATTGTTTGGACTGCCTAGAATAGTAACCTGCAAGAGTAATCTAGAGAGGCTGGTTAAGCTTGTTGACAGCCCATACAATGGATTAACCCTGTGCAGCGGCTCATTAGGGGCAAATCCCGACAATAATATCCCTGAGCTTATCAGACATTTTGGGAAAATGGGAAGAATTCATTTTGGACATGTAAGGAATATCAAGTTTGTCTCTGAGAGAACTTTTCATGAAAGCTCCCATCTATCATCAGATGGCTCCCTTGATATGTATGAAATAATGAAAGCATATTATGATATAGGTTTTGAGGGATATATCAGACCTGACCACGGAAGAATGATATGGGGTGAGGTTGCTAGGCCGGGTTATGGTTTATATGACCGTGCGCTAGGCATAGCTTACCTAAATGGGCTATGGGAAGCAATAAACAAAAGCTAAACTCTTTTACTGTACTTTTTGGGAGATATTCCGTACTCTTTTCTGAAGGAACGAATAAAGTTGGAATAGTCCCCAAAACCGCATTGAGTACAGACCTCTGTTATATGACTATTTCCCTTTAGAAGCTCCTTTGCAAGAATCAGTCTTTTCTGCTGGATATATCGATGTATGGTATATCCAGTATTCTTTTTAAACTCTCGCAGCAGATGGTATTTGCTGATAAAAAACTTTGCAGAGAGGGTATCTAATGATACATCTCCACTCAAATTTTCATTTATATAATATAGAATGTTATTGATTTTATCATCATAGCTGATACTTAACTGTGCTTCTTTCCTCAGTGGGAGCTGAAAAGCCCTATTGAGGTACACCAATAGCTCTCGAATGTATGTTGTTTTTAAAATGTCACTTCCGTATTCAGTACTATTATAAGCAACACCTAGGTTATCAACGATGTTATAAATAATATCAGTGAGCTGGGCATTCGGTCTTAAAAGGTTTATTTTATTAATTGAAGTAGAGTCAAACGCTGATAGAAGGTCTGAACTCTCACTGCTAAGTGATTTTATGTAATCTGGGCTTATCCAGATAACTATTCTTTCATATATCATGCTTTTATCAATAAAAGCCTTGTGCAATTCCTTATTATTAATAATCAATATATCCTTTGGCCTTAAGAGATAGGTTTTTCCTTCAATGACATATGTAACCTTACCTGATAAAAATAAGTATATCTCATAAAAATCATGGTTATGAAAGTCAACTTCCACAGGGATGGTATCTTTAAAATAAAAGAGCTCAAAATCATTTGTCTCCATTTGCTGACGCAATGTAAAATGTTGGCTGGGAAGCTTCAAGCTTATCACTCCATTCAAGTATGATAGTAACGACCGATATAAACATTAGGAATACTAAAATATCAGTAATATTCAAAGTATTCAAAATATATTTCGTCTTTCAATTGAGGCTGTCAATTTAGGCATCCAATATATATATTTTAAATATTAAAGCAATTTTTGCATATTTACAAGCAATTAATTCCAAGAAATAGGCAAATTGACAGCGGTATACTAATTATACAATCATATTTTAAATGGATATAACTAATAGGACATAGACTATAGCTATTATAATGAGTTATATTTGAAGGGGTGCAGTAATGATGAATGGCAGTAGACAAGGGAATGAAAATACCAGTACTGATATTAGACAAGGGAATGACAATAGCAGTGCTGGTATAAGTAGACAAAGCGCGGTAATAAGTACTATTTTCAGTAGGCAAGAACTAGAGCACGTAATTAATAAAGCAGTTTACTCAACTGAAGTTACGGATATTCATACACATTTATACTCAGAATGCTTTAATAAGTTGTTTCTATACGGTGTAGACGAGCTGCTTACATATCACTACCTAGTTGCAGAAACCATGCGTCATTTGGATATAGACTATAGTGCATTCTTTGAACTAAGTAAAGCAGAACAGGCAGAATGCGTCTGGGATACACTATTTGTCCGTAATACACCAGTTAGTGAACCTGCAAGATCAATTATCACAATATTCAACAGATTGGGACTTGATGTAAATAACAAGGACATAAATTACTTTAGGAATTATTTCAATAATATAAACCTTTCAGATCATATAGACGATATTTTCAGAATGAATAATTTGAAGTGTGTAGTTATGACTAATGACCCGTTTGATGTTTTGGAACGCTCTGTATGGGAGTGTGGTTTTTTAAAGGATGACAGGTTTAAGGCTGCTCTCAGGGTGGACATACTGTTGAACTATTGGGATAGGGCAGTATCTGAGTTGAATTTACAGGGCTACAAAGTGAACTATGACTTGTCAGACAATACGGTTAATGAAGTAAATAGATTTCTTTTGGAATGGATAGATAGAATGGAGGCCTTGTACTGTGCTGTTTCACTTCCTCCTGATTTTAGTATGAAAGATGGTAGCGTCAGAGCAAAACTTATTGAACAATGTATTCTACCTGCTTGCAGACAAAGGAATATTCCATTTGCACTTATGATTGGAGTTAAAAGAAATGTAAATGCTGAGCTTAGGTTAGCAGGGGATTCTTTGGGCAGAGCGAACATGGAAGCGGTTGAAGCCTTGTGTTCTACTTTCCCCAAAAACAAATTCCTTGTTACAATGCTTTCCTTTGAAAATCAGCATGAGCTTATTATTACAGCCAGAAAGTTTAAAAATTTGATGGTGTTTGGGTGCTGGTGGTTTATTAATTCACCAACAACAATTGAGCTTATTACAAATATGAGGGTGGAATGGCTGGGTAATTCTTTTATACCTCAACATTCTGACTGCAGAGTCTTTGAACAGCTAATAAGTAAATGGGAGCATTCCAAAATTTCAATAGCAAGAGTCTTGACTAATAAGTATGGGGACTTACTAGAAATGGGATATAAGCTTACGGAAGACCAGATTGTAAAGGATGTCCGGCAACTCTTTGGAGAGAATTTCTGGAGCTTCCTCAGCAAGAAACTATAAATGGAGGGAATAAATAATGAACAATGTAGAGTTAAACCAAAAGAAGGTATCTGCAGGGTATTACTGCTGGCTAGGATATAGAAAGCTTGAAGCATCGAATATTACTGAAAAATATAAGTCTTGGTGTAGATACATAGTAAAGGTTGAAGATACACCAATTATCAACTGTGCAGTCAATGAGCTGAGAACTGGTATCAGGAGCATGCTGGGAAACAAGCAGGGTTCTATACTGACTACACTTCCAGAAAAAAACCTTCCATTCATAATTCTTGGCACATTGGGCCATAACGATGCTATTGATTGCTCAGTTTCTGATAAAGAGCGAAACAACATTAAAAATGAAGGCTACCTGATAAAGAACGTAGTTACAAAAACACAAAATTACATAATACTTACCGGAACAACAGAGCAAGGAGTGCTATACGGGGTGTTTGAACTATTAAGATTACTTCAGACACAAGCAGACCTTGATAATATCTGTAAGCTGGAAAATCCATTTTTTGCATTAAGAACAATCGACCATTGGGACAATATGGACGGCAGTATAGAAAGAGGTTATGCGGGTAATTCAATTTTTTACAAAGACAACAAGTTTATTAAAGATACTAACAGAATAAGAGATTACGCAAGACTGCTATGTTCAATAGGCATCAGTTCAATAGTGATAAACAACGTTAATGTGCATAAGTATGAAACTAAGCTGATTACAGAGGAGTACCTGCCAAAAGCTGCTAAGCTTGCTGATATTTTCAGAGAGTATGGTATAAGAATGTATTTCAGCATTAATTTCGCAAGTCCTATGGAGATAGGTGGATTAACTACAGCAGACCCACTTGATGAAGAAGTCAAAAAGTGGTGGAGTGTAAAGGCACAAGAAATCTATAAATATATTCCTGATTTCGGAGGATTTCTTGTAAAGGCTGATTCAGAGGGTAGACCAGGACCGTTTACTTACGGAAGGACACATGCTGATGGTGCAAATATGTTGGGAGAGGCATTGAGGCCACATGGTGGAATTTTGGTGTGGAGATGTTTTGTATATAATTGTAAGCAGGACTGGCGGGACACAATTACAGACAGGGCTAGAGCCGCCTATGATAATTTTATGCCGTTGGACGGAAAGTTTATAGATAATGTTTATTTGCAAATAAAAAATGGACCAGTAGATTTTCAGGTAAGAGAGCCGGTGTCACCCTTGTTTGGAGCTTTAGAGAATACTAATAATTTTCTTGAGCTTCAGATTACACAAGAATATACCGGACAGCAGAGGCATTTATGCTGCCTAATTCCAATGTGGAAGGAAATTATGGACTTTGATACAGGTGCTACAAGTGGCAAATCTACTGTAAAAAGCAGGGTTAATGGTGTTGCAGCAGTAGTAAATGTTGGAGACGATTTGAATTGGACTGGCTTACAGCTTGCTCAATCAAACCTGTATGGATATGGGAGATTACTTTGGAACCCTGAGCTTTCAGCCTCAGAAATAATTGAAGAATGGGTTAGAATGACATATTCAAATGAAGGCAGTGTGGTGGAAACAATAACTGATATGCTACTTAATTCATGGAGAATATATGAAAATTATACTTCGCCATTAGGTATTGGCTGGATGGTAAATCCAAGTAATCATTATGGCCCCAATGTTGATGGCTATGAGTATGATAAATGGGGAACATATCATAGAGCTGACCATACTGCAATAGGCGTTGACCGCAGTGTTAAGTTTGGAACTGGGTTTGCGGGTCAGTACAATAAAGTGGTAGCAAAGAAATATGAGGATATGGCGACTTGTCCGGAGGAATTGTTGTTGTTCTTCCATCGTGTACCATATAGCTATCGCTTGAAGTCTGGTGAGACTCTAATACAGCATATTTACAATACCCATTTTGAGGGCGTAGAGCAGGTAGAAGGACTTATCTCAAAATGGAATACTGTAAAGGGTAAAATTAATGATGATTGGTATAATCATGTACTAACTAGGCTTCAAGGCCAACTAGAGCATTCTAAGGAATGGAGAGACATCATTAACACTTACTTTTATAGAAAAACTGGCATTGCTGACAGGTTGGGGCGGAAAATTTATTAATTATGGAATAACTTCAAAATAGGGTCATTATCAATAAGCTATTTTTAATTGTATATAGAGACAATACTGGGGTCATTAATGATAGGACTATTTTAAATTTCATATCTATATTAGTTGACAATCATGTTATAATGATTAGAGAATTCTATTTGAAAGGCAGGATATTGATGTGGAGATGAAGGAATCAGTGGCATTAAAAGAATCAGGCGAAACTTATCTTGAAACAATATTATTGCTTCAAAAGAAACTAGGTAATGTTAGGTCAATTGACATAGCGCATGAGCTCAATTACTCAAAACCCAGTATTAGCAGAGCAATGAGCATTTTGAAGGATAAACAGTTGATAAATATAGATACAAATGGACACATTCAACTGACCGATGAAGGCAGGGAAAAAGCAGAGAATGTTGTTCAAAGACACAAGTTAATTACTGAGTTTCTAAAAAAATCATTAAGCTTGGATGCAGATATTGCTGAGTCGGATGCCTGTAAGATAGAGCATATAATCAGTGAAGAAGCGATTGAAAAGATAAAACTGTATTTGAATTACAATGGTTGATTAATACCTCTTTTTGATATATTTTTACCAAAACCATAATCCCGTATAGACAAAGCTTTCTATATGGGATTTTTTTATTTATATTTAGAATTTGAAGATTTCTATGCAACGCTGGCCAAGAACGAATATAATAGGGTTAGCCAAATAATATTTTCACAAATGAGGGTGATTATATGAAAAAGGCATTACCTAATGGAGGACTAAACTGTCGATGGAAGTGTTGCCAATACTATGGATTATTCTATATTGAGTTTTTAGTTTCCTATATTGACACCAATTTAAAAATATAGTAAATTTTTAATAGTAATGATTATCAATAAGGAATTAGTATCATGAAATGCAGAAACACAATACAAAAACAACTTGTCATTGAAGCAGTACAAAATCTAAAAAATCATCCAAGTGCTGATGAGATTTACGAAGAGGTTGCAAAAAAGCATCCACATATTAGTAAAGGTACAGTATATAGAAATTTAAATCATTTAGCTGAAAACGGTGAGGTATTACGCATTGCACTGGCAAATGCCTCAGATAGATATGATTTTTTTTCTTCAAAGCATAGTCATTTTAGATGTACGAAATGTGGCAGAATTTATGATATACAAGTACCTCATAATATAGACCTTGATGAAACTGTTATGGATGGTTTTGAGATAAAAGGTTATGAACTATTATTTAGCGGGACATGTTGCAATTGTGAAAAAAATTGAGATTATTATGATATTTTTTACAGGCGTTAGCCTGAAATAATTAATTAAAAAGGAGAGTCATTATGAACATTAAGGGTACAAAAACAGAAAAAAATCTAGAAGCAGCATTTGCTGGTGAAAGCATGGCAAGAAACAAATACACTTATTTTGCATCAGTAGCAAAAAAAGAAGGCTATGAACAGATAGCTGCTATTTTTGAAGAAACTGCTAACAACGAAAAAGAGCATGCTAAGCTTTGGTTCAAGGCTCTAGGAGAACTTGGCGATACGAAAGTAAATCTCCTCCATGCAGCAGAAGGTGAACATTACGAATGGACTGATATGTACGAGAATTTTGCAAAGGATGCTGAAGAAGAAGGCTTTACAGCGCTTGCAAAACAGTTCAGAATGGTAGCGGCTATTGAAAAGTCACACGAAGAACGTTACCGTGCATTGTTAAGCAATGTTGAAATGCAAAAGGTATTTGAAAAGGCTGATGAAGCAATGTGGGAGTGCCGCAATTGTGGTCATTTAGTAATGGGCAAAAAGGCTCCTGAAGTATGTCCAGTTTGTGCTCATCCAAAGAGTTTCTTTGAAGTTAGAAAAGAAAACTACAAGTAATATAATTATACGTCGCAAAATATTCTATATATTTTGCGACGTTGCTTTATTTTTTTACTAAATGTGGAATAAATATAGTATACATTTTTCTTACGATAATATTTTTGGAACGAGAGATTAAACAATATGAGTATTAATTTTAATATAATTATTTCTTTATTAATGCCTCTAGTTGGTACTACGCTAGGTGCAGCAATGGTATTTTTTATCAAGGGAGAACTAAGGCCTAGTATAAAAAAAGCACTTCTGGGTTTTGCATCAGGGGTGATGATTGCTGCTTCCATATGGTCCCTAATAACGCCATCAATTGAAATGGCTGAGCAAAGTGGAGTAGCTCCATGGATTCCAGCTTCAGTAGGTTTTTTACTTGGGATTGGATTTTTGCTGTTACTAGACATGATTATTCCTCATTTACACATTAATACAGATTCACCCGAAGGGCGTCCAAGTAAGCTAGGAAAGTCGTTTATGCTTGTTCTTGCGGTAACCCTCCATAATATTCCAGAGGGTATGGCAGTTGGGGTAACTATTGCAGGAGTAATAAGTGGATCAGAATTAATATCTGCAACAGGTGCTTTAGCACTGGCAATTGGTATTGCCATTCAAAATTTTCCGGAGGGAGCAATTATTTCGGTTCCTTTTGTTGGGAGCGGATTAACAAAAAAGAAAGCCTTTGGATTTGGTTTGTTTTCAGGTATTGTTGAGCCTATAGCAGCTATAATTACAATTTTAATTACTTCGTTTATTACACCAGTGCTTCCTTACGTTCTTGCATTTGCTGCTGGTGCTATGATTTATGTAGTAGTGGAAGAGCTTATTCCAGAATCCCAGGAGGGTGAGCATAGTAATATAGGAACAATCGGTTGCGCATTAGGATTTGTTTTAATGATGATTCTAGATATTGCATTAGGTTAAAATCGGGTATCGGATTAGCTAGATATCGGGTATTGCAATAGACTAGTATGATCATATATTTATTTCTAATATCGATTAGGATAATATTGGACAAAGTATTGACAAAGTTGCTATACTTTGTTAATATTTTATTAAAGGGTTAGCGAGGGCTAACCGATTTTTTGAATCTTAGTTAGTTCCGACTAACTTAAATGGGGGAGTTATTATGCCATTAACTATGGCCATAAGTGGTGAAAAAAATTACATAAGAAAGATTACTGGCAAAGATGAGGTTAGATTACATTTAGCGGAGCTTGGATTTGTAGTTGGTGCAGAAGTGACTGTTATATCAGAAATTGGAGGCAACATGATTTTGTCTGTAAAAAACAGCAGAATTGCCTTGGATAAAGGTATGGCAAACAGGATATTGGTTTAAGGAGGAAGGTATGAAAACATTAAAGGATGTTTCTGTAGGGGAGAGGACAGTTGTTGTAAAGCTACATGGTCAAGGTCCCATAAAGAGAAGGATTATGGACATGGGAATAACAAAAGGCGCCGAAGTTCTTATAAGAAAGGTTGCTCCATTGGGTGATCCTATTGAGGTAAACGTGCGAGGTTACGAGTTATCCATTAGAAAAGAAGATGCAGAGTTTATAGAGGTAAATTAAGTACTATAGATTTTACATAGTTGATGTTATTTTGGTTAGTGTTATTTTGTTTAGTTTATTACATAGTCGTTATTGTTCTAAATAGTTTATTATTCTATATAGTTTATTAATACATATAGTGGTTTTTATTTTACTTTGTCGTTTTTATTATATTTAGTTGTATATATTTATGTAGTCGGTTTTGTTTTATGTAGTCGTTATTATCTAGTCATTTTTAAGATATTTAGTTGTTACTTTTTACTGTAGGTTAGTTGCAGCTAACTTACATAGAAAACTAACGAAGGGAGATTTATATGGAAATTAAAATTGCGTTGGCGGGTAACCCGAATTGTGGAAAAACAACATTGTTCAATGCTTTGACTGGCAGCTCACAGTATGTTGGCAACTGGCCTGGTGTTACCGTTGAAAAAAAAGAAGGTAGGCTAAAGGGGCACAAGGATGTAATAATTCAGGATTTACCTGGTATATATTCGCTATCACCCTACACCTTAGAAGAGGTAGTGGCAAGAGGGTATTTAGTCAATGAAAAACCGGATGTTATACTAAATATTATAGATGCTACTAATATTGAAAGAAATCTATATTTGACTACTCAACTTATAGAATTAGGAATACCTGTAGTTGTTGCATTAAATATGATGGATGCAATCGAAAAGAGGGGTGACAAAATCGATATCGCTAAGCTGAGTCAAGCGCTTGGTTGTGAAGTGGTTGAGATGTCTGCCATTAAGGGAAGTGGTACCAATGAAGCTGCGCAGATGGCTATAGCTGCAGCTAAAAAGGAACCCCAAAATTTACCCTGTTCATTTGAGGGCAGTGTTGAGCACGCAATAGCTCACATAGAGGAATCAATTGAGACATATGTACCTAAGAATAATTTGCGATGGTATGCAATTAAGCTGTTTGAGCGTGATGAAAAGGTGGCACAAGAGCTTAAGCTATCAAAAGAATTGATTTCTCATTTAGAAGAGCATATTGCTGCATGTGAGCAGGAGATGGATGATGATGCAGAGAGCATAATTACAAATCAACGATATAGCTTTATAAACACTGTTACTGACAGAAGTATAAAGAAAAGCAAGCCCTCTGGTAGCTTGACTACATCTGACAAAATAGATAAGATTGTAACAAATAGATTTCTAGCACTACCTATTTTTGCTGCAATCATGTTTATGGTCTATTATATATCAGTAACAACAATCGGAACCATTTTAACTGACTTTACCAATGATACTTTATTTGGAGAATGGATTTTACCAACAGTTAGTGGCTGGCTTGAAGCTTTGAGTGTAGAAGCATGGCTTGTTGGTCTAGTAGTGGATGGTATCATCGGTGGTGTAGGAGCGGTACTTGGATTTGTTCCTCAGATGTTGGTTCTGTTTGTTTTATTATCAATGCTTGAAGAAAGCGGATATATGGCACGTGTAGCCTTTATTATGGATAGAATATTCAAGAAATTTGGTCTATCAGGAAAGAGCTTTATTCCAATGCTGATTGGCACAGGCTGTAGCGTTCCGGGCATAATGGCTTCACGTACAATTGAGCAGGAACGTGACCGTAGAATGACAATAATGACAACTGCATTTATCCCTTGTGGTGCAAAAATGCCTATAGTTGCACTTATAGCTGGAGCCCTCTTCGGGGGTGCATGGTGGGTCGCTCCATTGGCTTATTTTATAGGTGTAGCCGCTGTTATAGTTTCAGGTGTTATTTTGAAGAAGACCAAGGCTTTTGCTGGAAAGCCTGCACCTTTTGTATTGGAACTTCCTACATATCATGTTCCCGTAGCAATTAATGTATTGCGCAGTACTTGGGAACGTGGATGGTCATTTATAAAACGTGCAGGAACAGTTATCCTTCTTGCAAGTATAGTAATTTGGTTCTTGTCAAACTTTGGGTATGTTAACGGAAGCTTTGGAATGGTAGAAGATATGGACCTCAGTGTTTTAGCTGTAATGGGAGGTATTATTGCTCCAATATTTACTCCACTTGGTTTTGGAAACTGGCAGTCAACAGTTGCAACGCTGATGGGATTAGTAGCAAAAGAAGAGGTTGTAGGAGTTTTTGGAGTATTGTATGGTGTGTCGGGTGACGCGTTATCCTTAGTTGAAGAAGGTGCCTATAATGGCCTAGCCCCAATCGGAGCACATTTTACAGCGCTTTCAGCATTCTCCTTCCTAGTATTTAATTTGCTGAGTGCACCATGCTTTGCAGCGATGGGAGCAATTAGGCGTGAAATGAATAGCGGAAAATGGACATTATTTGCAATTGGGTATATGTGCTTATTTGCTTATGTAATATCCATGATAGTATTCCAGATTGGCTTATTGATTTCTGGTGGAGGATTGACAGTATTTACGGTGGTAGCGTTCGGGCTTTTGGCATTAATGGGTTATTTGTTATTGCGAAAAAACAAGCATGAGCATGTAGACACTGCAAAGCTCAGAGAAAGTTAAGGTGATGTTTATGAATATTAATATATGGAGTATTGTTGTCATCGCGGTGATAGTAGCTATTGTTACACTTATCATTGTTAGCATGATTAAAAAGAAAAAGCAGGGCAGAGGTTCTTGTGGATCTTGTTGTGGCTGCTCAGGCCATTGTAGCACTAAAAAATAAGTATTATTATTGAAATAAAGAAGGGTTCATATTTCAGTATTGATCTGACCTCCTATAAGTTAGATTTTTTGGTCTATCTTATAGGAGGCAGTTCATATGAAGCCCTTTTAGCATGAAGTTGAGACTTTTTAGTTTGAATTTGAAAACTTTTAGTTTATATTCGAGTCTTGTTTAAGTTTATGGTTTTAGTTTAATTTTTACTGAAGTTTAATATCAATTTATTGTATTTTGATTTTCAGTCTTATTTTTCTGCTGCTTGTGCATCCGCTTTGGTTACATGTACGGTACCAAATGGATGCTTAGGTGGTGAATAAATAGAGTATATCTTAATAGGCTCATTACCGGTATTAATTATGTTATGCCATGTACCCGCAGGTATTAATATTGCGTAACCATCCTCAAATTGTCTTTGGTAGTTTAGATTATTTCTGTTTTTGCCCATTCTTACTATGCCTGAACCCTCCTCAATTCGTAAAAATTGATCTGTTTCAGGGTGTATTTCCATACCTATATCTTCTCCAGGATTCAAACTCATTAATGTAACCTGAAGATTGTCGCCCGTCCAAAGAGCAGTACGAAAGTTATTGTTTCGCTCAGTAACCTCCTCTATATTTACTACAAAGGGGTCTGGGCCGTAGTCTCTTAACATAGTAATATTATTATTATTATTATTATTAGAGGTAGCTCTCGAATATCTTGGATTATAAAATCCTGAGCGGTCCCTTGGAATATTACGCATTTACATTACTCCTTTCAACTACTTATATTGTTACTATATGATTTATGTTAATACTTTGTGCGGCTATTTTTTTATTAAAAATTAGCTAAAGCATATGTATTAAATGCGGTGTTTTATAAAAAAAATGCACATACTATATGAGCATTTTATTTTAAATTGCCGGGAGGATATTTATGTACGATATAATAATTATTGGTGCGGGGACTGCTGGACTTTCAGCAGCTATATATACAACAAGAGCAGGCAAAAATACTCTGGTACTTGAATCCGCTTTTTATGGCGGACAAATAATAAATTCACATAAAATAGAAAATTATCCTGCAATTAAGCAAATTACAGGAGTTGATTTTGCAACGGCGCTATATGACCAAGCGGTTGAGCTGGGAGCACAGGTAAAATTTGAAAAAGTTAATTCTATTGTTAATACACCTACTAATAAGGTTGTTAATACCAGTAAAAATTGCTATGAGTGCAAAAGTATTATCATAGCTACAGGCTCTAAAAGGCGAGAACTGAATATAGAAAATGAGAAAAAGTTTACCGGATATGGTGTATCCTATTGCGCTACCTGTGATGGGGCTTTTTATAAGGGCAGAGATGTAGCAATAGTAGGCGGTGGAAATACGGCTATAACAGATGCAATATTTTTAGCGTATTATTGCAAAAAAGTGTACTTAATCCATAGAAAGAACACCTTCAGGGCTGAAGTAAGACTTGTTGAGAACCTTAAAAAGCACCAAAATATCGTTTATTTATTGGAAAGCCAAGTAGTTGAATTAATAGGAAATGATTCACTAGAACAAATTGCTGTGATGAATAATAATACTGGAGAAAAACAGTTAATCAATATTGACGGTTTGTTTATTGCTATAGGGCATATAGCTGATAATTCTTTTTGTTCAGACATTATTAGTGTTGATTCTGCGGGGTATATTGTTGCTTCGGAGGACTGTACCACCAATATTCCAGGTATTTATGCTGTTGGAGATTGCAGAACTAAGCATATTAGGCAATTAGCGACTGCAGCTGGTGATGGAGCAGTTGCAGGAGTAGCAGCATGTGAATTTATAAATGATAATAATTTGTAAGAATTTATTTCCAGAAAATAAACCTTACATTAATTTATAAAAAATGATAAAATATAAATATAGATTAATAAGTAGTGAGTCATGGTGTTCTAATAATCTTTCATGATTTTTTTTGCAGAATTCAAAGAAGCAGAAATATATTGTTAAGAATATCGTACAACGTGCAGTTTGACTAACATAAGGCCTGTTGTCAAAACTCACGTTATTTTTATCTTCGAACTATGAAAAGGGGAATGAATTATAATGTATCATGTTGGTGATTTTGTAGTATATGGTAAGTCGGGTGTGTGCAAGGTGGAAGATGTAGCAGCACTAGATACTTCATGGAATGATAGCAAAAAGCTTTATTATACTTTGCAACCGGTGTATCATCAGGAGAAGATTTTTACTCCTGTTGATACGGCTAATTTTATTAGGCCTGTTATTTCAGATGTTGAGGCAAAACAACTCATTGCTGATATTCCCGACATCAGTCCTGAAAAAATAGAAATGAGTGATATCAGGATGTGGGAGGGTTTTTATAAACGTTGTATAGATACCCAGGAGTGTACTAACCTGTTATTAATGCTTAAAACTATGTACCTAAAGAAAAAACAAACAGAACAGATTGGGAAAAAATTTGGACAAATTGATGAGCGCTTTATGTCAATGGCAGAAGATTTGTTATATGGAGAGTTTTCAATTGTTTTAGGTATGTCAAAGGACCGTGTAAAAGAGTATGTGGGGAGTTGTTTTGAAGGTAATATACAGTAGCAACTGGGGTAAATATTTTTTTATAAAAAATAGTAGAAATGAACAAAGAGCAGAAGTTTTAACTTCTGCTCTTTGTAATCATCCGGGCAAAACAAAAGAGAGTATTACCTTAGTAATATTATTATAATGGGTAATATTTTTACAGTCAATAAATTTTTATTTTTTGGAAATAATTTTAATTAAGAGAATAAATGTTTTTTGAAAAAAACCTATTAATATGATAGAATAATGTCATCTATTGCTATTACTGGTTTGTGATAGAAGAATATTAATTTAGAAGTAGGGGCCTTTATGAAAATATTAATGTTTTCATGGGAATATCCACCGAGGATTATTGGTGGGATTTCAAGAGTAGTATACGACTTGGCCCAGAATCTTGGCAAGAATGGCAATGAAATACATGTAATTACGTGCTGGGAACCTGGAACTAAGGATTATGAATTGGATAAGTATGTTCATGTACATAGAGTTCATGTATATAATAATTGTTCAAATAATTTTGTAGAATGGGTTATGCAGCTTAATTTTGCATTACTTGAGTATTCAATGGAACTACTTAAAAAGAGTTGGTTTGATATAATTCATGCGCATGATTGGTTGGTTGCATATGTGGCAAAAATACTAAAACAGACCTTTAATTTACCTCTGATTACCACCATTCACGCTACTGAAAGCGGTAGAAACAATGGAATTCATACAGATTTGCAGAATTCTATATCAAGTATCGAAAAATGGCTTGTTAATGAATCGGATAAAGTAATTGTAAATAGCAATTATATGAAAAAAGAAATTCAAGCTATATTTAGTCTTTCTGAGGACAAAATATGTATTATTAATAATGGGGTTGACTTAAACAAATTTAATAATGTAGAATTTGATGGTGGTTTCAGAATGCACTATGCCTCACCAAATGAAAAAATAGTTTTTTTTGTGGGTAGGCTAGTGAACGAAAAGGGTGTGCATGTATTAATTGATGCAATTCCTAAAATAGTTAAGAGTTATAACAACGTTAAATTTGTTATAGCAGGCAAAGGTCCATGTCACAAAAGTTTAGTTGAGCAGAGCTATGCATTAGGAGTGAATAACAGGGTATATTTTACAGGCTTTGTTTCAGAAGATGATCTGATGAGATTATACAAATGCTGCGACATAGCTGTATTTCCAAGCATTTATGAACCTTTTGGTATCGTTGCACTAGAAGGAATGGTTGCAGGCATTCCTGTGGTGGTCTCTGATTGTGGAGGCTTGGGTGAAATTATTAATCATAAGGTTGACGGTATGACATTTTTTTCGGGAAATGCTAATTCACTTGCCGATTGTATTATAGAGCTTTTAGAAAATGAAGCACTTGCAAATAAAATCAAATGTACTGCTCTCGAAGAGGTACATAAGCATTATAACTGGAATGACATAACACTGGAGATTACAAGTCAGTATGAAGAGGTTATTTCCCGTTATAAACGCTAATTAAAAAACATTATTCGAAACAAAATATGGAGGTTTGATTGTGTCAAAAGCTAAGAAAAAACTAAAGATAATTCCTTTGGGTGGGCTCCAAGAGATAGGCAAAAATATTACCGCCTTTGAATATGGAGAAGAGATCCTTATTGTAGACTGTGGTTTATCATTTCCTGAGGATGAGATGCTAGGAATAGACCTTGTAATACCTGATGTTACTTATTTGGCAAAAAATAAGGAGAAGGTTAGGGGAATTGTATTAACACATGGACATGAGGACCATATTGGTGCCTTACCATATGTATTAAAAGAAATAAATGTACCTGTCTATGGTACAAGATTAACTCTAGGATTGGTTAAAAACAAACTAGAAGAGCATAGAATGCTTGATACGGTTCAGCTTCAAACTGTACATGCTGGACAAACTATTGAGTTGGGACCATTCAAGGTTGAGTTTATCAGAGCTACTCACAGTATTGCTGATGCTGTTTCATTAGCGATATTTACACCTATCGGTGTCATCGTTCATACAGGAGATTTCAAGATTGATTATACTCCTATTGAAGGTGAACCTATGGACCTAGCAAGATTTGCTGAACTAGGCAAGAAAGGTGTCCTATTGCTTATGTGTGATAGTACCAATGTAGAACGTGCTGGATACACAATGTCAGAGCGTACTGTTGGAGAATCACTGGACGAAATATTTATGAACTGCAAAAGCAGAATACTGGTGGCTACTTTCGCATCAAATGTACACAGAGTTCAGCAGATAATAAATGCCGCAGTTAAGTTTGATAGAAAGGTATCTGTTTTGGGCAGAAGTATGCTCAATGTTTTAAATGTTGCGATGGAATTGGGATATCTTACTGTACCAGAGGGCGTGCTGGTTGATATGGAGACCTTGGACAGAGTGCCACATGACAAGCTTGTTATTATTACCACTGGCAGTCAGGGCGAGCCTATGTCTGCTCTATCCAGAATCACATTTTCAGAGCACAAGAAGGTTGAGATTGTTCCAGGTGATGTTGTTATCATTTCAGCTTCACCAATACCTGGAAACGAAAAGCTAATTTCTAGAATAGTAAATGAGCTCTTTAAAAAGGGAGCAAATGTTATATACGATGCGCTAGCTGATATACACGTTTCAGGGCATGCTTGTCAGGAAGAGTTAAAACTAATCCACAACCTCGTAAAGCCTAAATTCTTTATGCCTGTGCATGGAGAACACAGACATCTAAGGCAACACTGTGACTTGGCGAGAAAGCTGGGTATGCCTAGTGAGAATATATTCATATTGGACATTGGAAAGGTACTTGAGCTTACAAATGATTCTGCAAAGATAAATGGAAGTGTACCTGCTGGTAAGGTTCTTGTTGATGGTCTCGGAGTGGGCGATGTAGGCAATGTCGTTCTGAGAGATAGAAAGCATCTATCACAGGATGGTTTGATTGTAGTAGTTATTACAATCGAAGGAGATACCGGAAATGTTGTAGCTGGCCCAGATATCATATCGAGAGGCTTTGTATATGTCAGGGAATCAGAAGACCTCATGGAGCAGCTTAAGCAGATAGCTAATCAAGCAGTTAATAGATTCGGCGGAAAGAACCATGGTGATTGGTCGGCTAGAAAGTCCGCTATTCGTGATGCGCTTAGGGATTGTATATATGAAAAGACAAAGAGAAAGCCAATGATTCTGCCTATTATCATGGAGATATAGAGTCAAGTTGTAGTTTAGCATAAGAACATTAAATTTAAATGCACCAACTAATTCAGCAGTCAGCTGTTTAGTTGAGTGCATTTTTTATTTCACTAGCATATTATTAAGTATAAGGCTTTAATTTACATAAGCAAAATATGTTTTTCATTATGTTTATATTAGCAAAAGATATATATAGCTCTTTATTTTACATGAACAGGATATGTTTTTTAAATGTTTATATTATCAAAAGCTATAGCAAATCTTTATGATTTATAAACAAAGATACATTGTTTACTAAACTATATTAAATTATTTAGATATACATAAATAAGATGGGATTTTATCAAAAAAAGTTATATAATAGTATTAGGAAACAGCGCAATTCTAAGCAAAGAACAGGAGGACATTATGAATAATTATACCGTTATAACTATTAATCGTCAGCTTGGAAGTGGGGGAGCCTACGTTGGAAAGCAGCTTGCAGAGAAGTTATCCTACAAGTATATTGACCATGAGATTATACGCAGAGCAGCAGAAGAATTAAAGCTTAACGAAAGACATTTATCGACAATTGATGAAAGGCTTTCATCCTTTTGGCAGGCGGTATTGATTACACAACCAATGCTTAGCTATGAGTATATTCCACCAGTTTTTTCTCTTCCTACAAATGCTCAGTTGTTTGATATTGAATCAGATATTATCACCAAAAGCGTTGAAAATGAACCTTGTGTTATCATAGGGCGCTGTGCATCTTATATTCTTAGGGATAACCCTAATCTATTTAATGTCTTTTTACATGCCGACCAGGATTTTAGACAGAGTAGGATAGAGAAGCTCTATAATTTATCTTCATCTGAGGCTAAGAAAAAAATAGACAAATGCGATATTGAACGAAAAAAATACTTCTATACCTTTACAGGTCAAGATTGGACAGATTTAACCCAATATGACCTGGTTATAAATACTTCAAAGGTAGATCTTGATAAGGTAGTGAATGATATAATAAGCTATATAAAATGATACATATATTAAATTGAATATCAGCCTTTTTCCAAAGCAGATAAAAAACTGACCATATCTCATATGATCAGTTTTTTTGTACGCCATTCCTGTTACCGCAAATCATTTATGCCAATAGTTCATTCAGACCTCTATATAATGATTGATCCAACACTCTTCTTTGCTTTTCTTTACTCGCTTATAAAAAACAGGACAAATATTTACACCATAAATGACATAAATTTGTAATTATTTTACTGTATAAATATGGTAATATGTTGCTAGCTTAGAGTATATAAATGATAATATTTGATGGCTAAAAAATTATAGGAGGTTTCTACATGAGAAAAAGAATCGTCAGCTTAATTGTATGTCTATTCATGTTGATGCAAGTTACTATGCCTAGCTTTGCAGCTGTTTCTTCAAAACAGCAGGATGATATTGTTGCAGCAACAAAGCAGGTACAGCAGGAGCAAATATCAAAAACACAAGAGAAACAAAAGGTTTCAGAGGTCATTGATGAGGTAAATCAGTCAGTTGTAGCAATAATAGGAAATAATACTCAATATCGTGAACAGGAAGATACCTACAGTAAGTTCCCAAAGAATCTGCAGTTTGGGTCAGGTGTAGTGATTGACAAGGATGGGAAGATACTTACAAATAATCATGTAATTGATGGAATAAAGGAAATATTTGTTGTAACTTATGACGGAAAAATCTTTGAAGCTAAGCTGTTATATGCTGACAAGGACATAGATTTGGCTCTTATTCAGATAGATCGTAAGGATCTTAAACCCATGGCTATAGCTGATGAAAAGAAAACAAAAGTTGGTGATGATGTTATTGCCATTGGTACACCATTGTTCTTTGAGTACAGAAACAGCGCAAGTAAGGGAATAATCAGCGGCTTAAATAGACCTGTTGACGGGATTTATTCCTATTTGCAGACCGATTCATCAATAAATCCAGGAAATAGTGGAGGACCCCTTGTTAATATGAGCTGTGAGCTGGTTGGTATTAATACTCTGGGATATTCCTATTATCAGGGCATGAACTTTTCAATACCAGCAAATAACATTAATTACTTTTTAAATCATTACAAGAAATACGGTAAGATTAAAAGGTGTTTTACAGGTATTGAGTTTGAAGAGAACTGGGCAGCATTGCTTGGATTGCCAACCAATCAGGGTCTAAAAGTTGTTACCATCCAAAATAATGCTGTGGTTACCTCAGAGCAGATAAAAGAGGGGGATTTACTGGATTCTATTAACGGCAAACCTACTACTTCAATAGCATCGTACAATGAAATTTTAAAAAACTATCTGCCCGGTGACAAGGTTAAGCTTACTTTCTCAAGGGGAGACAAAAAGTTCGATATTACTGTAACGCTTAAAGAAGTACCAGCGAAAAAGAAATAATAAGGAGGTTTGCTATACATGAAAAAATTACTATCGGTTATTGTTTGTACAATTATGTTAATTGGCTGCTTTGCACCTATTGTGAGTGCAGAAAGTGGCAATATAGACCTTTACAAGGTTTTTTCAAGCAAGGATGCATCTAAAACAGAGGTTGGAAGCTACATATATAAATGGTCCATGTACCTCCCTGATGATGCTATTATTTATAAAAGTGACAGAGCTAACTACTTCAACATGTCGACGACTAGCTACAATTCTACTATCAGCTTGGAAGTTAACAAAAATACAGATAATTTAAAGCTTGAAGATTTACTTTATATTATGCAAAATCAATCAAAACAGGGCTATTACTACTTATGGGGTGATAAGGAATTCTTGGTTGATATAGCTACTGATGCAGCAGGGCAGAAGTATTTACGTATCATAAAAGCAGGCGGTTATTATGATTACTATTTGGTGGATCAAGCAGCAGAAGAATTCAGAGAATACGTTGAAAATAGGATTTATATACAAAATGGATACATATATAATCTAACAATCAGTATGGTTGGAGAATTTTACAAAAATCACTCTGATATGTTTGATAAGCTTACTAGCTCTTTTAGTACTTCATTTGATAGTAAAAATCCAAATATTAAAGAGTTATCAGATTCAATAAGTGATGAGAGAAATTACACCAATACTAGTTACGGATACAAAATGATACTTAGCCCTTATTGGAAGGTAAGTGGAACACCAAATGCCAGAAATCAGATTATTCAAAAGGTTTATACAGATGAGGAAATGTCTAGTGCTGTTGACAACAAGACAGAAAACGCTATGAATAACATGGTTACTAATATTCAGGAGGGAATAACCGTTAGTGTTGTTGGCTCAGCAACAAGTGATGAGACCACAAAAAACTGGGCACTAAAGGATATTGACAAAATAAAGAATAATTATAATAACAACGTGGTTGAGTTGCTAAGCAGCAAAGAGCAAGTTCAGAATGGTCTCAATACATATTTTGTTTCGCTACGTTTTAAGACTATTACAAATAAGCCATACATAATGAATAATCTATACGTAGTAGGAAATGGCTATAAGTATCTTGTTTCTGCTATTATGATGGATGATAAGTATTTAGATGATAATAAGAAGGCAAGTATCAATAAAATGCTTAACTCCTTTACACTGGATAAAGCAAATCTGAGTAAATATTTAGGCAAAATAGCTCAGGCAGAAGGTCTTGTTAATTTCTCAGAGCCCAAAGAGTTCAAAATGAAGAAATATAATTTTGCAACAAAGGTTACAAGAAATTGGAATACTGGTAACACTGGACTAAGTGGATACTATTATGATAAATATATGTATTCGTCGGGTTATTATGGAGGGTATTCCGGTGTTGGAACTGCTGAATACATCAATACTTTTGATCCTGAAAGCAACATTAATTTATCCATGAATGTTTCTCTTAGTTCCGCAAAGTTAGAAGATACCATTAGCCCATTAGGATTGATGTACCTCAAGAATGAGGAGGTTAATTTTGGGCTTGCAAAGGTGAGCATTACATCATCTGAATATAACGGTGCTCAGATATACTGTTTGTCAAAGGAATATGATGTTAATGCTATTCAACAGTTTGTGAAAGAGGATGAATCAAAGAGCTTTTATCTTGATAGCGTAGCAAATGAATATATTTACTATATCAAGATAGGAAAAGATTTATATACTCAGACCGTGTATATTCCTGTTTCAAATACGTCGGATGCTAATTTGAAGAAGGCAAAGGATATATGGGCAAATACCACTACCAATGGTGTGAACTACAGTAAGCTTTCACTTCAATGGAAGAAGCATGACCTGAAGGAATATGAAGAAAAATAAGCAAAAGCCCCCGTAAAATGACCCTAAAAAGTCACTTTACGGGGGTATATTTTATGTCTTTGTGGGGGGTATAACTTACTTCTTCCACTTTGCAAGTGCCTCAGCAAGTGCAGAATTAATGGTTTCATCACTGTCTTGCTGCCTCAGGAACTTAGTTACATCTTTCTTGCTTACTTGCTCGTTCTTGCGTTGCTTGAAAGCATCAAGCTTTTCACGATAACCACAGGAACAATAAAATGTCTTGTTTTCTCCTTCACCACGGATTTCCATCTTCTTTTTGCATTCAGGACAACGTGCATTTGAGGTTTGAGTGAGAGTTTTTCTATACCCGCATTCTCTATCGGGGCAAACAAGCATTTTACCTTTCTTGCCGTTAACCTCAAGTAAAAATTGACCACACTCACAACGCTGACGTGTAACATTGTCATGCTTATAAACCTCATTACTAGCCACAACATTGCTTACAAGAGTTGAGGCATAACCCCTCATTTCATTAATAAAGGAAACAGAGTTTATTTTACCTTTGCTTATTAGGGATAGCTGTTGCTCCCATTTTGCTGTGAGCTCAGGAGATTTAAGATCCTCTGGTACCAAGCCTATTAGTTGAATACCTTTGGAGGTAGGGAAGAGCTCTTTTCCTCTTCGCTCTATATAAAAGGTATTGAACAGCTTTTCAATAATGTCTGCTCTGGTAGCAGGTGTTCCTAGTCCACTTGTTGTTTCAAGAGTTTCCCTAAGCTCCTTGCTTTGCACAAATTTACCTGGGTGCTCCATTGCAGAAAGAAGACTAGCTTCAGTATAACGCGCAGGAGGCTTTGTTTTACCGTTGATAGGTCGTACTGACGTCAACTTATCCTTCTGACCTTTAATAACGCTTGGAATAGCTTGTTCGGAGCTAGCTTCCGTGTCATCTTGTTCATCATCGTCGTCTATGCGCCCAAAACCCTCGTAGATTGATTTCCAGCCCAATGCCTTTACAATCCTACCTCTAGCAAAGAATAACTCAGAGGAACAGGTAATTTGAACGGTAGTTTGCTCATACTCAAATGGTGTATTTAATACAGCAAGAAACCTTTTCACAATCAGGTCATATATATTTCTTTCTTCAGTACTAAGGGACGAGAGATTGACAAATTGCTCAGTAGGAATTATTGCATGGTGGTCAGTTACTTTTGAGTTATCAACAAAACGCTTTGTTATATTGAGCTTATTGCGTATCAAAAGTTGGGCTGCCTTCGCATAAGGACCAACAGCTATAGCCTTTAATCGTTCTGGAAGGGTTGCAACAATATCGTCAGTAATATATCTGGAGTCAGTTCTAGGATAAGTAACCAGCTTGTGGGACTCGTATAATCTCTGCATTATATTTAAAGTCTGCTTTGCTGAGTAACCATAACGCTTATTTGCATCCCTCTGAAGCTCAGTTAGGTCATATGCCAAAGGGGGGAGTTCTTTTTTTGCTTCTTTTTTGATATCAGTAATTTCAGCGGGTTGATTTGATACTTTTTTAGTAATATCATCCGCAAGCTGTTTATCAAATATCCTCGTCTGTCCTGATTTCTTGTCCTGCCACTGTACATTAAAGCCAAAGAAGCTTCCCGATATAGTCCAAAAGTCCTTTGGAATGAATTTCTTAATCTCATTTTCACGCTCAACAATCATAGCTAATGTAGGTGTTTGAACACGTCCAGCTGATAATTGAGCATTGTATTTACAAGTCAGGGCCCTTGTAACATTAAGCCCAACTAGCCAGTCCGCTTCTGCACGGCTTTGAGCGGAATAAAACAGGTTATCATACTCTCTAGAAGGCTTAAGCTTTGAAAAACCTTCTTTTATAGCTTTATCTGTCTGAGATGATATCCATAGCCTTTTGATAGGTTTTTTGAAGCCTGCCTTAATAATAATCCAACGAGCGACAAGTTCTCCTTCTCTCCCAGAGTCAGTCGCAATAACCAGTTCATCTATGTCATCTCTCTTTAAAAGATTCTTTACCACACCAAATTGCTTGGAGGTTTCTCTGATAACAACCAGCTCCATTTTTTTTGGGAGCATAGGCAAATCCTCAATTCTCCAGCTCTTATATTTGTCACTATATACTTCCGGGTCTGCAAGTGTAACAAGATGCCCAAGGGCCCATGTAACTATATATTTTGAACCTGAAATAAATCCGTTGCTGTTTTGGCTGCAACCTAATACCTTTGCCAAATCTCGGGCAACAGATGGCTTCTCAGCTAGTACCAATGTTTTTCCCATGTTTTTTTCCTTTCACAATCAAAAATGCCTGTTTCTTATGAAGAAACAGGCACTACGTCGCTATCTGTAATGTATTACTTGTTTGCTGCATTTAAAGCCTTTGCTAATCTTGACTTTCTTCTCGCAGCGGTGTTCTTGTGTAAAATATTTTTAGCTGCTGCTTTATCTAAAGCCTTAGTAGCGTTCTTAAATGATTCTGCAGCAGTATCCTGACCATTAGCGATAGCTTCTTTGCACT
>JAEYTP010000109.1 GCA_023433945.1 Bacillota bacterium | reverse complement strand
ATCATTATTTCTGCATTAGGAAGAGCAAATCTCTTACCTTTTGCTCCTGCAGCGAGAAGGAATGCTCCCATACTAGCAGCCATACCAATACAAATAGTTGATACGTCACACTTAACGTACTGCATAGTATCATAAATAGCAAATCCGGATGTTACTGAACCCCCGGGACTATTAATATAAAGCTGAATATCCTTATCAGGATCTTGTGCTTCCAAATAGAGCATTTGTGCCACAACCAGACTAGCTGTAACATCATTTACTTCATCACTCAAAACAATAATCCTATCATTTAACAATCTTGAAAAAATATCGTATGAACGTTCACCACGATTTGTTTGCTCAACTACCATAGGTACTAAACTCATGACCATACCTCCCTTATTAATATATGATTTCAACCTTTCGATTGCACCATATGAATTTTAGTTTTATGTTTGACATTATATTACTCCTTATAAAGAAGTACCTATACATACTAGGTATATCTATATAATGTATCCAAATTTCAAACAAAGTAACACTTATTGCCTAGATTTATCCGAATAAATTAAAATTTAGCCTTCTCAACAAGCAGTTCAATAGTCTTTCTGAATGCAACATCCTTCTTGATGTATTCCATTTCATCAGCACTAATTGACTTCTTTAGGTCTTCAACTGATTGCTTGTACATATCTGCCATTCTCTGAATTTCAGCGTCCGCATCTTCATCTGAAGCCTGTACGTTTTCAACCTCAGTAATCTTTTCAATAACGAGTTGAACCTTAACTTCCTTAGCAGCTCTTTCAGCAAACTGTCCTTTGAGACCAGCTTCATCGAGGCCCATAATCTGAGCATACTTTTCAAGGTCTAACCCTTGGTAACGAAGCTTCATGTCAAAGTCTCTTATCATGTTGTTAATTCTATTTTCAATCATTACCTGAGGAATTTCAACAGTAGCATTCTCAACCACCTTGTTGATTACATTTTCCTCCGTCTGACGTTCAGCCTTCTTTTGAGCAGCGTCTAAAAGCTTTTTCTTGAGGTCTTCCTTGTATTCTGCCAAAGTATCAAACTCGCTGATATCCTTTGCAAATTCATCATCAACTTCTGGTAATTCCTTAACCTTTATTTCCTTTATAGTAACCTTAAATAATGCGGGCTTACCATTTAGCTCTTCCTTGCCGTATTCTTCTGGGAAGGATACATTTACGTCTAACTCTTCTCCAGCATTTTTCCCAATAAGCTGGTCTTCAAAGCCTGGAATAAATGTATTTGAACCAATAACCAAGCTGTAATCAGTTCCCTTACCGCCTTCAAATGCAACATCATCTATAAAGCCTTCAAAATCGATAACCGCTGTGTCTCCTGATTGAACTGGTCTATCAGTAACAGTTACTAGTCTTGAGTTCTTGTCGACAACCTTCTGGAATTCTGCCTCTACTTCTTCATCAGTAACAGTTGCAGTAACCTTCTCTGCCTCAACGCCCATATATGCACCAAGCTCTACTTCTGGCTTAACAGTAACCTTAGCTGTAAAAATAAGGTTCTGCTTGCTGCCAATTTGCTTAATATCAATGTCAGGTCTGTCAACAGGCTGAATGTTGTTTTCTTCAATAGCCTTCTCATATGCTTCGCCACAAACTATATTGATGGCATCATCATATAATGCACCTTCTCCGTAGTATCTCTCGACAATGTGTCTAGGCGCCTTACCCTTTCTAAACCCTGGTACAGCAAACTTAGAAACATTCTTTTTGTAAGAGAGCTGCATTCCTTCTTCAAATTTTGCTGCATCAACTTCAATCTCAAGCTGCACAACGTTTTTTTCGATATTTTCAACTTTTACGTTCATGGTTATAAAAAACCTCCCATTATTTACTCTTAATTTATATTTTTGTCCATTTTAATTGATAATCTAAAAAATATTAAAAATCAACCACACTATTATACTATAACAATCAAGAAAATCCAATAGAAACATTTTATTAAATACGTACAGGCATAAAGTCTAGGTAATCAGCTGATATTAGCTTAAACTCAATTCCAAAAATATTCCCTTCTAATGCACCCTTTATTCCTTCTCCATGTAGGTGCCCAAAAAAGCATTTCTTAACATTATAATCTCGGAGCACCTCTAAAAAGCCTGTCTCGGGACTTTTCTGCGTAACAGGAGGGTAATGGATAAAAACTATTTTCTCTGCAGCTACCCCGACTGACTCTTTCTTCTGTTTTGCATATGCCAATTGTTCCGCTGACCTTAGTGAAAGTTTAAGCCTTTCAACCTCTCGTTTATATATCTTGTCATCGTCTTTTTTAAAGTCCTCATCACCAGGACATTTCCAACCCCTTGTCCCACAAATCACAACATCTTCTATTAAGAAAGCATTGTTATGAAGAAAGGATATAGTTTTGAAGTTGTTCTGCTCCATGTACTTGTTTAGCTTGGAAGCAGTTGTCCACCAATAATCATGATTACCCTTTGATATAATCTTCTTGCCAGGTAGCTGCTCAATAAAAGAGAAATCTTCATATGCATTCTCGATATAAGTTGCCCATGATACATCCCCAGGTATAATTACATAATCCTCCTGATTAACCACCTGTTGCCAATTGTTTTTAATTTTTTCCATATAATTTGCCCATCTGCCGCCAAAAATATCCATGGGCTTATCGCACCCTAATGCTAGGTGTAGGTCTGATATTGCGTATATCGCCATTTAATACCTTCCTATTTAAATATATGATATTGATTATACTAATAGCTAATCGATTGTTAACAATTGCTACTTGTCAGTTATTACTGATGCACTATTACTTATCAGCTATTACTTATCAGCTATTACTTATCAGCTATTATTTATCAGTTAATATTTATCAGTTAATTCATTCCGCTATTAATTATTAGCAAATATAATCAGTTATTATCCATTTTTGGCTAATTCAAATCTAGTTAAAATGATTATATATCTGCCGAGCTATCTTTTCACTTATACCTTCAACCTGTTGAAGCTCTTGTATGTCCGCTCTCTTGACCGCTGCAACTGACTTGAAGTGTCGGATAAGTGCCTTTTTCCTAGTAGCTCCTATTCCCTCTATGTCATCTAACTCAGAATGAGTATATCTCTTCTCTCTGAGTTTCCTATTATACTCAACCGCTACTCTATGCGTCTCATCCTGAATTTCTGTGATAAACCTAAGCAGTGGCAAATTACCTGACAAATCATAGGTGCTTTCAGCAGTAACGAGACTTTTTGTCCTATGCCTATCATCCTTTGCCATACCTGCCACCTTAATATTTATTCCCAGTTCAGCCATGACTGATAATGCGGCATTCACATGTGCAATCCCTCCATCCACAAGAACAAGGTCGGGCAGTTTTGAAAACTTAGGATTTTTGACATTTTCCTCACGCTCATGTATTGCTCGTGCAAATCTTCTGAAAATGGTTTCCTGCATTGAACCATAATCATTCTGCTGTTCAATAGACTTCATTTTAAACTTTCGGTACTCCGCTCTTGCACTTCTTCCATTTTCAAATACTACCATAGCTGAAACAATTTCAGAAGAACCGGTATTGGATATGTCATAGGATTCAATTCTATGAGGCTTCTCTCCGAGTGACAGTACTTGCATAAGTTGAGTGAGTGCTTCATCACTGTTCTTATTGTCTCTCTTTTCCCTCTCTTTGTAAAGATTGAGGGCAATTTGTGCATTTTGAGATACCATCTGAACCAGCTTCACAAATTCTCCACGTTTAGGAACTCTGAGTGTAACCTTTGTTCCTCTCTTCTCGGTCAACCACTGTGAAATAGCCTCTTCATCCTCCACCTCCTGAGGAATAATAATCTCAGGCGGTATGAACTGTACACTATTGTAAAACTGCTTGATAAAACCCGATAGTGAGCTTTCTACTACTGAGGATCCTTCTCCTTCAAAGACAAAGTGTTCTCTTCCAATAACTCGCCCGCTTCTAATAAAGAACACTTGTACAACAAGATCGGCAGCATCTCTTGAAAAGCCTATTATGTCTCTATCCTGTAAATCTGTGAGCAATACCTTTTGGCTCTCCGAAAGCTTCTCTATACTAAGCAGCTTGTCCCTATACTGTGCAGCTTTTTCAAAGTCCAGCTGCTCCGCTGCTTCATTCATCATTAGCTTAATATCGTTAACTATCTCGTCATGCTGTCCACCTAAGAATCTGCAAATCTTCTTCATCATCTCTCTATAATCATCTGCATTAACCCCTCCTTGGCAGGGCGCAAGGCATAGATTCATGTGGTAATTAAGGCAGGGCCTTGTTTTTCCTATATCTCTAGGAAGTACCTTTGCACAGGTTTTGATTGGAAATAGTTTTTTTAACATATCCAGCACATCGTTTACCGCAAAACCGCTTGAATATGGACCAAAATACTTAGCTCCATCCTTTTCAACTCTTCTGGTCTTTAGAATCCTAGGATATTCTTCATTAAGAGTTACCTTGATATATGGATAATGTTTATCATCCTTTAATAATATGTTATAACGAGGCTTGTGCTTTTTTATCAGGTTGCACTCAAGCATAAGCGCTTCAACTTCCGTATCAGTGACAATGTATTCAAATTCGCTTATCTTCGATACCATTACCTGTACCTTGGGGGTATGGTTTATAGAGTTCTGAAAATACTGTCTCACTCTATTTTTTAATACTATGGCCTTACCAACATATATAATAGTACCGGTAGCATCTTTCATTATATATACTCCCGGTTTTTCGGGTAGCTTCTTTAGTTCTTCTTGTATATCAAACACCTATACATTAACACCTCCTTACATAGCATTTATATTTCCTAAATAATTTTTGTATACTCACAGATCTTTATAACTTACATATCCAGATATCTCTTTATACTTGCATGTTTAAAAATAAGATTATGTGTAGAAATGAGATCTAAAATTACTAATTTTAAAAAAATGCTGTGATCAGGTGACCACAGCATTTTTTGTTTATTACATTATGTGTAAAGTTAACTAAAAACCTTCTGAAAAATATTCAGCAATCTCTTTTGAGGCTTTTTCCTCATCCTCACCATCTGTAATTATAGCTATAGTAGCCTGTCTTTCAACACCTAAAGATAATAAACCCAACAGACTTTTTGCATTTGCTCGTCTTTCACCCTTTTCAAGCCAAATGCTTGAACTATACTTAGATACTTTTTGAACTAGCATGGCAGCAGCTTTTGAATCTAAGCCTGAAGGGCAATTTATTACAACTTTTGTAGATATCATTTCCTTGTTCCCCCAATATGTTAAACTAGTACAATTTATATTATAGCAAATAACTACTTAACAAAGCAAATCTCATTTAGCTTTTTGTGATATATTTTTTACTTTTTTACCAAATGAAGTATCAATAACTGTCCCAAGTCCAAAAGAAGCTAATGCTATTTCACCTACAATCAGCAATACACCATATATAAACATTCCAATATAGTTCTTTGGATCAATAATTAATACGGGTACTATCTTGCAAATACTTACTAGTATGTGTCCAATAAAGAACTGTAGAAAGATAGTGGATTTCTGGTCATTATTCTTAAGTATAGTATTTCCTACAAATATTCCTCCCATAATGTCAGCAACAATAAATATTAAAACATATAATACTGGTGCTACAAATAAGAAGATTAAGAAAGCCAGAATTATAGTGCTTGCAATTACAAACAAAATTCCAAGCGCCATTTTTCTTCCAGGTCTCACCGAAAAGGAGTTGGACATTACCCTGAATTTCGCAGTAAATATCGATATCAATACAAGCCCAGCACCCAAAGTAATAATAGCCAATAGTATGAGAACACTTATCAGTACACTGTTGACGTTAAACATTGAAAGCCAATCTATCGAAGCACTTAGCTTAGTGCCGCCAATTGTGACTGAATCAGGCTTATCAAGGTTACCTATGGAAACCACATTCCCCGATATGTTTATACCATCCTTCAATTTAACATCCCCTAGGATAGAAATAATATCCCCCTCTATGTCATCATTGACTATCGCATCACCTAGCAAGACTATCAAAGTCCCACCAATCTCATGACTTATATTTGCACTACCAAGCACCACAACAATGTCCTCATTATCAGGTTCTGTAATGTCCGCATCCTGCATAACAACATATTTATTATTGAGGATTGATTTAGCAGCATAAACATTTGCAGGTGCCAGTACCAATACTATCAGTATTAATATACATACCAGTTTAAACGTATTTTTCATCAGTGCCCCCATTATTGTCTGAAATAATGTATACATATATTCTATGAATTACAAATAACAGTATAGCGAGAACTATATAAACATAATAATAATTCTGGTAAGCGGAAACTGCTACGCCCATAGTTGCTATAAGGATTCCCCTCACTGTATCAAACATAACTGAAATGTACTGTCCGGCAGTACTAAAGAAATCTTGTACCGTAGCAATAAAGCTCAAAGGAGATTTAATAACTTCAAGCAGTAAGCCACCTACCATTATTAAAAATACAAATGACAGCGCTATAGCGAGGATATTGTAAACGTATGAATTGTCCCCACACTGCTTGGAATAAAGAGGTACTTCCTTTTTCAATCTGTCCATCACCCGAACTTCAAAGTCTACAGGAGGCACAATTTGCTCGCAGGTATCTGCTTCTACTAAATCAAAGATATCCTTTAAGCTTGTAAACTCTTGTGTACAATTATTGCAGGTTTTTATATGCTGCTTTAGCTGAGCTTCTTCAATATCATTTATATTTTTGTCAAAATACTTCATCATTAGTGTTTGAGCATTGTTACATGTCATAATACCTCCTCCTTTCTGGCACTTTCAAGTTTATCTCTGAGCATAAGTCGCGCTCGATATAGCCTGTTTTTTATGATGGACATTGGTTCGTTTAGCACCTTTGTCATTTCTTCATAAGACATTCCTTTATTGTGAAACAATACAACCAATATTTTATATTTATCTGGTAACTCATTTATAGCTTTATTAATTAGTTCAGTTCTCTGACACTTTATGATAGCTTGTTCAGGTGTATCACAACTGCTTGATATACCGACTACATCATCTAATGTAACAGTATCCTGCTTCTTTTTCCTAAGCGTGTCCAAGCAAAGATTTGTAGTAATCTTTACAATCCATGTCGACATTTTGAACTCTGGATTGTATCGCTCTAGGGACTTATAAAGTCTTATAAAGACTTCCTGAGATATATCATATACCTCTTCTTTGTCTGGTATCATTTTATATACAACACTATATACAAGCTTTTTATACCGACGTACTATTTCTTCAAAAGCAGTACTGTTTCCATTAATACACTCGTCAATGAGTTGTATATCGGTAAGTTCAAACAGGTGACTCACCCCCTATCTTTACAGAATATACTCAATATACGTTAAGAAATTTGTTTTTGTCTGCTATTTTTATTTTGCAATGCCACTGCTATTTTTTGCTTTGCAATGCCACCTCTATTTTTTGCTTTGCAATGCCACCGCTATTTTTTGCTTTGCAATGCAACTGCTATTTTTTGCTTTGCAATGCCACTGCTATTTTTTGCTTTGCAATGCCACTGCTATTTTTTGCTTTGCAATGCCACTGCTATTTTTATTTTGCAATGCCACTACTATTTTTTGCTTTGCAATGCCTCAGCAAATTTCTTAAGTTTTTTAATTACTAAATAGTTTATTGTATCCTTTTCATATTCACCATCAGGTTGTTTTTTCCCTGCTTTAATACCTGTAAGAATCTCAATACCCTCTTCAATATTTTTTACAGGATATATGTGAAACTGTTTTTTCTTAACGGCTTTTATAACCTCTTCATTTAGCACAAGGTTTCTTACATTTTGATAGGGTATAATTACACCATGACTTCCATTTAATCCTTTTACTTTACACAGTTCAAAAAAGCCTTCTATCTTATTTGTTACGCCTCCCACCGGCTGTATCTCTCCTTTTTGATTGACAGAACCGGTTACTGCAATATTCTGCTTGATAGGGACATCTGATAGACTGGACAATATAGCATATAATTCTGCGCTAGAAGCACTATCTCCATCAACTCCACCATACATTTGCTCAAAGCATAGGCTTGCCGAAAGCGATAGAGGAAATTCCTGAGCATACTTCTGTCCAATATATCCGCTCAGTATCAGTACTCCCTTTGTATGAGAGGTACCGCTCATCTCAACTTCTCTTTCAATATTAATAATCCCGCTTTCCCCAATATAAGTAGAAGCGGTAATTCTAGTAGGCTTTCCAAAGGCATAATCTCCCATATCCATTACAGTTAGGCCATTAATCTGACCTACCTCTTCGCCCTCAGTGTCCACCATTATTATTCCTTCTGTCAAAAACTCCAGCATTTTTTTATCTAATCTATTACAACGCTGATTTTTTTCTTCAATAGCCTTTTGAACATGCTTGGCCTTTACAAGCCTTGCACCTTCCATTTCAGCCCACATACTTGCTTCACATAAAATCTCCACAATTTCGTTAAAACGAGTGGACATCTTATTCTGATCTTCAACCAGCCATGAGGAATACTCAACCACCTTTATAACACCAGATCTATCAAAGTGTGGTGTGCCTTCCTTCTTACAAAATCCGCTGATAAATGCCGCAAGCTTAATTATGTTATCCTCATTTTTGCTCATCTCTTCATCAAAATCAGCCTTTATCTTGAATAGCTTTCTAAAATCTTCATCATATTCATAAAGAAGATGATAAATCTGAGTATTGCCAACAAGTATAACCTTGAAATCTGCGGGAATAGGCTGAGGTTTAATGGCAGATACCGAAACAACTCCCTGCTGCTCCTTCATATTCTCAATAGCAATCTTTTTGGTCTTGAGTACTCTTGTCAAGGCTTCATACGACTGCGGATTACTCAGCACGTCCTTTGCCTGAAGAATGAGGTATCCTCCATTTGCCTGATGGAATAGTCCAGCCTTTATCATAGTATAATCTGTTGATATTGACCCAAATTCATTTTCATACTCTATTTTACCTACAAGATTTGAGTAAGTAGGATTAGTATCAATAACCACTGGGGCACCCTGTAGATTACTATTATCAACCATCACATTAACCTTGTATTTAGATACAGTGTTTTCACCTTTTTGGAGCCAGGGAAGCATCAATGGAAGCTGCTCTTCATCCCCTTCCTCCTCAACGAAATCCTCTAAATTTGTCAGTATATCCTCTTGTATCTTTTCAAAATATTCAGTTAAAGCATATTTCTTGTATTTTTCCTTCAAATCATCTATATGAACACCTATAGCCAATAGGGCTATCTTGTTTTCCCATTCCAATACCTTTTCTTCTGCCTGCTTATCGTTGTTCTTAAGCTTTCTGATTATATCTAGAGTATCTAGCTGTAATACATTTGTCCTTTCACTAATTAAGCTCTTTGTTTCATCATCCAGCTCGCTATACTCCTCTTCATTCAAGGTTCTTCCCTCAATGATAGGAAGAAAATAAATGCCCGAATTACCTGTTTTTACTTGGAACCCCTGTTTCTCTGCATCTTTACTTAGTTGCTCAAGTAATTCCTCTTTTTTATTATTAAACTCTTCTAGAATTTGTGATTTCTCTTTTTCATAATCTTCGTTATCAAAAGCCTTATTAATCTCCTGCTTGATAGTTTTTACAAACTGCTCCATATCCTGCTGAAAGATTTTGCCCATTCCAGCCGGAAGATTTATTGCCATGGGTTGATTAGGTTTTGAGAAATTATATATATAGCACCAATCATCTGGAACGGGTTTGGTCTGTGCAATCTCATTCACCAACTGCTTAGCAAAGCTAGTTTTCCCAGTACCTGTAGGACCTGCCATATATATGTTGTAACCTCTCACCTTCATTTTGAGCCCAAATTTCATGGAATTTACTGCCCTGTCCTGACCAATTATTCCATCAAAGGTATCAATACCTGCTGTAGTTTTGAAAGGTAAAATCGATTCATCACATCTGTTCTGGAGCTGTTCAAAAGACAATTCAAAAGGTTTAGACATGTTTACCCCCACTAAAATTGATTATTATATATTATATTCAACATGTTGAAATATGGATTACTTATTGCGTTAACGCAGCGGCCTGGGTTGGTGCAGTTACTAGTTTATTCTATGATTCCCTTGCGCTGCGCGCCTCCCGTGGCTGTGACCTGGGTTGGTGCTGTTGCTAGCTTATTCTATTGTTCTCTTGCGCTGCGCCGCCTCCCGTGGCTATGGCCTGGGTTGGTGCTGTTGCTAGCATATTCTATTGTTCTCTTGCGCTGCGCGCCTGCCGTGGCTGTGACCTGGGTTGGTGCAGTTGCTAGCTTATTCTATTGTTCTCTTGCGCTGCGCGCCTACCGTGGCTGTGACCTAGGTTGGTACAGTTGCTAGCTTATGCTATGATTCTATTGCGCTGCGCGCCTGCCGTGGCTGTGGCCTGGGTTGGTGCCACTAGCAAATCCCCTGCTTCCACATAATTAATGCATCTTCCCCATTGTCTGCATAATAACGGCGTCGCTCGCCTTCCGTCCTAAATCCATATTTGTGGTACAAGTGCTGTGCTGCAACATTGCTCTTTCTGACCTCCAGAGTCATAGCCACAATACCCTGCTCTCTGGCAGTCTCTAGCATGCTTTCCAGCAATCTGCTACCGACGCCGCTCTTCCTGAACTCCGGGTGCACTGCTATATTCGTAATATGACCTTCATCAAATACTTTCCACATTCCAGCATAGCCTACTACTTTTTTGCCATACATTGCAACCTTATAGATAGCAGATTCATTCCTGGTCAATTCATCCATGAAAGCATTTCTCGACCATGGAATTTTGAAACTCAAATTTTCTATTTCCTCTACCCCATCTAAATGCAGAGTAGTCATGTTTTCTATATTAATCAAAATTATGAAAAACCACTCTCTTTCTAATATCATTACTGATGGCAGCCCGCCGATTCTCAACTTTTCGCTCTGCTTGCCTTAAATCTGCCTTTCACTCTACTTGCTTATGCTGCTTATTGCTATACTTGCTTTTGCTCAGCATCTTGCCTACTTGCTTTTACTCGGCTTATCGCTATACTTGCTTTTACTCAGCCTCTCGCCTGCCTGCTTTTACTCAGCCTCTCGCCTACTTGCTTTTGCTCAGCCTCTCGCCTACTTGCTTTTACTCGGCTTATCGCTATACTTGCTTTTACTCAGCCTCTCGCCTGCCTGCCTTTACTCAGCTTCTCTCTTCGCAGCCTTTTTCTCAGCTTCCCTCTCAGCCTGAGATTTCCTTAGATAAAATGGTTTAAGATCAAATGCACTCTCAATTTTACCCTCTGCAAGCATAATACTGGCTAACTGCGCTACTGATGATGCTTTAGGCATAGCCACAGAAGCAGGTGCAAATACTGCCCTTTCCCCCAGCTGTTGTTTAAAATAATCTGAATGAAGTTTGACTGCATCCCCTAAAAAGATTACTCTTTCATCAGTGGTTTTCAGTTGAGCAGCAAGTTCTTCTACCGGTATTCCCATATATTCAGAAATCCGCTTTGGCACACCATTGATATCTGAATGAGCCTGTCCGCTGTAGATGGCTGTAAATACTTGATTATTTCGAGCATCAATCATAGGACAAATGATATCACTGCAAAATGGAAGGTTATAAGCCATTGCATCCAATGTATTTATCCCTATTACAGGTTTATTCAGCGCATAGCCAAAACCTTTGATGGTAGTAACTCCTATTCTGAGTCCGGTAAAGGAACCTGGCCCCACCGCAGCTGAAAAAGCATCAATATCATTGGGCTTTATGGCCAATGTTTTTAATAATTCATCTATCATAGGCATTAATCTTTGTGAATGGGTTTTACCTTTATTTGAAATGTATTCTCCCTCTAAAATACCATCGGTCACAACAGCGACAGTTGCAACATTAGTAGAGGTATCAACTGCAAGTATTCTCATTTATTCACCTTCTAAAAAGAATGATTTTATATTTTTTAACTGTTTCTTAGAATTTCCTCAAGCCTCTTTTGGTAGTCCGAATATCTTTCACCTACAAAGTCAACCTCTATTAGCCTTGTATCCAAACTCTCATCCAAAGCCTTTTTTACATTAATATTAATAATCTCATGAGGTAAAATGTCTCTTATGAGTTCACCCCACTCAATTACTGCTACACCTTCTGCTGATAAATACTCTTCAAAGCCAATATCAAACATTTCATCGGGATCTGCAATCCTATATACATCAAAGTGGAACAAAGGATATTTGCCTTGGTGCTCATTCACAATAGTGAAAGTAGGACTAGTAATATATGAATTTATTCCTAGAGACTTGGCTATTCCATGCGTCAATGCTGTTTTACCTGTACCTAAATCGCCAGTAAGGCATATTACGTCATTAGGTGCTAGGATTTTACCTAGCTTTTTCCCAAATTCAACAGTTTCCTCATAGCTTCTTGTTTTAACGCAAACCATTTATTTATTTCCTTTCAAAAACAGAAACACCGTTAATTATAGTATTGGCAACCTTTGATTGAATATTAAGCGGACTTCCATCATAAATTACCAAATCGCAATCTTTTCCTACCTCTATTGATCCTACCCTGTCAGCTATTCCAACTATTTCTGCAGCATTTATTGTAATAGCCTTGAGCGCCTCCTGCTCTTCCATTCCTTCTCGAACAGCAATAGCAGCACATAGGCTTAGGTGCTGTATAGGTACGCAAGGGTGGTCTGTCATAATTGCAAGTTTAATTCCATGCTTTGAAAGAATCCCAGGTGTAGCAAGACTCTGATTTTTAAGTTCAATTTTAGATCTATCAGACAGCATAGGGCCTACAACCACCTGCATCTGCCTCTCCTTTAAGATGTCCTTTATCACAATACCATCTGTACAGTGTTCTATTGAAATATTTACATCAAATTCTTTTGCTATTCTCATTGCTGTAATAATATCATCAGCTCTGTGAGCATGTGCTTTAAAGTGAATCTCCTTTTTTAGCACCTTTGACAATGCATCCAGCTTCATATCATATTCTGGCTTATCATTTTCCTCGGTATCTTGCAGATATTCTTCCCACTCCTGCATATATTCCTTTGCTTTAAAAAGATTTTCTCTAAGTATTGCGGCAGTAGCCATTCTGGTCATAGGTGCCTGATGCTTTTCGTTATATACAGTTTTTGGATTCTCACCAAAAGCAATCTTCATCGCTACTGGTTCCTTAATTATCATTTCATCTACACAGCGTCCATAGGTTTTCAATGCTACAAACTGCCCACCTATTACATTTGCACTGCCCGGACCGGTTACAACAGTAGTAACACCACTCTCATAAGCCTCAACAAATGCTCGGTCAGCATGGTATATTGCATCTATTGCACGCAGATGCGGCATTATAGGGTCAGTGGATTCATTGCCATCATCGCCCTCAAATCCAACTGCATCCTCCCACATACCAACATGACAATGAGCATCAATTAAGCCTGGAAGTACCCATCCTCCATTGGCATCTACTTTTTTTGTATCAACAGTAATTCTATTCTCAATTTCTTTTATATCCTTGCCAACAGCGATTATTTTGCCATTTTCAGCTAGTACATATCCTTTTTCAATGTCCTCACCTGACATTGTTTTAATCAATCCATTATATATTAATAACATCAAATGCCTCCAAATTAATTATTAACAGTATAATAATTCTATTACATTCCTTAACTAAAAACAACCATACAAGAAAGTTCCATATAAAGCTGAATAAAACTTTTTTCAGGTGAAACAGCACTCGCTAGCGGAGCGGGCTATTGGTACTCGCTAGCGGAGCGGGCTATTGGTACTCGCGAGCGGAGCGGGGTCTCGGTACTCGCGAGCGGAGCGGGGCCTTGATACTCGCGAGCGGAGCGGGGTCTTGGTATTCGCCAGCGGAGCGGGGTCTTGGTACTCACTAGCGCAGCGGGGTTTGGCACTCGCCAGCGCAGCGGGGTTTGGCACTCAATAGCGCAGCGGGTTTTTGGTATTCGCCAGTGGAGCGGGGGGTTGACACTCAGTTGCGGAGCGGGTTCTTGGTATTCACTAGCGCAGCGGGTTCTTAGTACTCGCCAGTGGAGCGGGGTTTGGTACTCACTAGCGCAGCGGATTCTTGGTACTCACTAGCGGAGTGGGGTCTTGGCACTCGCCAGCGGAGCGGGCTATTTGTATTCGCCAGCGGAGTGGGGTCTTGGTATTCACTAGCGGAGCGGGGTCTTAGCACTCGCGAGCGGAGCGGATTTTGGTACTCGCTAGCGGAGCGGGTTCTTAGTACTCGCCAGTGGAGCGGGGTTTGGTACTCACTAGCGCAGCGGATTCTTGGTACTCACTAGCGTAGCGGGTTTTTGGTACTTGCTAGCGGAGCGGGTTCTTAGTACTCGCCAGCGCAGCGGGGTCTTGGCACTCGCCAGCGGAGCGAGGTCTCGGTACTCACTAGCGGAGCGGGGTCTTAGTACTCACTAGCGCAGCGGGGTCTCGGTACTCGCCAGCGCAGCGGGGTTTGGCACTCAATAGCGGAGCGGATTTTGGTACTCGCTAGCGGAGCGGGGTACGGGTTGAATTTGGGACTTTTTTGCCCAAAACGCTGTTTTAGGTCCCAAATTCACCGTTATGACTTGCTATGCTGCCATTCTTGAGCTGAATTTGGGACTTTTTTTGCCCAAAACGCTGTTTTAGGTCCCAAATTCACTGATTTGGCTATCTATGCTGCCACACTTGAGCTGAATTTGGGACTTTTTCTGCCCAAAATCGCTGTTTTAGGTCCCAAATTCACTGTTATGCCTCGCTTTACTGCCACTCTTGAGCTGAATTTGGGACTTTTTTGCCCAAAATCGCTGTTTTAGGTCCCAAATTTAATGCTATGACTTGCTTTGCTGCCCCTATGAAGTGGTAAGCTAAAAGTAGACACTAACCTAATTTTTGTAGACAAGCTTTTCTGATAGGAGTACGATTTAGGAAAGAAGTAATCTTAGCTATGAAAATGTAATTCAGGGGGTGTCAAATGAGATTCACAACGGAAGAAAGAATAGACATTGGCCGACGGGTATATACAAAGGAACTCACCCGCAATGAGGCAATGGAAAAGTATAATGTTGGTCGTTCTTTGCTAGATATCTACAT
>JAEYTP010000059.1 GCA_023433945.1 Bacillota bacterium | reverse complement strand
TGTAGATGTAAAGTCTGGGAAAATTGTTTACAGAGTAAATGAAAGTATAGTATCAGGAAAGACCTGGTCAGGCGAGATAGCAACAATCGTATTCAGAGCAAAGATAGATGGTAATGTAAGCATTAATTTAATGTCAGAATAGAGAGGTATAACATGAAAAGGCAAAAAAAAGCATATCAGAAGGTTTGTGCGGTAGTAGTGCTAATAGCCTTACTTGCAACGTCCATTCCATTTACTATTACCTTATTAGCTGAAAAAAGTACACTTACAATGGAGAATGCAAGCAGTGAGGACAAGAGAATTGCAACAGAAATATCTAATGAAACGGGACTTAGTGTTGATAAAGTTTTTAACTACAAAACAAATGGGCGAAGTTGGAATGACGTTATGAAGCTAATAAAGACAAATGCTTCAGTGGACGAATCTTCCCAAAAAAGTGATAGAGATAAAAAGCTGCTGAGTTCAGGTACTGATGATGAGTTTATAAAAAAGCTACAAGAAGAAGGCTTCACAGATGAAAGTATAAATGAGGTTAAAATGCTTGTTGACAGAGTGCTTCAACAGATAAAGGACATTATATCAGACTCAAAAATAAAAAGCATTTATGTAACAGCTGATACAAGCGACGATAAGGATGAAATATTAATATATGAAAAGTTATCTGAACAGATAAATACTCAAAATGCTATATACTTCACATTGAAGCTAAAGTCAGATTTTGGTGGTTATGAACAAGCCTTAGATGAATACCTATACTCGTTGCAATTAGAGCTTGACTTAAATGACTATATAAAAGATAAAAATGCTTATGCTGATAAGGTAGCAGAAAAAAAGCTCTATATAAATGATGAGCAAAAAATTACCGTAGCTAAAATTGATGAAAAAGCATTACAAATATTGCAGAATGAGCTTACCAAGGAGAATAATACTGATAAAACGGTTACTGATATAAATAAAATAACGGACGAAAAAAACAAGCTGGTAGATAATAACCTTCCTGAACTTCCTCAGGCTGATGTAAAGGATGTAAGACCTAAAAACCCTACGGAACAGGTAATGAATGAAATCAAGCAGATAAATCCTATGGCAAAATAGTAAACATTTTAGGAGAGATAATCATGAGGAAATTAAGTACAAAAAGAATAGTGACATTTTTGATAATAGCAGCACTGATATTACAAATAAGTTTTATTGGCTATTCAATGGTTGATAATATAATGACAAATTCAAAGCAAAGCATTAAGGATGAAGTAAGCACTGAAATATCAAAGGATATCTTAAATTTGATAAAGACATCAGACACAAAAAATTACACAAAAAATATAGATAACTATAAAGCTCTATTAAAACAGTTGAATGTACATATAGTATTTAAAAACGAAATCGAGCGCTTAGTCAAGGACGGCTATAGCTTGCCAGACATACTCGTTGCATATTGTTTCTTAGATGATAACTATGGTCTTATGGGGGAACTGGAGAAGCTAGTAAAAGAAAAGAAGTCAGGTAAGGCTTGGGCAGCCATTTTTACTACATATAAAAAGAATAATCCTGATTTTAAGCCAAGGAATTTTGATGAAAAGCAACTAGAAAGCTTGCAACAAGCTGTTAAGAATAATAATGATGATATTATGATCGCAGATAGAGTTAGTCAAAAGACAAAGGTCACAATCGAAGAAATAATCAACTCAAGAGCTTCGGGAGATAGTTGGAGATTAATTAATGCCGAGCTAGGAGTATTAAATGGTCAGGAATCTATAGCCCATGTAAAGATAACCAATACTCAGCTTACAAAATATTCTAAACAGTCTAAGCTCCCTGAGGAAGATGTTGTTCAAGCATTTGTTTTAGCAAATAAGCTTGGGTTAACAGTAGATAGTGTAATAAATTCTATAAAGCAAGGATTATCTCAGGAAACCATAAGTGCAAACGCTTATGAACAAAAGTATTATTAATAGTGACCTAAGGGGGACAGAAAAAGTGAATTCAAAATATATTAAAATATTAATTTTATCTGGGATAATGCTTGTAACATCTCTTTTATCTATACAGCCAACATATGCAGCTACTCTACAAGAACAAATGAATAATTTAACTGGACCAAAGCAGCAATATAATACAATGCTTTCTCCAGCTTATCTTAGGAATAATACCTCGGATGAGTCAGTGAGTGCTCAGAGTGGCGAGCTCTCTCTTGCGCAAACTGATTATGTGTTGCCAGGGATTAATGGTCTTGACGTAGAAATAAAGAGAATTTACAGGAGTGGAACAGCCAATGTACGAGATATGAAGGTTGAATATGTTAATGGCGTGTGGGTAGACCAGGTTTACTCGGATAATAGCACAAGTTCTTTTTATGAAGAAAGATATAATCTTGGTGCAGGTATGAGATTATCATTTCCCACAATTGAAATAAAGAAAAACAATGACGGTAGTAGTTACAAGTTTTTGCATACTGAGGCAGGGGACGTCTACAGACTAATTGGGCCAACTAATGTTGATAATATTAATACATATACTCCTGAAAACCAGACAATTAAGGATGTAACTATAAAGGAGAACTCATCTTTTAATAATGGACAAAATGATGGAACATCATTTTATGTTATGACCAATAAGACAGGCAAGAATACTTACTTCTCCGAGGACGGAAGAATACTCGGAATTGTAGATAGATATGGAAATACTATAAAGTTTCATTATACTACTTCTACATATACAGTTGATGGTAGCAGTAAGACAAAAATACTTATTACAAAGATTATTGATACAATAGGAAGAGAGATAAATATAGAATACAAAGAGGATCAGAGTTTTACCGTTGGTCCTATTGAAAATACAAAATATACTCTTGACGATAGTTACAAGGCTTCTCAAAATCCAAACAACTCAGATTCAGGAGACCTAAAGGGAAAGTTTCAGGTTGTAATTACCTTACCCGATGGTAATAAAATAGTCTATGATAAGACTGCAGTTTTGGTTAACAGCAGTAAGCATGTAATCAGAACCAGACTTCAAAGAGTTTTTGACATTGATGGAAGTCCGAAATATCATTTTTGGTATGACCAGCCCGACCTAGGTTTTACATATACAAATGGAACGACCTATTCTGCATATAACAGATATGAAAACCTAACTCAAATCGATTTTTGTCGTACGAATAGGATTGAAAAATTTACGTATAATACCTACACAAAGCGGCTTTCAGACGGTGGTAGTATGCAGTATAGAAAGATTTGTGAGCAATCTGAGCTTGAGAAGAAGGGTTTTGATTCTACCAAATCAAGCTTTATTGAGAGTTTTATTACATCAGTAAAGGACAAGGTTACATATGCCTATACAAATGAGGCTGATGGATATGGATTTAGTGGATACAATGACACAAATACATATCTGAAGGATACCTATAGATACTATACTGATAAAACATTAATTAATGGTACAAAAATAAAGTATACATATAATGGACTTGGAGAACAGGTAATAAGTGAAGAAACAGGGACAGACCATAAAATGTCCACAGTTACAGAATTTGACGAGATGAAGTTTCCTAAGAAAATTGAAAAAATTACAACAAGCCTTTTGAATGGACAGATTAAGGGTACACCCTACAAGGAAATTGAAAATTTTAGATATGATATGTATGGAGATCTCACAAATTATACTGGGCCAGAGGCAAAAAGGGATGATAAGGGCTATCCTGTGGACAGTGAAAATACTGTAGTATTTACTTATGCATATGACAAATACCATGTTCTAACATCAAAGACATGGAAGCAGGACAAAGACACTACAAGTCAACTGATTTATACGGTTGATGCAAAGGGTAATGTTATAAAAGAGGAAAAAGTTCATACTAGTGATAAGGATAATTGGCTAGTGACTGATTTTAAATATGATAATTATGGTAATATGACTCAGAGAACAGTTTATTCACAAGATAATAATTAT
Source organism: Bacillota bacterium (assembly GCA_023433945.1). Lineage (GTDB taxonomy): Bacteria > Bacillota > Clostridia > Acetivibrionales > DSM-1351 > Ruminiclostridium. The sequence continues at coordinate 17,185 of JAEYTP010000059.1, read as the reverse complement.
ATTACAAACTATGAATATGGAAAAGATTACTATGGGGTGGATCAAAAGGGTGCATATCTTACAAAACAGTATACTGTTGTTGATGGTAATCAGCAGGTGAAGAGCTATGCATATGAATTTAAAACAGGAAATATGATATCTGAAATAGATGAAAACAGTAATAAAACATCTTACCACTATGATAACCTGTATAGAGTAACCAAAATAGAATACCCAGACCTTAGCTCAAAGCAATATAAGTATCTAGATTATAAGGATAAAAATAGGCAAATCCAGTATATAGATGAGAATAATAATTCATTTATGTTCCAGTATGATGTTTTTGGTAATCAGCTTGAATATAGTACATTATTAAATGATACATGGACGACTTTACTTACTGATGAATTTGACTCTCAAGGCAATAAGATAAAGGAAATAGATTCAAATGGGAATAGCATCCGATTTGAATATACTAGCCAGAATATGCCATCAAAGAAGGAGTATTACCAAAATGATAAAGTAAAAAAAGATACTCAAATCTTTTCTTATACATATGGACCAGATACATCTTCAAAGCTGCTATTATCAATTACTGATGAAGACGGATATGACAAGCGTTATTATTTTGATGCAAAGGACAGGCTTACAAAGATTGAAGAGACGCCCGATAAGACAAAGTACTATACTACCACAAGCCTATACAACTATAGTGGAAATTTAGTAGCTCAGACGGATGCTAGAGGTAATACTACGGCATTTACTTATGACGATATTGGAAGACTTATTAGTAAAAAAGATGCTTTAAACAATGAAATAAAATACACTTATAACAGCCTAAATAGCCCAATTTTACTAGAAGAGCCTGATCAAAGAGTGGTTCAGAAGCTTTATGATGAGAAAGGAAGACTAACAGAGGAGAGGGTATACAAAAAAGATTCACCAGACGAATATACGTATAAGCGCTGTTCATATGATGCAGCAGACAATATGATATCACAAACAGAGGGAACTGTTAGCAACAAGAAAGATACTGTTTCTGCACAATCAGAGAATAAGTATGACTCTATGGGTAGACCAGTTGACCAATATGTTAGTATTGATACAGACAGGAAGGCTCATATTAATACTAAGTATGATAAAAATGGCAACAAGGTCTTGATTACTGAGTATGTTAACCAACAGGAAAACAGTGCTATTAAACATAGCTATGAGTATGACTTTGCTAATAGGGTTACAAGGGAAGTTGCCTCGCTTGATGACCAAAGTAGCTATACTAATCAGTTTAGCTATGATTTAGAAGGCAATAAGCTTACGCATGAAACTTTTAATGGCGTTGATTTTGATATTGTTTCTTTTAAATATGACTACCGAAACAGACTTATCCAGAAGGTTGAGCCATTTATAAAGGGCGGTGACAATAAAATATCACAATATAGCTATGATAAAAGAGGCAATCTTTTGAGCGAAAGCATTTCTGTTTCTGGTAGTATTAATACTACTCAGTATCAATATGATGGACTCGGAAAGGTTACTACAAAGATTGATCCAATGGGCTATGCAACTAAATACCTTTATGATCAGAATGGAAATATGATAAAGACTATTGATCCTAGATATTCTGCTATGGATACAGGAACTGCTCCTGGTATTGAATATGAATATGATGCCTTCAATAGACCTTTTAGGACTACTGTATTTGATGGAACGAGCAGAAGTGTTATAAGCTATAGACAATATGACAATAGAGGAAATCTTACCTTGGATGTAGATGGTGAGGGATATAACAAGGAAAATCCAACTGCTTCTGCTGGAAAGTCATATACCTATGATGCTCAAAACAGAGTAATTGCTGTTAAAACAGCACAGGTAGACTTTATCAATAAAATGAATGGAACAAATACCTTTAGCAGTATTTTCACATATGATGGCTCCAGCAGAGTACTAAGCCAGAAGGACGCTTACGGCAATACTACTAAGAACATTTATTACCTAAATGGACTTATAAAACAAAAAATATATCCAGATGGCACCACCGAAAGCTATGAATATGATGATACCGGTAGAACTATGACTATTCTTACTGACAGGGCTGGTTATAAGTCTACTGTATATCAAAATATTTTTGGTAAGCCATATAAGTCTATATTTGCGGATAATTCTATGCAGTTGAACGAATATTCTCCAGATGGATTGCTTACTAAGTCCACTGATAGGATGGGCAATGCTAAAACCTTTGAATATGATTTACTTGGTAATTGTATATTAAAAAAGGAGCTACAAAGTTCAGAAAATGGAGCTGATTGCTTTAGACTTACCAAAACCACATATAACGAGCTCGGAAATGCTATATCTATTGAAACCTCTCAACTAATAGGTTCAGAGGAGACATCGGCAGACAACAGAGTTACATATAGCTATGACAAAAATTCACGACTTTTGAAGGTGAATGGACCACTATCTCGTGAGACAGTTAATGAGTATGATAAGTGCGGAAACCTTATTACAAAGAAAGAAAAGCAGGATGGGAATACATATATTATTACAAGAAACGTATATGATGTACAGTCCCGTCTTGTTGAGTCCGATCTACTTGTAAATCCAGCTGATTTGGATAATAACTCAATTAGAAATGTAGAATTTGATAAGGAATACAAGGAGCTTATAAAATCAAAAACTATATACTCATATAATAAAAATAACCAGCTTATCTCAAAAACTGATGCAAATGGGAATATATCAAAGATTGAATATGATTTAGATAATAGGCCTGTAAAGAAAATTGATGCAAAGGGTAATGCAACCAGTTATCAATACGATTATAATGGCAACATACTACAAGAGAAGAATGCAAAGGATATTGTAACTAGCTATGAATACGATAGTATGTCAAGGCTGATACGAAAGATATCACCTGCTGCAGACGGTGATGTTGCTGTCACAAGATATGTATATGATAGTATGGGTAACCTTGTTAAGCAGATTGACCCTAATAATTATAATGCTCAAAAGGATACTGCTGAATTGGTAGATACTATGCTTGGCTATTCATACATATATGACTGTATGAATAGAAGGACTGCCACTATATCACCAGTTGGACAGGGCGTTGAGTACTTCTCCTACAATGCAAATGGTAATATAATCAAAAAGGTAGATGGCTTAAGATATACTACTGATATCCAAAGTTCCAAGGGTACCAGTTATACATATGATGCCATGGGCAATTTAATAGAAGCTACTGATGCACTAGGTAATAGTAGCAGCATTAAGTATGATATTCTAGGTAATATTATTTCAAAGTCGGATGAAAATGATAATATTACACAATATAGATATAATGCTGATAGAACACTTGCGGAGATTATATTTGCAGATGGTGGACAAGTAAGCTATACATATGACCTTCTTGGAAGAAAAACTAGGCAAATAGACCAGCTTGGAAATGAGACATCCTTCTCTTACAATAGTTTTGGAACTCTTAAGCAAACCGTTGATGCGTATGGCAATACTACCCTAAGTAAGGTTGATTTAGTAGGTAATGTAGTAATTACTAAGGACAAGCGTGGTAGTCAGACATATGTTATGTATGACCAGCTAAATAGACCAATAAGAAAGAAGATACCATTTGATGCTGATGCAAGCGGGAGCATAATATATTCTGTAGAGAACTACACCTATGATGAGTTAGGAAGAGTTGTAACAACGGAAAGTACCAGTACAAAAACAGGTCAGCAGTCCAGAACAGTAAACTACACATATTACAGCAATGGCCTTGTTAACACTGTTACTGATAATGCTGGAGCATATTCTAGAACATACTATGATAAAAACGGAAATGCCACAAAGATAGAGCGCTTGAGAGATGGCAGCAACTATGATATTCAGCTACTTGAATACGACACTTTAAACAGGTTGGTACGTGACATAAAGCTGGTGGACGAGCAGGATATATACAATGCTTCAAGCCTCCCAGCCGTTGATGACCTCAGAGATAGCAAATACCCAGGTAAATTTAAGCTTATAACTGCATATGAGTACGATTTACTTGGTAATAGAATCAAGCAAATATCACCTCTTGGCTTTGCCTATACAGAAAATGATATTAGGGAAATGAATAGTATTTCATATTCATATGATGAATTAAACAGACTGATAAGCACTACACGAAGTTATGAGAATACAACAGTAAGCCAGCTGATTACATATGACAAGGCTGGTAACAAACAGTCTCAAACAGATGAAAGAGGTAATACCACCACATATACCTATGATAAAATGAATAGAATATCAGCTACAACAGATCCACTTAACAATACCTACACTATTACATATGACAAGGCTGGAAATAAGATCTCAGAGACCAATGCAAAAAATCAGACCATGACATATACCTATGATAAGCTCAACAGGCTTACTACGGTAACTGATGCCTATGACAAGGTTATTAGCTCCAAGGTATACGATCAAAATGGCAATGTTGTTAAGGATATTGATGCAAAGGGCTATAAATCAGGTTCTTCCAATGAAACTAGATATGGTTCGGTATATACATATAATCTAGCTAATCTCCTTGTATCAAAGTCAACACCTGAAGCGGTTGACAAGGGTGCTACAAGTATTAGATACACCTATAGCATATTCGGTGAGGTGCTTACACAAACAGACGCACTTGGAAACGTGACAACCTACCAGTATGATAATGCAGGAAACTTAATAAAGGTTATCGACCCTCTGAAGGTATCAATAAAATATACCTATGACAGGTTGGGAAACAAGCAAACCATGACCAACGGAAAAGGCAAACTTACCCTCTATAGTTACTCAGCCTTTGGTATGCTAAGGTCTGTTAAAAATGAGGAAGACAAAACTATCAGCTATCAATATGACTTATTGGGAAATGTAGCCTGCCAGACTGATAAAAGCGGGAACCATACATTATTTACCTACAGCAATATAGGCCAGCTACTTGAAAAAAGGGTTATAGAGACCGGAGACGTTATAAAATATTCATATGACCAAGTCGGAAACAGGAGCAGTATGCAGGATTCTTGTGGAACGGCTACATATGAGTATGACAAGCTAAATCACCTAGTACAAAAAAGCAGGAATGGTAGCTTACAGCTAGCCTACCAGTATGATGAGCTTGGGAATAGTATCAAGGTTACTGACGGCAAAAGCAATGAGACTTTATATACCTACGATAAATCCAACAGAATGGAGACTGTCACAAGAAGCGGGCAGACTACCACATACAGCTATGACGAGAATGGCAGAAGGACAGAGATTGAATATCCATCGGGTATTACAGAGCGATACACCTATGACAAGGACAATCAACTGATTAGTCTTGAAAATGACAAGTCAAATGGTGTCAATATATCCAAATATTCATACACCTATGACCTGGCTGGCAGACAAACCTCAAAGACAGACAGCTATGGAACTACCAGTTATTCCTATGACAGCTGTGGCAGAATTGTGAAAGTATCAGCTCCTGGCAAAACCACCTTGTACTCCTATGATAACAATGGCAACAGGGCAAACCAGGCAGAAACATATACATCTGCTCAGCCTAGCGGATATATTGACACGAGCACCTCAAAAGAAATACAATATATATTAAAGAAGAGCATATATACCTACTCAAATGCAGACCAGCTTCTAAAGCTGGTGGAGGTGCTGTACGACGAAAACAGCAGAGAGATTGCCCGAAAGACCACAAAATACATTTACGATAGCAATGGCAATCAACTCAAGCAATCAACAAGCTGCACACTCCCTGACAATACCCAGCTTCGCCCTGTAACAAATGGTACAGCCTATGGCGAGGGCATTACAGACAGTATTAGTGCTCAGATAGAGAAGGTAAGCTACACCTATGACGGCTTCAACAGACTGGTATCCGCTGAAACCATCAAGTCAGGCAAGAGAACAATAGCGAAATATGTATATAATGGAGATGATTTAAGAGAGAGCAAGACAGTGATAGAAGGTGACAAAACAGAACTAACATACTATACCTATGACAGGCAACATGTCATACTTGAGACTGATGCAGCTGGCAACCAAAAAGCTAGCTACATAAAGGGCATTAACTACATAGCAAAAGCTGACAGCAAGGGCAACATCTCATTCTATCTATATAATGGTCATGGTGACGTTGTACAAATGGTAGATAGTACAGGCGAGATTATCAACCAGTACGACTACGACATCTGGGGAAATCCAACCCTTACCATTGAAACAGCCGCTAACGCAATCCGCTACGCGGGAGAATTTATGGACACCGAAACAGGTATGTATTATCTAAGAGCAAGATACTACGACCCATATACAGGTAGGTTTGTGAGTGAGGATAGCTATTGGGGTGAGGATGAGAACCCACTATCACTGAATCTCTATACATATTGCAGTAATGATCCTGTAAACTTTACAGACCCGAGTGGGCATCTACAAAAGGGCGATGAAAATCTAACCATGGAGGCTCAAGCCCAAATAGTTGACCTTACAAATAAGTACTTTAGTGCTACATCACAAAAACAAAAAGATGAAATATATAAGGAAGCACAAGCTATAAGAAACAACCCAACGAATGTTGCCTCGCAAGCTGATGCAAATTATAACGGAATAGTAAACAAAGACTTCTATAGCGGATTTAATCAATCAACGGCGAATGGATATATAAATGCAAGTGATTGGAACTCGATTTCAGGTAACTTTGGAGTAGCTGGTACACTTAATTTCGATTCCAATGTAAATATGAACTCCTTAAGGGTTCAAACAGATTATGACGCTACAATAAATAATAAGGGTAATATTGGCACAATAACATCTAGTGGAAGTAGCAATGTAACCATTGATAACTCTGGCACTATTGGTAGCTTTATTTCAACAAGTAGTGGGACGAATGTTATTAACAACTCTGGTGTGTTTACCACTGTTTCTACAGGAAAAAATAGTAGTACCTTTATAGAAAATAGCGGCAATATGAAGGATTTCTATACAGGTGATAATAGCTTTAATTATGTCAATGATCTAACGAAGGTATTGAAGATTTACACTGGCGAGGGTAATACCACTATAACTAATGTATCAGATGTATCAGGTAAAGGTAATTACATTGCATTAATAGTAACTAAAGAAATTAGGAAAAATCCAGTTACAGGTGAGGAATACGTTGTTACTACTGATAATAGTCAAGAAATTATAATTAATAACCTTATTGCGCTTGGTTACACAAATGCTAAAACTAATTATTTTGATGCACTAAATAAATTCCTTGCTGAGTACACGGACAATGGTCATAACTTGAAAGCGGATTTAGATAGACTTGCTTCAGGGGCTAGAGCATCTGCAATAATGAGATGGACTTCGCTGGCTCTAAAGAAAAATAGCTCAGTTAAAAAGGTGACAGGGAATACCGGAATAGATTTATCTAAACTTAAACCTGAAGATGTGACAAGGGAAATTGCTGAGTGGTTAATAGCAAACCCTGTCAATGTTTTTGTAACTCAACATCCATACATTACACAAGCCCTTACAGGAGTGGATGTATTAGCACTATTTTATGCAGGCGGCTTTGTCATGGATGATGATGGGGTTTACCATGCTAGACAAGAATGGTCGCTACAGAGTTTTAAGTATTCAGGGTACAACGATTTTTATGATAAGGTTTTTCATTACGCTACAGACATGGATAAAGCAAAATTTGAGTTTACTTCTGGCGGTAAAGACTATATTTTTTGGGCATGGAAGGGGGATTATTTGAACTTAGGTGCAGGAGCTGAAATGGGTATATATACAAGAATGGGTGATACGAAACACTGGCTCGTAGATCAAAGTCTTGCTATGCCAATGACATTGAAATTAGACTACAATGGAAAAATAATAATAACTTATGATCCCAAGATAGTTGATCCCAAAATATCTGATCCGCTACGCAAAAGCAAAAGCACAGATAAATGGTGGGTAACCGGCTTTAATCCGGATTATCAAGATAAAAAAGCCAGTGACCTGACAGCTACTTACGAAGTAACATTCAATACCCAAGCCATGTATGATGATTTTTTCAATAAATATGGTAATGAAAATAGTATGGATTATGATCCAGGATGGACATTCAATCCAAAAACGATTACGGGAACACTTAAATTCTAGTGATGGGAGTGGAACTCTATGAGTAAAAGAATTGTTTTGATGTTACTTATACTTGTAAATTTAATGTTGTTTAGCTCATGCGGTAGAAACGAAGGAATACTTGTGAGCGAAGATAAAAGAGCTGATGCACGAATGGAACAAATAGTTTCTGCGATTAAGGACAAAGATAACGAAGCACTAAAATCATTGTTTTCTAAAAAAGCGCTAGACGAAGCGGACGATTTTGTTGATGGAGCGGATTCATTGTTTAATTTCATTCAAGGGGATATTGTGTCTTGGGATAGAGATGGCTTTGCTTCTAACGAATCAATAAGGGGTGGTAAAAGATCCTGGATGATTCGATTTGGATTCACAGTAAAAACTAATAAAGATGTATATCAGTTTTATGTAATTGATTACAACATAGACACCATAAGTACTGATAATCAAGGAGTTTATATGTTGGAATTAATAGATAATTACGGTAAGAGAAAATTGGAGTCGTGGCAGGACAGAATGCGTGCAGGGATATATATACACTAACTAGAATGATGGGTAAGTTTCAAGTTTTGTGTAAACGGTAAAAATCGATGTTGAATATTTAATATTTTTTAGGGACGGGTGCCTATTAATAAAGCATCTGTCCCTATTTTGCATTATACCTTTATTTTTGGGCATGTCAATAATAGCTATTGTTTAGCTTTAAAATTTGATTTATTTTAGTCTATCTGAAAAAAAGACCTCAAGTTGGGAATGAACCTTTCCCCAGTCTCGGCGACTTTGAGTCCATTTTTTTGTGGCATCAATCATTGCTAAATATAGCATTTTCAGAAGGCTATCATCAGTTGGAAAAACCGGCTTGCTCTTTGTTACTTTCCGCATCTGACGGTTGAAGCCTTCGATTATATTAGTTGTATAAATTAAAGTCCTAGTAAAATACTTTGTACCATGTTTTTATTTGTCGTAGTAACTTTATACTATGTAACACGAAAAACAGCTTATACCAAAGGCTATGTAGCTTGCCACTAATGAGCTCTGTAATAGATGTGATTGAAATTCTTACAGATACAGAGAACCCAAGAATGTACTGGAGTGACTTGAAAAGAAAGATGAGAAAAGAAGGCTTTTTTGAGTTGTACGATTTTATCGTACAACTCAAAATGGGAGCTGCTGACTGTAAGAAATATCTTACAGATTGTGCGAATGCCGAAGTATTGCTGCGAATAATACAAACAATACCTTCACCAAAAGCAGAGCCATTTAAACGTTGGCTGGCTCAAGTAGGATATGAAAGGCTCGAGGAAATCGAAAATCCTGAACTTGCTACTCAACGGATTGGAGAAACCTACAAAATAAAAGGCTATAGCGATGATTAGATTATAAAACGTATGCGTGGCATTGCTGTTCGCGATGAATTGACGGACGAGTGGAAAAAACTAGGAATTAGGAATCCTCTATTCAAATTCCAACTGTAGAAATTCTTGTGTAGAGATACACTTCGCAAATCCTTGTAGGATACTTAATGTTACATACTGAATTGTCTCTCTAGGGATCATTTCACCATCTATTCCTTTTAGGTCAAAAGTGCGAACGCCATCACTTATAATCATTGTATTATAGCCCCTTGCAGAAGCTTCACGGGTAGTGGTGTCACAGCAGTGATTAGTCTTCATTCCTGTGATAATGACATTTTTAATATCCTTGATTTTTAATATTTCCTCTAGATTGGTATTAAAGAATGAACCTGGTGTACGCTTATAAACAATAGCCTCATTTGCTTGTGGTTTAATCTCTTGTCTAATATTAAAAATATCATCCTCTGGAGAATCTCCCCAAACATGCTTTACATAGACTACGTGCAAGCCCTTGTTCCTTGCGGCCTCAATAATTATTTGAAGGTTTGCAATATATTTGTCATGACTTTCTTTCTCCCAATAAAAATTCTGCACGTCAATTACCAATAGAGCTGTACCATTACTTTTTAATTTTTCCATAATCTTCTCCCTTCTGATTATTTATTACTAAATTAATGTTATAATCATTTGTAGCAGAGTTCAATTCCACTATGTAATAAATAATACCTTTTTTATTTCAGCATGAAAGGATTTACTATGATTGATGAGATAGACTTACAGATTATTCAACTATTAAAAGAAAATTCTAGACTTCAATGGAAGGAGATAGGTGAGATTATCCATATGACGGGGCAGGGCGTAGCAAGCCGCATTCGTAAGATGGAGGATTTGGGTATCATAGAAAAGTATACATTAAAGGTAAATGAAAAAAAGTTAGGTATGGAATTGACCGGATTTATTACAATACATATGAAAACAACCAACCATAAAAGTTTTGTTGATTTTCTCAAATCACAGGAGAGTGTTTTGGAAGCACATCGTACAAGCGGAGGTGGTTGCTATATGGTAAAGGTGGTTATGAAGGGCTCGGATCAATTGAATCAATTTCTTGAAGCAGTGCTAGAATATGCAAATTATTCTATAGTACTATCCATAGACAAGGTAAAAGGCTGATTAATACTGAATGATAGATAGATTAATTGAAATTTATGGTAAAATATGTTAAATTGTTGATAAACCCAAATTTAAAAGGGGAAGTGTTATGACAAAACATAAAATAGTTTTTATCAACATCTTAGTATTATTATGTCTGCTTCTTACAGGTCGAACTTCTGCAAATACCTATAATTTCAACTGGAAAGAGGATTTATCACACCTTTCACGAGATTACAATAGTGTAGCTTACGGAAAGGGCACTTTTGTTGCAGTGGGTGAAAAGGGCCTGATTTCGGTATCTCGGGACTTGAAAAAATGGAAGGATATATTTATCAAGTCTGATGCTTTCACTGAATTCAGAACTGTACTTTTTAATGGGGACATATTTGTTGCAGCAGGTGGTGGAAACATTTGCTGGTCAAAGGACGGGTATAGTTGGAGCAGCGTTGAAACTGCATATGTAGCTGATTCGTCAAAGAAATTAGTAATATCACCGGACGAAAGAATACTGTATGGAGCCATAAAGGGCAAGACCTTTGTATTAAGCGGTCACGGCTTCTTGGCATATTCAAACGATGGAGTGAAATGGACAAAGCATCCAAATGCCCTCTTTAGGCATGGCGCGGGGGGCGGGACAGGACTGATATTTTCAAATGTAATATATGATGCAGACAAATTTGTTACAATCTGTACAAGGGTTAATGAAGAGGTTGGAGAAAATAAAAACTTTGTATATACCTCAAAGGATGGAATGACGTGGGAGACTAAGGAGTTTAGTTGTGGTAAATACCAGCTCTTTACCAATATTGATTGGTGCTCTGAAAATAAGTATTATTATATTACTACATACGATTATGTCACACAAAAAAATATTACCTTCCAGTCCAAGAATCTTACTGATTGGGAGATATCAAAAGTAAATTTAGCGGACAGTAGTCTTGCAAATTTAGAAAATCTGACCTATAAACTAGGTGACGGTATTTATCACATGAATAGTGACAACACAAAGTTTATTACTGAGTATAAAACAGCTGATACAGAAAAAATTAATGCAATTTGCAAGGGTAATGGAACATACGTAGCTGTTGGAACAAACGGTTTAATTCTGTTTAAGGATAAAAAGAATAAGTCATGGTTGGTATCTAGAACTTCATGCTTTGAGGACATTTATTCTGCTGCTTCAAACAAAACCCTAATTGTAGCAGTAGGCAAACATGGTCAGATTATTAAGAGCACTAATGGTAGCCAATGGAGTATAGTAAAAACGGACATCAAGAATTCTCTTCATTCTATTATCTATGACGGAAAGAGCTTTATTGCAGTGGGTGACAATGGAACGATAGCTGTATCAGCAGATGGCAGTGTTTGGATACAGTCACCTATAAAAACCGCTATGGATCTACTTGCTGTGAAGAAATTAAATAAACAGTATTTTGCAGTAGGTAAAGGAGCTACAATTCTGACTTCAAACGATCTGAAAAGTTGGAAACTTGTTTGTGGTGTAGAGAAAGACAAGATGACTGCTAGTGAATCGTTTAGCGGAGTAACATGGAATAGCGGTGTTTATTATGCAATATCAAACATAAATTCATTTGTTTATACATCAAGGGATGGGTTTAATTGGAAACAGACCGCAACGATGAATGGAAATGCATATACTGATTTGACCTACTATAAGGGCAAGTTTGTACTTGCCGGTGGTGACATAAGTATATCTAAGAATATGAAAACTGCCACTATTTTAAAAAGTGGTTACTATTCCTATGGACAGCCGGAATGTATAAAGCTAAATACTTTCACGGATTTTATTTTAGCCGCAACGCCACCAAATCCCAATATCGATATATTATTTTCTGCTGATGGAGCCAAGTGGCAGAACAAGGGTACTTTAAGCACCTCTGACGGGATAAATAGTATTGTTGAATTTAAAGGGAAATTTTATGGCTTTGGCAATAACGGTTTAATAATTTGTGGTACACTAAAAGATACTGGTTCATAGCAGCCTAAATAAATCAAACATAACTGGAGAAATAAATGACTTCTTTATTACTGGCGATTATTTACATAGCGTTTATAAGCTTGGGATTACCTGATTCAATACTAGGCTCAGCATGGCCGTCAATGTATGGCCAATTAAATGTACCCATTTCCTATGTAGGAATTATTAGCATGATTATTTCAGGAGGGACCATTGTATCCAGCCTGTTCAGCCATAAGTTAATTAGAAAAGCAGGGACTGGGGTCATTACTGCAATAAGTGTTGGGATGACAGCGGTTGCTTTATTAGGCTTTTCATTCTCCGATTCTTATTGGCAATTGTGCTTTTGGGGAATTCCATATGGGTTAGGGGCAGGCAGCGTAGATGCAGCTCTAAATAACTTTGTTGCGCTGCATTACAAGTCACGCCACATGAGCTGGTTGCACTGCTTTTGGGGAATAGGTGCAACGGCAGGGCCATATATAATGGGGCTGTGCTTGACAAACGGCTTGGGATGGAATACAGGATATCAGTCAATTGGAGCAGTGCAGGTTATATTGGTGTTAGCCTTGATTGCTTCATTGCCTATGTGGAAGAGAAAGCAACAGGAAAAAATCATTGAGACGGCTCAGGCAAAGGCTATTGGTTTATTATCTGCATTAAAAATACGGGGCGTTAAACCCATTTTGATTGCGTTTTTTTGCTACTGCTCATTGGAGTCAACTGTTGGTCTGTGGGCAAGCAGCTACATGGTGCTCAATAGAGGAATTAATGCACAAACAGCTGCAAAATGGGCAGCATTATTTTATCTTGGAATTACGCTTGGAAGATTTGCAGCAGGATTTATAACAGGGAAACTAGGTAACAAAAACATGGTCAGAATGGGGCAGATAATAGCTGCTATAGGTGCCGTTACTATTTTGCTGCCTTTTGGAGATAACATTGCTTTGGCAGGCCTAATTTTAGTTGGACTGGGCTGTGCGCCTATCTTCCCATGTCTATTACATGAAACTCCTGAAAATTTTGGAGAAGAAAATTCTCAGGCAATCATGGGTATTCAAATGGCAAGTGCTTATTTAGGAACAACCTTCATGGCTCCGTTTTTTGGTTTCCTGGCAGAGAATATTAGTATAAGCTTGTATCCTATTTATCTCATCGCTTTCATAGCACTGATGGCTATAATGTCAGAAAGAGTAAACACATTAAATAGTAAAAGTATCAGTAAAGAATCAGAAGTTAATAATATAACCTAAAGAAATTAAAAACCTAAATCAAAAACAAAAAAATAAATCGGGGCGACAATGGCAATCACTTCGCCTCGACAAACCAGCTTTCTTCGTCATGCCATAGGTAGGTTTCTTTTCCATGTATACGACATGTATAGCGCATTCCCTGACCGCCTACTTTTAGAGATGGAGCAGGGCGTATGTCCAAAACCTTGTCAATCTCAAAGGCTCTACCATTTTTCCAAATTATTTTTAAGGGTATTTGCTGTCTTTGTTTTGTATATTTTACTATTACTTCAACGAACTCCTTATGCAATGCAATCCCTCCTTACAATACCCAAAATTACACCAATCCCAACTGCAACAACCGAAACAGCGTCCACCCCAGCAGTTCTCCTCTAAAAATAAGACACAGGATGAATAAGGTTATCCCTCGAGGGCACCAGGTCGGTGGGCCTATCCTTCAAAAGTATTGCCCGCTGTATGGCTTCATGCCCGAAACGTTCACGTATCTTGTCAACGCAGTTATCCAGCAGCTCCGCCTTTTGGTTCAGTTCATCAAAAAATGACAGCTGTATATAGCCATCTGCCGCTACTAAATCAGTAACTCTCACACCGAAAGCTCTGATATTCTTGTGCCAATCCCATGACTGCAAAAATATCTCATAGGCCTTTGAGGCAATATCACGAGAAGTACAGGTATACCCGCTCAGCTGTGCCTGCCTGTCTATACTGCCAAGTTCAGCATTCTTGATGGTAATCTGAACAGTTTTACCCTTGAAATTGTGCTTTCTAAGGCGCTGGGCAACACTTTCGGCCAGAATATATATCAGCACTTTTACATCCTCATTGGTACACAAGTCCCTTGGTGTGGTAAGAGAATTGCCAATACCCTTTATGGTTGAGACATAGTCTGTTCTGCTAACAGGCGTAGTATCATAGCCGTTTGCAAACATAAAAAGGGTTTCGCCCCATTTGCCTAAATATCTCCTTAGCAGTGTAGGAGATGTGTTTGCAAGGTCTCCAATGGTATAAATGGCTATACCGTGGAGCTTCTTTAGTGTGGATCTGCCTACATATAGTAGCTCCTGTACCGGCAGATTGAATATTTTATCCTTAAAATCCTTATTTGAAATAACTGTAACTGCATCGGGCTTTTTTATGTCAGAGCCCAATTTTGCAAATATCTTGTTGAAGCTAACTCCTACCGAAATAGTAAGACCCAGCTCAGCCTTAATACGTTCCCTGATTTCATGTGCTATTTGTTCACCACTGCCGAACAGCTTGGTACTATCCGTGATATCCAACCAGTTCTCATCAATCCCAAAGGCTTCAACCAAATCGGTATATTCCTCATAAATTTTACGTGCCATTTTAGAAAAGCGCATATATTGGCTATAATTTGGTGGAACAATAAAAAGGTTCGGGCATTTATCCTTTGCTTCCCAAATAGCCTCGCCTGTCTTTACACCAAGCTTCTTGGCATGCATGTTTTTTGCCAAAACAATACCGTGCCGATCGGACTTGGAGCCGCATACCGCAACGGGCAAATCTCTAATGGCAGGGTTGTATAAACACTCTACACTGGCATAAAAATTATTCATATCGCAATGCAATATTACTCTTTCATGCATTCCAAAACCTCCAAACAAAAAAGAACATATGTTCTATTTATATTATACGAGGTTACCCGATATGTGTAAAGGGCAATATTAAAACTTGTTTATGAGAAATAAATCCAATATAACCAATATAAATACCAATATAAATAATGTGTAAATATTGCGGCTGCTTTGTACTGCTACGTGCAATAAAAAAGGAGCTTTATTGTCCATATCCTCAAAATAAAAAATGGTAAAGCATAAAGTACGTCTTTTTTATTTCTTTGGTACACTTCTTAAAAAGAAGGGTATAAATACATAAATAATGGAATGTTAATTTTATTTGGTAAAAGTAATAGCGAGAAGTCGAGGTTAGTTTTTATTTTTACTATATTGCTAAAATGAGCGCATTATAATTTATCAGGAGGTGGTGCCTTGCAATATTTGCTTTCATTTTTAGAGGGAATTATCACATTTATATCACCATGCCTTTTGCCGATGCTTCCCATTTACATTTCGTATTTTGCGGGACAAAACACTATTGACGGTAAAAATAAAGCACTAAAAAATGCGTTGGGGTTTGTACTGGGGTTCACACTGCTGTTTGTTGCTCTAGGGGCATTTGCAGGTGCGCTTGGTTCATTTCTAAAGGAATATCAGACAGTCGTTAATATTGTATCAGGAATAATAGTTATACTGTTTGGGCTAAATTTCATGGGAGTCATTAGGCTACCATTTATCAACAATGTTATGCAAGCAGGAAATAAAAGTAATAGCACTGGATTTTGGCCATCTGTAATGTTTGGGATAATATTTTCTGTAAGCTGGACTCCATGTATAGGTACATTTTTGGGTTCCGCGCTTATGCTGGCTGCTAATACCGGAGAAACTATTCAGGGTATATTTATGCTGCTGAGCTTTTCGTTAGGATTAGGTATTCCATTTATAGTAAGTGCAGTATTAATAGAAAGGTTAAAGAGTACATTTGACTTTATCAAAAGACATTATAGGGCTATTAATATCGTTTCGGGGTGTTTGCTTGTAATACTCGGGATAGTGATAGCAACTGGTATGATAGGTTACTTGTATGCTCTAATATGAGGTAGCTTATGAATAAAAAAATTAAAACATTATTGTCAGCTGTCATCCTAGTTGTATTAATAGGCGGAGCGTATTTAGCCTATTCGTATCTTTCAAAGAATTATAATACTGATTTGGAACAACCGCTGACATCGTTACAAAGCGATTCTACGAAACCGAGTGGATCTACACAACAAAGCGATTCTACGCAACAGAGTGGATCTACACAACAAAGCGATTCTACGCAACAGGGCGGATCTTCGCAACAAGGTGATTCTACCCAACAAAGCGATTCCACCCAAGCAGAGGAAGATAGTAGGGTTAAGGCTGTTGACTTTACAATGCTTGATGCACAAGGCAAGGAGGTTAAGCTGTCTGACTATTTCGGAAAGCCTGTTGTTGTAAACTTCTGGGCAAGCTGGTGTCCACCATGTAAGGCTGAATTGCCAGATTTCCAGAAGGTATATGATGAGATGAAGAACAATGTTAATTTTCTGATGATTGATTTACCGGATGGGCAAAGAGAAACTATGGAAAAGGCAGCACAATTCATTGCGGATGAAAAATATACTTTCCCTGTATTCTATGATAATAGTCAAGAGGCCGCATACATTTATCAAATCTACTCTATACCTACGACATTATTTATTGATAAAGAAGGATATATTGTTG
>JAEYTP010000134.1 GCA_023433945.1 Bacillota bacterium | reverse complement strand
CTGCGCCTATTTCAAAAAATACAGTCTTCTTGTTTGTAATGGTCTTGCCAATGGCTGCTACAGTATCCAACTCTTTTTGCATATTATCACAGATTTCCTTACCCTTTTGGCTTGCACCGGCTGCATCAGCAATAAAGGTAATGTCGCTCTTAATCATTTCTATGCTGTCGCTAGAAGGAATGTATGCCACACATATTCCCAAATCCTGCAGCGGTTTGTATGGGTTCTCACCAGTAAACAAGCTCATACCCGATACAAAGATAATATCAGGTTTTGATGCTACAATCTGTTCCACATCGGGGTTCATCATATCCATAACCAGGACATCCTTACTTACGCCCTGTAAATCCTTTGCATTTAAATCAATAGCCACAATTTTATCACCAAGTCCCAAATCAACCAGCACCTCAGTAACTGCAGGAGACATAGATGCAATCCTATTTATGTGTTCCGGAATTGTTATATCATTTCCCGCCCTATCCTTTACAGGCTTCACTTGAACTTGTGAACTGTTTACAGCATTAGTAGTATCTGCCATGGTGTCTGAACTTTCAGAATTAACCCCGTTTGAGTTGGAACAGGCAGTCATTGAAAAAGCAATTAATAAAGCCATTAGAATAGTTAAAATCTTTTTAGTCATTAAAAACAAATCCCCTTTCAGATCCTCTATCATAAAATGTTTTGATATTGCTTCAAACAGCAATGAACAGAGTATTTGCCAAACTAAATATAGCAAACTGAGGATTTCTAATAATAATTCTGTACAAAAAAACGCCTTGACCATAGAGTCAAGACGTTATAATTTGTTTTTGCCATAAATAATTAACAACAAACTATATCCTTCATACTCTGTGAAGCAATAGTAATCTCCAAAATGGAGAAAAATCTCGGCAGGTATTCCGACTCAGATATCATCATGACCTTTTGGCCTTCCCATACAAAATGTACAGTGGCTTGGAAAGCTAGCTTCTTATTAAAAAAGCAACCTTCACAAAATAAAAGGACACTACATCAACACGGCGGCAGGACCGTTCAGGATTTCAACCTGATTCCCTATTATCGCATAAATGCGCACCTAAATAATGTATATTCACTTTGTTCTCATATTATCATAAAACTTTTAGCTTGTCATTGTAAAAATTCAAGATATATATTATTTTTTTGCTAATTTAGCTTAATGCTGCATTTTATCAATAACATAATAAATATACCTACTCAATTTACCTGGCCTCAAAATAGAAGTCTGTTACTTCTGCTTCAGTACTATCTTCAACAAGTTTGAGAACCTCGTTTAAAATGGTATTTGCATGACTCACCGTAGTTGATACTACCGCAACTCCAATAACAATACTCTGATGCAAATCATGGTTCTCCACTTCTGAGGCTGATACATTGAATTTATTTCTAACCCTTTTTACAATGCTTTGTACTATCATTCTCTTCTCCTTTAGAGAATGGCAAAAAGGTGCATATAATCTGATGGTCAATGCTTGAATAATCATTTAGCAGCTCCTATGCCATAAGATTAAAACATTATGTTATTATGCCCTATTTTTCAAAAATACCATAAACATTATTAACATCCTGAGTATATATAATGCCATTTCCTGGCTTATCCATTTCAAGATCATCCCTTATAGAGGTTAATACGTTTGTAGTGATATCTTTCTTGGTAAGAATATAAACTAGTTCTCTTTCTGGCTCTATATCCATTGAGAACAATTTGCTAGTTTCATGAATTCCAGCACCTCTGCCATTAATAATTGTACCGCCTGTTGAGCCTGCCTTGGTTGCTGCAGTAATAACATCTTCTCCTCTACCCTTTTCAACGATAACTGTTATCAAATGATACATAGTATTATTCGCACCTCTTTCATCAACTTTGTTATCACATATAATGGTTCTTGTTCCCATAATACTGCAAATAGATGTGGTAAAAGCTATTCCATGACCTGGTTTTTTAAACGCAAACTCATCATTAAGCTGTTTTATCGCTTTATCAGCAGTTTCCTTTTCTGCTGCCAAATAAACAACTTCTTTTCTCATATCAGATAGACCTATAAAATCCATAATTCGGCTATTTACTGTTCCTTTACCTAACGAAATTGTTCCTCCGGAAACGCCGCAACTCTTAGCAAATTTAATTATTTTACTACCTACACCAAAGTTTACAACTACACATATTAACTCTATATCGTGCCCTTCGGATTTACTAATCATGTACTTCCAGTCCTCCTCTTTTAGATCTTATTTTAAAGAATAAGCCCAAAATTTGCAATGCTATTATTGGAGTCATTGCTACCATCGCTATTACTCCAAAACCGTCTATTAATACATTAGCAGTTTCTATTCTCTCAGCAGCACCTTGAGCAAATGCCAAAATAAATGTAGCAGTCATTGGTCCTGAAGCAACACCACCCGAATCAAAGGCAATACCTACAAATAGTTTTGGTACGATATATGACAGTACTATAGAGATTATATACCCTGGTAACAAATAATGCCACAACTGAATTTCTGGAACTATAATTCTTACAATGGATAATGCAACTGCCAAGGCTACTCCTATAGCCAAGGTAGCCATAACAACCTTTCGTTTAACATATCCGCTTGTTACATCCTCAATTTGGTGAGTTAGTACATAAACAGCTGGTTCAGCAAGAATAGTAACCAACCCTAGTACAAACCCTACTATGATCAAATACACATAGCTGTCCATTGAAGCTAGCTTATATCCTACTACACTTCCAACCTCCATAAATCCGGCATTTACACCTAACAAGAATAAAACCAGACCTATAAAGGTAAACAACATTCCAAATAATATTTTCCTGAATTGTGATTTAGACAATTTAAATGAGATCTTCTGAAATATAAGAAACACTGCTATTATTGGAGTCAATGCAATAATAATTTCGAAAGCTATGTGGGGCAGTTTCTCGATAAATGGCTGAATTATTGAATCTGAAGCAGTTTGAGTTGCCTCAAGTGAACCAGTTATTTTATCTGTTTTGGATACTATGCTCATTATCATTACTGCTATAATGGCACCAGTTGAAGCAATTGCTACCAATCCAAAGCTATCCTTTTCGGAAGACTTACTGTCCTTTTTAAGCTTTGAAACACCCATTGCAAGGGCAAGTATAAATGGAACTGTCAATGCCCCGGTAGTAGCACCAGAAGCGTCAAAAGCAATAGCTATGAATTCGCGAGGTGTGAAGATTGCAAGAACTAAAATAATACCGTATAATACGGTTAGTATTTTATATAAAGGAACATTGTAAACTATTCTTGTTAGACCGTTTGATAGCATTATAGCAATTCCTATAGATACTACGGCCACTATACTTATCTTTGTTATTATTCCTGAGGTGACAGCATCTACCTGTCCTGCAAGTATATATAGATCAGGCTCTGCGATTGAAATAAAGAAGCCCAGCAGCAATCCGGCAATAACAACAATCCATATTTTATTTGGTTTAACAATGCTTGCGCCCATGTTATTACCAATTGGAGTAACGCCTACATCTACTCCAATCAAAAAAATTGTCAATCCAATGATGATTAGTGCCGCTCCGATGAGAAATCTTACAAATAAAGTTGAATCAATGGGTGTTAGCGTGAAATTTAAGATAATTACAATAGCTGTGATTGGCAAAACGGAATATAAAACCTCTTTGAATTTAGATATAATTACACTCAAATTGCATTTCCCTTTCTTTTTATAAATTTTTATTTACTATCAAAAATCATCTCCTGTTACTAAATGTTATAGTAGATTGTAGAAAATTATATGGTGACTTTCTTATACCTCTGTTGATGGGATGATGTCTTTTCAATAGCCACCAGTTCTCCCTCTGTACTATGAACATAGTTCAAAAACAGAATACCCAAAAGCAACCTATCCTTTACTGCTATTCTATTCCAAACATAACCCTTAAACAGGTCTTTTATAAGAAATATCTCCCCATCATGAAGATTTTCCACCTCTTTAATTGCTTGTTCCAATAGAATATTTGCGTCAAGCATAACAACCACTCCCTTGATTAATTAGTATTTTAATAATGCTCGAAAGCATAATTTTGAACAACATTGTTATCAACATTGTACACAATATTCTATTTAAAAGCAAATAAATTATTGTTGAAAATTGCATATTGTTAATAGGTATACCCTTACTAACACATGCATTTAACCCTTTTTATAATTATATTTTATGACTGTACAGGTAAAAAAAGTAGAATGATTTTTCATTCTACTTTTTTTATACTACATACTGACGTCAAGATTAATTCTTCCGTCTTTAATTTCAACTATTCTATCCGCCTTCTCTGCAATCTTCCTATCGTGTGTAATAATTACAAATGTTGTGCCAAACTGTTTATTTATAGTCTTCAGTATCTGATAGACATTCTCGGTAGACTCTGAGTCTAGATTCCCAGTGGGCTCATCCGCCAAAATTATCTTTGGGTTATTTATAAGAGATCTGGCAATTGCTGTTCTCTGCTGTTGCCCACCCGACATATTATTGGATGGATTGTTGATAACGCCCCCTAACCCAACCATGTTCAGAAGTTCCTTTGCCCTGGTTCTGGCAGCTTCTGTAATCCTTCCATTTTTAATTCTAAATGGCATAAGTACATTTTCAAGAGCAGTAAACTCTGGTAGTAGATAGTGGAACTGAAAAATAAACCCTGTGGTTTCATTGCGGAATTCTGCGAGCTCATTTTTGTTCATTGAACGAATACTCCTACCATCTATGAAAACATCACCACTAGTCGGCTTATCCAAAGCACCTACAATATTGAGCAAGGAACTTTTCCCGCTCCCTGAAGCTCCTATAATTGAATTGAAGGAACCTTCCTCAAAGCTCAGATTTATATCAAATAGCACCTGTGTCTTTATCTTATCACCATATATTTTATTTACATTCTTTAGTTCTATTGTTTTCTTATACAGAGCTGTCTTATCCATTTTTTATCACCTCTATCGGGTTCATTTTTGAAGATCTTCTTGCAGGAATCAAAGAAGCAATAACCGCCGATAATATTGCAATACCCCCTGAAGCTGCGATGAAGCCATAATTGAAGTATATCTCAACAACCGGCGTACCGTCCGGATTAACTGCAAACTTCGTAAACATAAGCAACAATGCTGCCCCAAGGATTAAACCAGCAGCAGCTCCCAAAATACCTAGCAATAACCCCTCAAACATAAAAACAAAGCTGGTGTTTCTGTCTTTTAATCCCATAGCCTTCAATATACCTATCTGTTTGGATTTCATCATTACTGAAATTGCAAGCACACTAGCGATAGCCAGCACTACTGATACTAATACGAATATCTGTATCATTATACTTGAAATACTCTGTCCGCTTAATCCGCTTAAGAGTTGCTGGTTCTGTGACTTCCAATCAGCTACTTTTACACTCTGGTTATCTAGCTTATCCTTGATTACATTAGCTATTTCATCTGCCTTAAAGATTTCCTTAACTTGCATTTCTATAGAAGTAATGTCATTATCATATCCAGCAAGTGCTTGTGATGTAGCTAGTTCAGAGATAATCCATTTCTCATTTATGCTTGAAACCTTTAGATCATAGAAACCAACTATTTTAATGCTTATTTTTTTACCATCCGCAGCTACAACATCTACAACTTGGTCTTTTGTAAGTGCAAGTTTTTCTTTCAGCTCTTTGCCCACTATTACTTCTCCGTCTCCATCAGGAAGCCGACCATCAAAGATGTTATCCTTGAAGTTATATATTGTGTCAGCCTTATCAATAACAAAACCCCTTAAAAGTACTGGTTCCGCCTTATCTTCATTTTTGAGAAAAGCTGATACATCAGCAGCGGGTGAAACACTTTTAATCCTGTTATCGGTAGCAGCAACCTTCTCGAGCTCTGCCTGCCAATTTTTAATCCTTTTGTCATCACTGTTCGAAGTTATAGTAATCTGCGGTGAATTGCCAATTGTCTTGTTTATCAAGCTTGTTTGAAGACCCTGAATAAGTAAACCTATAAAAATCTGTACCGATACACCTATAGCAATCCCTAGTGCTATAAGTATTGTTTGACCCTTATTTGATTTAAGAAACCTTAGGGCTATTTCAAAAGATAATCTCATATTATTTATCCTCCTTGCCCAGGTTCATTATTTCGTCGTATGTATTAACCAGTGCATCTGCTCCTATTTCACTCACTGAGGCAGGATTTCTGGATAGCGCATGCCCTCCTGCAATTATTTTAATACTATTTCCATATTTATTCCGAATACTATCAATAGTCTTCTTTGCAGATACAAGATTATAGTAGCTGATTACACTTATTGCAATATATTGTGGCTTCAGTGCATCAATCATACTAATAAATTCGTTTTTGGGAGTACTGCTGCCAATAAATATAGATTCATATCCAGCCAAGGTAAAAAAGTCAGCAGCCATACGAGCTCCCATATCATGATGTTCTCCCTCCGGACATAGTATAACGACCTTGCTTTCTTTTTTATTGATTCCATTAGCGTCTCTTTCCTTAATGACATACGGGAAACAGCATTCAATAATAGTTCTCACAACAGAACTTCTGAAATGTTCCTCCCATATCCCTATTTGCTGGACCTGATTCTCGTTACATATACTGTTAAGTGCGGGCGCTAATACATCATTGTAAAGCTCACTAATGTTCATTTTGCCTTCTTTAACCTGTTCAAGGGATTTTACAACACATTTTTCCTTATCCCCTCTTTCAAGGTGTTCAATGAACTCTTGATAAAAGTTCCCCATAAGCTGTCCTCTCAATCTTTTAGAATAGTAATCATTTACCTGTAAGGAATAGTAATTATTTACCTGTAAAGAATAGTAATCATTTGCCTGTAAATAATAGTAACTGGTAGAATAGTAATTATTTACCCGATGTAGCGTCAACTAAACATTACTTGTATATTAAGTTATTAATTTTAAATAATGGTAAATACAGTGTTGTTTTCATGAAAATTTTAGACACAAAAAACCAAGGGTTTCAACTCATCGCTGAAACCCTTGGTTTTTGTGGTGGGGATGGTGGGAGTCGAACCCACACGATATCACTATCGGCGGATTTTGAGTCCGCTACGTCTGCCAGTTCCATCACATCCCCATATTCACTTTAACTGCGGTATACCGTCAATCCCACTACTTTGGTAATAGTAAAATGTGCTCTAAAGCTTACCGCTTAACTATATTAACACATAACATGGTACAAATCAATATCTTTTTTTAATTATGCTACAATGTTTTTTATTGATTTTTGCATCATATTTTAAGATTTTTAGCATTGTTTTCTAATATTCTTATAAGGATTTTATAAGGCTTTTTGCGCTACTTTATTCCACATATAGTTTTTACAATATAGTCCAAATCCTCATTCTTTTTGAACATAAACTTGCCTACGTTTATCTTTGTGGTGGCATTATACTTATTAAAAGTAGCAACCATATCCCGCTCACTTGTAATAACGCCCTTTTCTAGCAGTTCCTCAATAACATGCTGGGATTTTGCACCATCAGGTATGACGATCTGAATATTACGCTGGTTACTTACAGAGCTATTGTTTTGGGCTGACTCATCTGAAGATGCCGGAGACTTATCAATTGATGTTCCCGTTACACCCTCATTGCTTGTAGATGTGACAGAAGATTCTTTTGATGAATTCTTTAAAGAGTCCATAGAAGAATCTTTTGTAGATTCAATAGAGGCATCTATAGTAGAATCCGATGCTGAAGTACTATTTCCTGAAATAGCGGAAGTAGAACTATTTTCACCTGGTATTATCAAAGGCGTCTTTTCAATCATTCCATAGCTCTTTGCTAGAGTAATAATTTCTTCCTTGGTCATCTCTTTCTGCGTCCCATTAGTAAAAATCATTCCAGCTATGGAGGTTATAATCATACCTATTCCTATGCCAAGAGCAATACTTCTGCCATGTGTTTTTCTCATTTACTTTGCCCCTTATTTCTTTAGTATTTTACTATTTGTTGTTGTTTTTTCACATATAATATAACTTAATAATAAAGGTTACTTACTCAACCCTCTTAATAATGCAACCTCACCTTTTCCAATCTTAAGCTTCTCAGATATCTCTGAATTACTTAGCCCTTTCTTTATCAATATTAGTGCCTCTCTTCTCTTATCATTTACACTTAATCTTGTATTGTCTACATCCGAAACATTTGTACCATTATTGTAGCTAGATATAGTATGGTAAGTACTTGTTTCTATATTATCAATTTTTTGTTGGCTAAATATAGCTTTTTGATGGAAATCATTGACTTGCACGGTAGACTGCTGATAAGTATTTAATTGCTCAGCTTGGGTACCGTCATGATGAGATGGAGTCATACTTTGTAGCTTCCTTAACCCCTCACTACTAACCTCTACCCTTTCTTCAATAGAATCATTTGTTAATGGTGCAGTATAAGTCGTGCCTGTATTCACTTTCGGTGTAGGTATTATAGGAGTATTTGCGGTGTCCATCATTGAAGTATTGGGTGCATCTACTCCACCAGCTTTGACTGCTTCATTATTTTGAGTGTATAAGACATTATTATCGGTTTTAGCATTATCTACTTTTGAGTCTTCTGTGTCTAATTTAGATGTTTTGGCTTTATCGATTATCGTTGTGTTTGAGGTATTATCGTCCGAAGCATTTACAGCACTTTCTTTACCTAATCCATCTACCTTAGATGACTTAACCACATCAGCCTTTTTGACATTTAAAGTATCTGCTTTTGCTACATTTGATGCATTTACCTTATTTACATTTGATGTTTCTGCTTTTACTACATTTGATGCATTAACCTTATTTACATTTGATGTTTCTGCTTTTGCAACATTTGACGTACTTGCTTTAGAAACATCGAAGGTGTTTCCTTTTATCCTGCTGGCTCTATGTTGTAATTGCATTAGTTCTTCATTTTTATCAGAAATAGTGCTTATTACATAGTCAGACATCTTATTGAGTTCCTGTATCATTTCTTCTGCTTCAGCTATAAGTGTAAACATTTCATCCTTTTTTCTATCAAATTCAGTAAAAAAGTCTTTTCCATTTACCTTATCCATAATTGAAAAGAATAGGGACACCAGAACCAGGATTGAGCCTAAAAAAATCATGCAGACATAGAATGCTTCCATAATTCCTCCGGTTTCTTCATAAGTTATTTATTCAGCGTACAATAATCATATCTTTATATCTATTGTAGGGTGACCATTATCAGGTTCCTGCTGTTTTTTCTTTTTGGGCTGATTATTCTGTTTATCTTTGGGTTGCTTCTCATCAACACGCCCATTTTGTATATTTTCTTTTTTGGATACCTGTTTGAGGTTCTGACTAATCTTCTGCTGATTTGCTTCAGCCTGTTGTTGGTGTACAGCTTGATTTTTAGCAGCCTCATCGTTTTGAATTCTGGATACTTCTGACGATCTCGGAATCATTACCTGAAAATCCAGCGGCTTTATAGACATGAACATCCACCCCCACTACATAATGGCGCTATCTTTCATATGCTCCAACCCTTACATCAGCTCCATCTCTATAAAGCGTGCAATGTTGAAGAACCTCTTTTACATACATCATACATGAACCAATAGCTACCCTTACTCCAGGATAAATATATCCTGCAGCTTTTATTTTTCCTGCAGATTCATGCTGTAGCTTTTCCTCTAAAGCAACAATTTCTTGTTTGGTTTCCTCAAGTTTTGAATATAGAAGTATCTTTGTTCTAACACTCTTTTGCAATATTTCTTTTTTATCACATGTGAGCGTTCCTGAGCACTCAAGTTTCTTCAAAATAGTAATTGCTTGATCTGCTTTAAAAATATCTGAGTTCATATTCTGGAGTTCTTCTTTTGCCTTCTTTAGGCGTTCTCTAATCGTTGGATCGGTACCAACCTCAAGCTCTGTTGCTGTGGCCATTTGAGAACCAATAATCTTAGCAGATATCAAACTACCAGCCCTACAGGTCCCTCCAACAAGCAAACCCTTTTTACCGGTAAGTTCAAGCTTATTTGTACATTTAACATTACTATGCATAATAGCTTCTGATTGAATACTTTTAGCCTCAATATTACTGTATTCTATATATCTTGCAACTATATTTCCACCGCTAATCAGCATGCCTTTACCCATTCCCTGCATGCCTCTATGTAATATTATATTACCGCCAGCTTTGATTGTTGCTCCTTCAACAACACCATAAACTTCAACATTTCCTCCTGCTTCAACTGAAAAACCAGAAAGAACATTACCCCTAACAATTACGTTTCCAACAAAGTTTATATTACCAGTAGTATTGTCTACATCAGCGGGCACCTCGTGATTTGCATATACACTAATAAGTCCATTCTCCTGTAGTTCAACTTCACCAGAAAAATTAGCAACCAAACTCTTCCCATCAGGTCCAACTGAAACATTTTTCCCTCTTGGTAATAATGCAGCCCTACCATTAACAGCAGAAATAACTCTGTTTCTTACTGTTTTTCCTGGAATACCTTGCACAGGTGGATTTAAAGTACATAGTACTTGTCCTTCTGACACACTTTGAATAAGGTTTAGCTCCCTATAATTAATTCTTCCATCCTCTTGCATAGTTGGCTTAGCATCAATATTTGTGTTGAACAAATAATTAATAGACCCATTCTGTCCATTAACTGCCGGTGTTCCCTCAGCAATACATATAGCCTCATTATAGACAGGATTCTGTATCAAATCATTAAATACATCAAGTTTCAAGCCATATACAATATTCTCTGCTTTGAGAGCTTCGAGTATCTCCTCTTTTGTGAGGGCAGCATTGTTATCTTTATTATATATAGTAATATATGCTTTTAATTCATCGTTCGAAATTTTAACGCCAATTCTTGATTCATACTTATCAACCATTATTTCTCCCCTTCGCCTTGTTATCCCCTTCGTTGCCATGATGCGAACTTTGAAGTCATGTTATCCTACTATGTTTCCAGCATAATCTTATGTCTTCCAAGCTTGCCTCTCATTCTTAATAAGGCTTTTGTATGTAACTGTGAAATCCTTGATTCGGTTACATTCATTATGGCACTAATCTCTTTAAGCGTTAACTCTTCGAAGTAATAAAATGATATAACTGTTTTCTCTTTTTCAGGCAACTTATTAATAGCTTCTGCTAATATTTGCTTGAGCTCACTATTTTGTACATAATCTTCTGGTTTATCTTCAATATCCTCACTAGGTATTCCCAATCCTCGATCATAATTTTGCTCCATAAATTCTTCTAGTGACATCATAGATGATACATTTACGTCATTTAAAAGCTTATAAAATTCATCCATACTAATACCCATTTTTTGGGCAACCTCTGTATCACTAGCCGAGTGGCCAATCTCATTTTCCAACTCAGCATAAACCTTTTCCAGTTCCTTATTTTTTTGTCTCAGTGATCTTGGAACCCAATCCAAATCTCTGATACTATCTATTATTGAGCCTCTAATTCTCAAAGAAGCATATGTTTCGAATTTAACCCCTTTATTTATATCGAATTTATCTATTGCATCAATCAATCCAAAAGCTCCATAACCTACAAGGTCATCAAACTCAACATTTGTGCCAAAATACATGGAAAGTCTACCAGCAACGTATTTTATCAGATAGGCATATTCATTAATAATTTGCTCTTTAATTGCAGGACTTCTCGATTCTATGTAGTTTTTCCAAAGTTGTTTTGATATATCTCCTGTCATTTAAATCCTCCAAATAACTGGCAAATCACTCACTGAGTGTTGTCTTAATAGCCTGCGAGAGCTCAAATGCTTCAAATCCATCATCTCCAGCTACTAAATCCAGTTTGGTACCAAGATTTTCATTTTCATGTACCTGCTTTTCTATTTCCTCTTTCTTTTCAATCTCTTTCATTTCATTCTCTATCCGTGTTTTTTCATTTTCTTCATATATACCCATTATAGTCGCCTTAATAATATAGCCCAAGATGTAGAATATCAGCATTGCTATAATCATTCTCATGCAGGTCTGATTTGTACTATATTTATTAATAGAACAGAAAAATCCAGTAAAAATAGCTGATAATAATGCCATTATTAATGGGATTTTTGCAATTTTATCCATATTTATCCTCGTGCTAAATGTATTTGTAATGCTAACACTACTATATTTGCTTAATTCCAAATCCAATAGTTTTAATCATTAATCTACCGTCATCAGAGCATAGTTCAATAGTACGCCCATAGTTGCCTCCTGTATCCTCAGAAATAATAGGAATCTTTAATTTCTGAAGAGCTTCCTTAGAAGCAATGACATTCCTGTATCCAATACGCATTAAGTCTGAACCCTGATTAAACGCGAACATTTGCGCCCCACCGGCTAATTTAGCTAAAATACGCTCTTTTCTAGCACCCATCCTTACCATATCTTCAACAAGCTTCACTATGCCTGTATCTGCAAATTTGGCAATATTTGTATTGTATTTTGACTGTTCACTACTGGGTAGCATTACATGGGCTAACCCTACGATCTTTGTTGTCGGATCATATAATGCAACACCTACACATGAACCAAGTCCCAATGTTGTTATTATGCAAGGATGGTTCGCACAATTTAAGTCTGCCATACCAACCTTAATGACATTAGTATCCATCTTATTCAATAACTCCTAAAGCTTTCAATAATACGTCATAGGATTCAACATCCGGAATAAGAAGGAAGTCTCCTAAAACTTTTGTTATACCCTCACTAAATTCTGTCTCAATATAAAGCACAGAATCACCAACCTTGCCAAATTCAATTGCCGGTACACTCAATATTGCTCCAGCCATGTCCTTTGCTAATTCCGGCACAGATGGTAGTATTCTGAGATTAGTTAATGTAGATAACGCTGATAAGTATGATGCAGTTAATATATTACCAATCTCTTTTAGTGCTGACAATTCCATCTCATCAAATTCCATGCTCTTATTGGTATCATCTCCCAATAAAATGTTTACCAAGGTTCTAGCAGCACTGATATCCAAAGTGAACATCATGTTGCCCTTTAAATCACCT
Source organism: Bacillota bacterium (assembly GCA_023433945.1). GTDB lineage: Bacteria > Bacillota > Clostridia > Acetivibrionales > DSM-1351 > Ruminiclostridium. Next base: position 36,639 of record JAEYTP010000134.1, on the reverse strand, counting down.
GAAACACTTAGAAGAATACCAATAACTTCAATCTCTTCCCCACCTAGAATATTGCTTACTTCTTTGAAACCCAAAATTTTAACCTTGGGGACTGCCATATCAACCTTTTTGTTGATCATTTTAGCCAGGGCCGTTACGGCATTACCAGCTCCGATGTTACCAATCTCTCTAAGTACATCCAGATGTATAGTATTTAAGTCTCCAAAACCTATTCCCATTTTAATACCTCATTCAATTTTTTATTCTATGAACTTTGTCATTTTTTCAAAGTTTAAAAGCCTAACAATATTTCCATTGAATTTGCCTATACCCAAGATATATTCAGATATGCTTCCATTAAATAGATTTGTAGTACTCTCTATTTGATCTTCACTTAACTGAACTGTTTCTACAACCTGATCAACAATAACTCCAAAGGCACCTTCTTCTAACTTTAAAATTATTATTCTAGTCTCTTCTGTCTCTGAAATCTCATCTAGATTGAACTTCAGTCTTAAATCCATAACCGGAATAATATCTCCTCTAAGATTTATTACTCCCTTTATGTAAGATGGTGTCTTTGGCACCCTGGTAATAGGTTTCATTCTATCTATTGTAGTAATCTTTAATGAGTCAACGCCGTATTCATCTTCACCAATCTTAAAAACTATGTACTGTTTAACTTCAGAGTCCTTGACCTGTGCTATATCCATGTTTCTCACCATTCCTTTCACTTGGTAGCGGTATAAAAAGCTTACTATTAACTACGGTTATCATGTAATTGCATTTACATCCACTATCAACGCAACATTTCCATCACCAAGTATGGTTGCTCCAGCAAGTGGTTTAATTCCTGTCAAAAGCTTACCCAATGACTTAATAACTATTTCCTGTTGTCCTATTACGCTATCAACAACAAGCCCAGACAGCTTTTCACCCTTTCGGACAATAACTATCTTTAATTGTTTTTGTTGTTTTATCTGTGAATCAGGTACATCAAGTATGTTTGCAAGTCTTGTAATTGGAACTACCATGTTTCTCAAAAGAATAATCTCTTGTTGCTGAACCATTTTAACTTCATCAGCACCCCAATTGTATATCTGATAAATAGAACTCAATGGTATAGCGTACTTTTCTCCACCAACAGTAACCAATAGGGCTTGATAAATTGCCAATGTTAACGGTAATTTAATAATAAATTTACTCCCCTTGCCCTGCTGTGTCTCAACCTCAACAGAACCTCCGAGTTGTTCAATCTTTGTTTTAACAACATCTAAACCAACACCTCTTCCGGAAAGACCAGTTATCTTTTCTGCGGTACTAAAGCTTGGCTTAAAGAGGAAGTCAACTATCTGTTGCTGGGATAGTGCGGCAGCTGCTTCTTTAGTAACAAGCCCTCTTTCAATCGCTTTTTGCTTAACCTTTTCAGTATTTATACCTGCACCATCATCCTCAACCTCGATAATAACGTTATTACCAGATTGATATGCTCTAAGATATATCTTTCCAATGTCAGATTTTCCTGCACGCTTTCTATCAGTAAGAGGTTCTATTCCATGGTCACAAGAATTTCTGAGTAAGTGTATGAGCGGGTCACCAATCTCATCAATTACTGTTCTGTCAAGTTCAGTTTCCTCACCTGACATATGTAATTCAATTTCCTTATTTAAATCTTTTGCAATATCTCTAATCATTCGAGGGAATCTGTTGAATACTGTCTCAACAGGTACCATTCTAACTTTCATTACAGCATCATTCAAGCTTGTGGTAAGTCTTTCAAGGTACTCCAGATGCTCGTGATATTCCTGCTGTCTTGTCAAACCGTCAGTATCCTCAAGCTGTGTCTTAGTGATAATAAGTTCTCCCACCAAATTCATCAATACATCAAGTCTATCAATGTCAACTCTAACAGTACGTTGAGTTTTTCTAGCAGCATTTGCCGCCTGCTTTGTGTCAGATGTCTCATGAATATTTTCAACAACCGGAGCTGTAGCAGCTACTTCATTTATAGCCTCTTCAAAAGCAGGTACTTCAACAATATTTTCTTTAGGAGATGATAGGTTTTTCCCAACACTTCTAACTATTACCTCATCAACCTCTGCTACCGAGTTTAATTCCCTCATAAACAAAGACTCATTTTCCTTTGATAACACTAGCACAGTAAATTCAAAATCAAATTTCTCATCCTCAATGTCCTGAACAAGTGGCTTGGATTTGATTATTTCACCATATCTTTCAAGAGTTTGAAACAAAATAAATGCACGTGCAGCTTTTAATAAGCAGCCTTTATTTAATACAATTGTGATTTTATGAGCATGCATTCCCATGTCTAGAGCTTTATTGATTGCATTCTGCTCAAAAGAGTCAATATCAAAATTTGCGGTTATGTACTTATCATCCTCAGCTTTAATTTCATATATAGGAGTAGGAGGTGCCACAACATTTGCTGAATTCTGTGGTAGTTTATCTGTACCTTTGTTTTTCAATATGCTGATGAGAGCTTCAATTACTGAACTATATTCCTTATCACCTTCGCCACCTGACGAAACAACGCTATTTACGTAGTTTTCTAGTGCATCCAGACACTGGAACAGAACATCCACCAAACCAGAAGTTATCTTTATCTCATCATTTCTAATAGCATGAAGAACATTTTCCATGTCATGTGTCAACTTCGACATCTTAACATATCCCATTGTACCTGACATACCCTTAATAGTATGGGCAACTCTAAATATTTCATTTAGCACCCCCTTATCATTAGGGTCCTTTTCAAGTTGAAGTAAGCATTGATTTAAGCTTTGAACATGTTCCTTTGCTTCTTCAATAAATATTTGCAAATACTGACTCATATCCATTATATACGCACCCCCAAATATTGAATAATCTCATCTGTAATACTTTCTAGAGCTAAAACCTTATCGACTGCTCCTGTCTGAAAAGCCATTTTAGGCATCCCATATACAACACTCGACTGCTCATCCTGAGCAATAATATAACCCTTGTTATTTTCCTTTAGCTTTTTCACCCCATTGCTACCATCTGAACCCATCCCTGTAAGAATAACTCCAATTATGTTTTCCATACCGGTATCTGACAAGGAATTCATCATAACATCTACTGAAGGCCTATGCCCCCCCACAGGTGGAGACTTATCAAGGTTAATTATCAGTGCTCCATCAACAGGGTCTTTTTCAAATACCATGTGCGCATCACCAGGTGCTATATAAACATATCCTGCTAACGCCTTTTCCTTGTGTTCAGCTTCTTTCACTGTCATTCCGCTCTTACCGTCCAATCTCTCTGCCAAAGACTTTGTAAACCCTGGTGGCATATGCTGAACAATAAATACACTAGCAGGTAAGTTTTTTGGTAATAGAGGAATAACCTGTGCAAGTGCTTTTGGCCCACCTGTTGAAGAACCGATTGCTATATAATACTTGACAGGTGTTTTTGTATTATCATTTGTTTTATATGTAGAACATTGATTACTATATGCTACTAAATCAATGTTTTTGGCTATCAAAACTTTCTCAATTATTTCATTCTTTTTCTTTTCATTTTTTATATCAAATATATTATTGGGTTTTGCTATAAAATCTACCGCACCCTCTTCAAGTGCCTTCAAGGTAAGTTCAGCACCTTGAACAGTTCCTGAGCCTAACATAATAACAGGTTTAGGTTTCTTCTTCATAATTACCTTTAGACATTCAATACCATTCATACCAGGCATTTCAACATCCAAAGTCAATACATCTGGATCAAGCTTCTCTATTTTTGCCAATGCGTCATATCCGTCAGTTGCTGTACCAACAACGTTGATTCCATCTTCTGCATTTAATATATCTGTTAGCACTTTTCTCATAAATGCTGAATCATCTACTATTAAGACATTAACAGTATTTGAATTTCTGCCCTGTAGTCCCATTCTACTACCCCAGTCCTTTTTTCAAAAGTTTTCTCTGTTGGTTAAATACATAAGCTACAATTTTTTCCCTATCTTTGAAACTAATATCTTTAAAACTAACCCTCATAAGGACTTGGTTGCCATTCAGAGAATATGGAATACACTTTATTACTTGTCCAACAAATAAAACCTCTATATTATCACCTATTGTCAAAATGCCTTTAATAATTGAATTACTTGGCAACTTATTGTCAATTACTGCAGAGAATCCTCCACCACTCAAGTCTTTAGTAACTGAATGTACCTGTATACTATTATCATATAAATCTTGATTTTCTTCAACAAAAAATACTGGAATACTGCATTTACATCTAAAATACTGTCTTCTGCTTGCCTTTACTATCTTTTCTGTTATAGTAACAACCAATAGAGGTATATCATTTGTTATCATTCTGTTACTAACTTCACCAATAATTTTATATATATAGTTACCTATAATAATATATGCCTCTACATATGCCCCGACTCTAACGGGAAAAACATTGTGCTCATATATAGGTGCTGTAATAACAATTCTATTATTATCCAAGATATCCTCAATGCTACATATAAACAAAGTACCTATCTTTTGGTTGTCCTCAAAGACTGTTAGCTCTACTCTCATTCCTATCTGAATATCATTAATACTCTCAAGCACCATTAAATCCCACCTAATTTATAGTATACTATCTTATTAGTTACTAAACAACCCAACAAAACGATTGATAAAACCTTTTATTCCCGATTGTTGATTTCCATTATAATCTGGCTTACTGATAAGTTGATCTGCTACTTCACCAATTAACTTTGCAGTAGAGTTCTTCGGAAAACTCATCAAATATGGCTTCTGAAGCTTAACTGACTTGGTGAATAGTTGATCAAAAGGTAGATATCCCAAGCTTTCTAATTTCATACCAAGAAACCTATCAGCAACCATAGCAAAATTATTGAAAACACTTTTTGCCTCATTTTCATTTTCTGCCCTATTTATTAAAACCTTTACCGCACAACTTTTTCTTTCAAAAGATATTGTCTTAACTAGTGCATACGCATCAGTAATAGAAGTAGGCTCAGGTGTAATAACTAGAACGACCTCATCGGCAGATAACACAAAATTCATAACTGTTTCTGATAATCCTGCTCCAGTGTCAATTAATATATAGTCTGCAATATGGTCTAGAAGGGACATATTTGCAATAAATGCATCAAGTGAAATTTGATCTAGTTTCACTAACTCCTTTACCCCTGATCCTCCAGATATAAATTTAATATTATTAGGTCCATCACATAATATGTCCAAGATGCCCTTTTCATTTTTAATCAACTCAAGTAATGAATACCTAGGTACTATCCCAAAAACAACGTCTATATTTGACAATCCTAAGTCAGCATCAACAATAACTACTCGATATCCTTTTTGACTCAGTGATAATGCCAGGTTTGCGGTTATACTGGTTTTCCCTACTCCACCCTTACCACTAGTAACCGTAATAACCTTAGCCCTATGAGTAGTAGTAACATTAGCAATCTTTTCTTGGTTCTGTATGTTACTAACAGCTTGTGCTATTGTGTCATTAACTTTCTCAGTAATAGGTTCATTCGTTACTGTCTGATTAGTAACTTCAACATCCAGATCACTCTTTTCTTCAAGAATCCGAACATTACCAGTATCTTCTCCCTCTTTATCATTAACAGAATTACTTATGCTGTTATCAGGCCTAGGAAGATTCTTATTTAAATTATTAACTATTCGTCTAAGCTTTTCTGCTTGATCTATCATATTTCAGCTTCCTTTCATTTCACTGCCTAAATAGTCATCCATGACTTCTATAATAGATTACAAAGCTAATCAATACTTCCTAACAAATCCTTTGATAACTTGTCCACATTAGCAATCTCGATATCATCTGGTACGTTCTGACCATTGGTAATATAAGACAAACTCCTATTTGAAAAGCATTTACTATTAAGTATACTTCCGTAAACCGGTGTTTCATCAAGCTTGGTAAATATCAATCTATAATTTGGTATAAAGTTATAATTTCTTATTATATCCTTACTGTTTTTGGAGCTTAATGTTGCACTAAGTACAAGAAAAATCTCATCAGCCTTACACTCTCTTGTAAGAAGCTTTAATTCTTCAAACTTCTGCTTGTTTCTATGACTGCAGCCTGCAGTATCAATTAGAATTACGTCCTTATCTCTATATCGCTCTATTTCTGTGCCTATCTCATTAATTGTATAAGCGATTGATAATGGTATTCCCAGTATCTCTGCATATGTTTTAAGTTGGTCAACAGCCGCTATTCTGTATGTATCGGCAGTGATAAGCCCCACCTTTTTGTTGTTGGTAAGCATAAAGCTCGCCGCTAACTTTGCTAATGTAGTAGTTTTACCAACCCCCGTTGGTCCAACAAATAAGATAACAGTAGGTTTTCCATCTGACCTAAGCCTAATAGGTTCAGCTCTTCCAAAAAGTGAGGAAATAATAGAATACATTGCAAGTGCTGCATCATTAACACTTCTAGTATTATTCTTCTTGGATACCTGGTCTATAATCTTTTGTGCTAGTTCGGGTTCAACTTCGTTTTTCAATAAATTATTGTAAAGAAGTTGATATACTTGTGGCATTTGACCTAAACTATCATGTTGTAATGTTAGTCTAGGGGTTTCAGGCTTTAAAACATCTAGTAAACGCCCTAACATACCTTCTATATTACTTACTTTATTCTCTAACTCAGTAAATTTTTCCTCTTTTTGTGACAACTTATTTTTTTCCAGAACTCTTTCAGACGCGGTTGATTGCTCTACTTTAGCAGCTTCAAACCCTTTTGTTCGGGAGGAATCATCATCAATAGCCGCCATTATCTCAACCATCGGTTTGGCAAAATACTTTTTAATTCCCCTCTGTCGGACCTTCTTTGTATTTAAGATTATTGCATTATTACCTAGATCCATTTTAACCTTAAGTAAAGCTTCTTGTGTATCCTTTCCCATATAACGCTTAATCTTCATATATTACATAGTTCCTTCCTTAGTTAAAGATAAAATCTTTAGCGTATAAATCTTTTGTATTATAGCTATATGCTAACCATTCCGACTGATTGTACCTCTACAGAGGGATCAATTTCATTATACGATAAAACAACCAATCCTGGAACAACATTTTCGGTAAGCCGTTTAAAATAAAGCCTTACAACAGGCGAAGCGAGAACTATTGGCTGTCCTCCAAGCTGAATAAGCTTCTGTACGTTTTTTGATAGATTATTAACTATGGAGTTTGAAATAGCCGGATCCAAAGTCAGGTACGAACCAAACTCTGTCTTCTGCACGGAATCAATAATCATCTGCTCAACCTTTGGATCAATGGTTATAACATTGTTGTTTCCTTGGAAGAACTTTTTTGATATACTTCTTCCAAGTGCTTGCCTTACGTATTCCGTAAGCATATCTGAATCATGAGTAGCCGGAGCATAGTCTGCAAGTGTTTCCAGTATGGTGACCATGTCCCTGATAGAAACACCCTCTTTCAAAAGGTTTGCAAGTACCTTTTGAATCTCACCAATACTCATGACCTTTGGTACAAGTTCATCAACTATAGCAGGATAATTTTGTTTCATATTGTCCACAAGGGTCTGAACTTCTTGTCTTCCAAGTAATTCATACGCATGTTTCTTTATTATCTCAGTAAGATGTGTTGCAATAATTGAAGGTGGATCAACAACAGTATATCCAAGCATCTCCGCTCTATCTCTCTGACCTTCCTGTATCCATATAGCCGGAAGTCCAAAAGCGGGCTCCACAGTTTTAATACCCTCAATGTCTTCCTCTACATCTCCAGAATTCATAGCAAGGAAGTTATCAAATATTAAGCTTCCTTTTGCCACCTCAGCGCCCTTAATCTTTATGACGTATTCGTTTGGACTAAGCTGTATATTATCCCTAAGTCTGATAACAGGTACAAGCATACCTAATTCTAGAGCAAGCTGCCTCCTTATAAGTACAACTCTGTCCAGCAAGTCACCGCCTTGATTTACATCAGCCAATGGAATAATACCATATCCAAATTCAAGCTCAATAGGATCTATTTGTAAGAGACCTATAACATTCTCAGGTTTCCTTATTTCTTCAACTTCACTCTCTTGTATCTGTACCTCTTCCTCCTGCTCAGCCTCTTTCTGCATTTGCATTATCTTGTATCCCATAAAAGCTAACGCTGCGGCTAATAACAAAAACGGAAGAGGATTTAATAATGGGGCCATTGCCAAAGATAGTCCAGCTGCTATAAATAGAACTTTTGGATTGTAGAAAAGTTGGCGAATAATATCCTTATTGAGATCAGACTCTGCACCTGCTCTTGTTACAATAAAGCTGGTTGCAGCTGAAATCATCAAAGCAGGAACCTGGCTCACAAGTCCATCACCAATAGTTAATATGGTATAATTTGAAAGCGCCTCACCAATCTCCATTTCTTGCATTAGCATACCGGTAATAAGACCACCAGCTATATTAACAATTGTAATAACAATACCCATTATAGCATCGTTTTTTACAAACTTAGTAGCACCATCCATAGATCCATAGAAATCTGCTTCCCTCTGAATCTTCTTTCTTCTTTCTTTTGCTTCCTCCTCTGATATAAGCCCTGTATTTAAATCAGCGTCAATTGCCATCTGTTTACCCGGCATAGCATCAAGGGTAAATCTTGCTGCTACTTCTGCTACTCTTTCAGAACCCTTGGTAATAACCATAAAGTTTACTAGCATGATAATGATAAATACTATAAAGCCAACTACAAGATTACCGCCACCAACAAATGTACCAAAGCCTGCTATAACGTCTCCGGCTTCACCCTCTGCTAAAATAAGTTTTGTTGCTGTAACATTAAGCGACATTCTATATATTGTTGTAACTACAATAAGTGTAGGAAACACTGATAGATCTAATGCAGTTTTTAAATAAATTGTATTAAGCATTATTACAGCAGCTAAAATTATATTAATTGCTAATAATACATCCAGCAAAAAAGCAGGAATGGGTAATATAAGTGCAAGTATTGCAAACATTACCATCAAAGGCACTACATAATTCCCTATCTTTGCCACTATTATCCCCCTCGTAAAATAAACTTAGTAAAATATTTGATAATGAAAACCTAAAAATAGGCATTGTCTTTATGCATTTTTAAGATTAAATACAAATGCCAGTATTTCTGCTACCGCTTGATATAACTCCGGCGGTATAGCTTCTCCTATATCAACTGTACTATATAATGTTCTGGCAAGCTGTTTATTCTCAACTACTTCTACTTTATTTTGCTTTGCCATTTCTTTTATTCTAAGTGCTATGTAATCCTGCCCTTTTGCTATAACAAAAGGAGCAGGCGATTTTTGTGTATCATATTTTAGTGCTACTGCGTAATGAGTTGGATTTGTAATAACAACATCAGCATTTGGCACTTCTTGCATCATTCTTTTCATGGACATCTGTCTCTGCTTTTGTTTTATCTTTGATTTTACTTCCGGATTTCCTTCCTGTTGCTTAAATTCTTCTTTGACCTCTTGCTTAGTCATTTTCAGGTTTTTCTCATAATCGAACTTTTGGTAAATGTAGTCAAGCAGTCCTAAAACAATGAGCGCTATACATATTCTCAGCGCGACACTAAAAGCCGAACTCGCTATATATATCATTACTTCTGCGACAGTTGTATCAATGAGGGTAAGTATTTCGTTTGTCTGTGAGCTTATATAGGAATAAGCAACCACACTGACTATAACTATTTTTATAATCGATTTTAATAGTTCCACTATGGCCCTAAGAGAAAAAAATCTTTTAAAGCCTTTTAATGGATTCAATCTGCTGAATTGGGGCTTTAAAGGCTCCAATGTAAGCAGAAACCCAACCTGAACATATCCCGAAATCAAGCCCGCCAGCATAGAAATAAGTAAAATCGGCAGTACTGCTTTAATAAGCACTAAAGCAGATTCTATATATATATTTGCCAAAGTAGAAAAATCAAGAGCTGCTGCATTTACAAGATACTCCTGATATATTCTCTTAAAGTAAAGTGTTAACTGGTCATATATGCTAGGACCTAATACACTCAGTGATACAATCAAAATGAGCAGTATGAAAGCGGTAGATACTTCTCTGCTCTGGAAAACCTGGCCTTTTTTCCTAGCATCAGCCTTCTTCTTAGGCGTGGCCTTCTCTGTCTTATCACTGCTTGATTCGGCAAAAAGCTGATAATTCAAACTTATCTTTAAGTATCGAGTATTTTGTTCTTCAATCAACTGCTCAGTATTTGTCATATTAATTTCAGCTACCCACCATATCTTTTAAAAATTTAAATACTTCAGTATTCATAGTATCAGTAAGCTGAGTTACAATGTAAGCAAAAGCAGGTATAGTTGTCAGTAGAATTATCAAACCTATAAAAATCTTTATTGGCATTCCAAGTAAATAAACATTTATTTGCGGTATAGTCTTTGAAATGATACCTAGCACAATATCGCAAATGATAGTTGCTGCAACTACTGGTGCTGCTATCTTAAAGCCAACACTCAGAATGTTTTGGAATAATAAACCGATATTATCTCCAAGTTTAGGGCCAATAACTGCAGTTCCTAAGGGTATTATAGTATAGCTTTGGAACAATGCTCTAATCAAGAGATGGTGACCGTTTGTTATCAAAAAAATTAGCATGGCAGCCATGTAATATAGGTTTGCAGTAACAGGTATCTGAATATTAGTCATTGGGTCCCAGACGTTTACCATACCAAATCCCATTTGCATATCAATAATCTGACCGGCAAGATAAATACAGGTGAATACTACATATGCAATAAATCCTATTACAACACCAACAATAAACTCCTTTACTATGTACAATGCATATATTAAAAAATTATCTACTGCCAGCAAATGATCAACTCTAATCACATTAGCCATCAAAAGTGATACTGTAAAGGCAAAGCCCACTTTAAAATATGTTGGTATATTTCTTCTTCCAAATATCGGCGCAGTAACAAAAAGACCTGTCATACGGACAAATATCAGTAAAAAAAATTCAACACTGTTAACCAACATATCTAATGAAATATGCAATTTCTCATCTCCTAATCAGACTTTACTTTATATATTGGTTAATGTTAATTAATATGTTCTGCATGTATTCTATAAGTACCCTGAGCATCCATGACCCAAAGAGAGCCAATCCAGCAATAATGGCTACTATCTTTGGAACAAATGTAAGTGTTTGCTCCTGTATTTGTGTTGTTGCTTGAAATATACTTACTATCAAACCAACCACTACACTAATGATTAAAACTGGTGCAGAAACATATAAAATAACCTTTAAGGCTTCTTGTATAATATAAATAACACTGCTCTCATCCATATCAGGCCCCCCTTTTTAGAATGAATTAGTGATTATCATCGGGCAAAGCTAATAATTATGGATTGCGTAATCATTCCCCAACCGTCCACAAGTACAAATACCAATATTTTAAACGGCAGTGAAATCATTACCGGAGGTAGCATCATCATACCCATTGACATGAGTATACTAGCTACAACCATATCTATAATAAGAAACGGCAGGTATATCAAAAATCCAAACTTAAATGCAATTGTCAGTTCACTTATTAAAAATGCCGGAACTACTGTTGTCAGGGGAAGCTTAGGTGCATCTTCCACCTTAATAGGATCCTTTTGCCCGCTCAATGTCATAAACAGCTCTAAGTCTTTTTCTCTGTTATTACTGAATATTTGTTTTATCATCCAGGTCTTTATTGTATCTGAACTCTTGTCAATTGCCTGCTGAGAAGTAATCTCCCCTTTTGAATAGGGCTGATACGCATTTTGATTTATGTCTGTAATAACCGGTGACATAACAAAAAAGGTAATAAACAGTGCCAAACCAATTAAAACCTGATTAGGAGGCATCTGCTGAGTACCTAATGCATTTCTCATAAATGAAAGTATTATTATTATCCTTGTAAACCCAGTCATCATTATCAATATTGACGGAGCAATAGATAAAATGGTCAACAATAGTAGAAGTTGGATGCTGGATGAAACTTCTTCGGGATTATCTGATGTACCAATAGAAATGCCATCCCTGGTGACCGAAACGTTTGGTTCTGCATTAACCTGTGCACTAAGGATAGTAAAAATGGTAACTGATATCAATATACAAATAATTAGTTTAATTATAGTAGTTTTTTTCATCTTGACTCCGTATTTACAATTGTCGATTTATCTTCTTAAGCTTGTCTAGATTGCTTCTGAAAGTGTTTTTTTGGGTACTGGTATTGTTTGCCTGTGCGCTTTCCTGTGTTGATGCATTGGTATTGTCTGACGATGCTTGTTTTTTGCGGGAACCAAGTTTTGTAATGTTTTTTGCAAGTATGGCTTTGAAGTCAATTATTTCAGAGAAAGGATTTGCCTCATCCTGCTCTTCATAATCATGAATATTGACCTTGGTTACAAACTCTGAACTCTTGTTATTTACCGACAGAATTATAAACTCATTCTCAACCTTCACCAGAACAAGTCTATTGTTTACACCCAAACTCAGTGTTTCAATAATGCTCATGTAATTGCCTTTTTGCATTTTCTTGGTCTTGTAACCTAAATATTTGGTCAAAAAAACCATTGCAGCAATAATTAGTGCAAATACAATTAAGTATACTAGATAATCAAGGTATTCCATACATTTATCCCTTTCAAAAAACATGATAATTAATCAAAATATCCTGCTGACATCTAATAATTTACATATGGATATAAACCATACATGTACTATCAGCAGCAGGATACGTGTCTTTTTATGTACAAAGGATTTTTTTGATTAACCAATAACTTTCTTAACTGCTTCAACAACTCTATCTGCCTGAAAGGGCTTAACAATAAAGTCCCTTGCTCCAGCTTGGATTGACTCAATAACCATCGCCTGCTGTCCCATTGCTGAACACATTATAATCTTAGCATCACTATAAAGCTTTTTTATTTCTCTGACAGCAGTAACGCCGTCCATTTCTGGCATTGTGATATCCATAATTACCAAATCGGGAGTCAGTTCCTTGTATTTTTCAATAGCCTTTAGACCATTGTCAACATCTGCAGCTATTTCGTAACCGTTTTTTGACAAAATATCCTTTATCATCATTCTCATAAATGCTGCATCGTCAACAATCAATATACTTTTTCCCATAAAAATTCCCTCTCCTTAACTTTTAGTTCTTATTTCAATAAAGCTTATAACCTCTTTGATGGGTGAATTATGTCCGTAATTCTAACACCAAAGCTTTCATCAATAACTACAACTTCTCCCTTGGCAATTGCCTTTCCATTTACCAAAATGTCTACTGGCTCACCGGCTAGTTTATCAAGTTCAATAATTGATCCTGTACCAAACTCTAGAACATCTTTTATTAATTTATTAGTCCTTCCAAGCTCTACAGTAACTTGAAGGGGCAAGTCCATTATTAAACCAATATTCTTTTTCTCTGCTGCAGATAATCCATCATCAAATGCTTGGAACTGAGCAGGTTGAACGCTAATTGGGTTGCGATTCCTTTGCTCCTGAAGTTCAGGACCCATTTGTGGCATCTGATACATCTGCTGCATAGGTTGTTGATACATTTGTTGCATTGGTGGCATCTGCTGCATTGGTTGTTGATACATTTGTTGCATTGGTGGCATCTGTTGCATTGGTGGCATCTGTTGCATTGGTTGTTGGTACATTTGCTGCATAGGTTGCGGAGCCTGTTGCTGTACCGGGGACTGTGTATATGTATTATTCTTCGATTCAGTTGGTGGAGCAGTAACCTTAGGTTGTTCAGGTTTTGAAGCAGAAGTATTAAGTAGATTATCTACTAAGCTCTTTGCAAAATCCATTGGTAGTAACTGCATTATTTCACTATCAATTAACTCACCTACTATCATCCTAAAAGCAACTTTTACTAATTGGTGATTTAGTTCAAACTGTCCGTATGGATCACCCTCTCCAAAATTAACTACAAAGGCTTTTGGCGGTGATATATCTATTCTTTTTGAAAACATTGATGACATTGATGTCGCAGAAGAACCTATCATTTGATTCATCGCTTCACTAATAGCACTTAAATGCAAATCAGATAATTCACCTTCATTTGCAACGCCACTGCCACCCATCATTAAATCTGTAATTATTTTAACGTCATCTTGCTTTAAAATCAATAGGTTACTTCCTTTTAATCCGTCAGTATACTCTACTTTTACTGCAACCAAATTAGAAGAATAATGCTTCGAGAGTTCCTCCCATGACGTAACCGTAACTGTAGGTGTAGTAATAGTCACTTTCTGAGAAAGTAAAGTAAAAAGCGTAGTTGCTGATGTTCCCATACTAATGTTGCCTATTTCACCTAAAGCATCAATCTCTTGTGTTGATAACGAAGTATCCTCACCAAAATCTCCAAAACTATCCTCTGGTTCATCTGAAGAAGAAGTACCATTTAAAAGGGCATCTATTTCTGCTTGTGTAAGCATATCTCCCATATTAATCTTCCTCCCTTCTTATCACTTGCGAAATCTTGACTGCAACCTTATTCTTTTTGACTCCAGGTTTTGCAGTAAACTTTGGCAAATCTCCAACCAAGACCTCGAGTTCTCCATGTATATTTGTATCAAGAGGAATTACATCACCCTCATGCAACTCTAAAAACTCATTTACATTTATTGTAGTACGTCCTAATACTGCACGTACAGGAACATATGTAGTTCCGAGCTTTACTTCTATATCAGCTCTGTTAAACTCAGTTTTTTCGTTTTCAATATTAGTAAACCATAGTTTGGTAGAAAGCTTTGCCATTATGGGCTCAACAACCATATGAGGGATACAAATATTAATCATGCCCTTAACTTCTCCAATGATAACATTGAGCGTAATAAGTGCTACCATTTCATTTGGATGTATAATCTGAGCAAACTGTGCGTTAGTTTCTATCTTTTCAAGCCTTGGTCTTATAGCTATTATACTTTCCCAAGGTTCTTTCATAAGGTTAAGCACCTGAATTATAACTCTCTCTATAATAGCTATCTCAATTTCAGTGAAGGAGCGAACCTTGTCCATTGACGCCCCTCTTCCTCCTAAAATCCTGTCTATTAATGCATACGCAATACTTGGATCCATTTCAAAAATAATAGACCCTGTCAATGGATGGAAGTCTACAATTCCTAATACTACAGGATTTGCAAGCGAATTGCTGAATTCACTATATTGCAGAGCATCTACTGACATTACATCAACTTGAACCAAGGTTCTAAGGTAACCCGACAAAAATGACTGAACAAGTCTTGCATAGTTTTCATTTATAAACTGCAAAGTACGCTTATGATCATTTGCGAACTTTGGAGGCTTTTTAAAATCATGCAACTTGATTTTCTTTTCTTTTTTATTGGATTGTATCTGTTGAACGTCTATATCTCCGGCAGTAAGAGCCTTTAATAATTCGTCTATTTCATTTTGGGACAGAATGTCTCCCACAGCTCTTACACCCCCTTATTGATAAAACCAATAATTACATATTATTGAATAAACAATTGGGCTGGCTTTACTATCACCATTAGCCAATATTTCATTAATTTTTTGAGTTAGTTCCTCTTCAGCCTTTATTTTAGTTTCTTTTTTACTAACGTCTTCAAGCGTTAGCCCCTGAAAATATGTAATAAGTGCAGAATTAATTTCCTGTGAATAAAAATCTATCTTGGCAGTAACCTCTTCTTCCTTGAGGTCATCCACCGTCTTAAAATGCTTCATTGATACACTTAAAACTATAACTGCTATTTCTTTATCACTGTTCTTCTTGAGATTGAAATTCTGCTTCTCACAGATCACCTTAATTGCTAGGTCATCAGCAGTAGGTGCCTTTGTTGTTTCCATAGCAACTGTCTTGTTCTCTGGCTCAGTATCCCCACCTCTGCCAAAAAAGAAAAAGGCTATCGCAAGAAAAGCAAGCGTTATAGACAAGAAGGCTACTATTACTAATAATATAAAATAACTACCTTTTCCCTCCAATTTTCTTGCCCCCCCTATTTATTCTTTTGTATATGTATTATAAATACTAAACAACTGCTTTTTAAATGAAATTATTTTCTCAATAATATCATCAACTTCTTCTAATACGACATATTTCTTGCCATTTGTTAGAGTAATAACACTGTCAGGTGTGGATTCAATTGTCTCAATCAACTCACAATTTAACGTAAATTGCGTTTTGTTTAGTCTCGTTAGTTTAATCATAATATGTTTACTCCAAAAAAACAATATAAAATTTACAATAAGTGCTTATTCGCAGTTAGGGCATTTAGCCCTAACTGCAATTAAACATTGTTATCGTACAAATCTTATCTCTTGAGGTTTACAAGTTCCTGTAACATTTCGTCCGAAGTTGTAATAATTCTGCTGTTTGCTTGGAAGCCTCTCTGTGTGACAATCATATCTGTAAATTCTCTAGAAAGGTCAACATTAGACATTTCTAATGTACCAGGATTTAATGTTCCTACCCCCTCAGATCCAGCCTTAAGCCCTTTTGCAAAGCTGCCTGAGTTTGTTGTTGGTATAAAGAGATTGTCTCCAACCTTCTGAAGACCAGCAGGGTTGTCAAAGCTTGCAAGTGCTACCAAACCTAGAGGCTGCTGTTGTCCGTTACTATATATACCAGTCAGTATACCATCAGACCCAATATTGAATGTAACCAGATTACCTGTCGGATAGCCATCTACATTTGTTGGTTTAACGGAGCTATCAGCCGCAAACATTGTCATTTTGGAAAAATCTAATGTAATATCAAAAGCATCTGCTCCATTACCTTGAGGAGTTAGAGTTATCTTTGTTTTATCTGGTGAACCAGTATCTCCTGCAATAATCGCACCTTTTGAATCAAACATAATGGTTGAATCAGGTGCAGTTATATCTATACCATCTTTAGATGTAATACTATAGGTCCACTGTGTGGTTATTGGGGCTGTAGTAGTAATTTCTGTTTTTGTGAAGTTTACTGATAAATCATAGCTGTTACCCAGACTATCATAAACCTTCATTGGTACTGAGAACTGGGTTGGGAATGGAGTAGTTCCTGATGCTACGGCTTCCTCAGCAGAGTTAAGGTTTCCTGCAAGCACAGCATTTTCAGTTGCTTGTGCTGATATAATTCTCTTATTCTTATTATAATCGTCTGAGTACAGATTAATTGGTTCAACAGCCTTCTCAGTATCAAATGCCACTGTACCATCTGAAGCAGTGGTGTACTGCTGCCAACCATATACATTCATACCACTGCCAGTTACAAGATTACCAAGCTTGTCTATTCCAAAGTTACCAGCTCTGGTAAATTTGTAGGTATCGGCATTTGAACCTTTAACAATAAAGAAGCCTTCACCTTCTATTGAAAGGTCAGTTGGATTGTCCGTCCTCTGCAAGCTACCTCTTGTCATAATTGTGTCGATCGCGCCAACGCCAATACCGAGACCTACCTGCATTGGATTAGATCCGCCTCTTCCGAGTGCGGCATCAGGAGCACCTGCTCCTCTTAAGGTTTGATTGAAAACTTCCTGAAAAGTTACTCTACCCGATTTAAATCCCACTGTATTAACATTTGCAACGTTATTACCTATAACGTCCATTTTTGTCTGGTGTGCTCTTAACCCAGAAACACCAGAAAACATTGATCTCATCATAATGATTGACCCCCTATATTATGCTTTACTATTCAAGTTCCCTCCGTCGTTCAGGAACTATTCAGCTTCCCGTAAGGGTCCGGCTGATTTTGCCTCTGAGATAACACTCAATCAGGCGAATACTGCACCATCAATATTGCTAAAAACATTGTCTTTTAGCTCATTATTATTTACTGCAGTAATTACGGTCTTGCTATTTACATTTACAACAAAAGCCATGTTGTCCAGAATAACCAAAGAATCCTTGACACCCTTCTGCTCTGCCTTGTTCACAGCACTATCAATCTTGGCTTTCTGCATCTGTGTCAGATTAATATTTCTAGCCTGCATTCTCATTTCCGCATGCTTTGAAAATTTAACTCCAGAATTCTTACCCACTGCCTGTTGGAGTACACTTTCAAAGGATTGGATTTCGCTAGAAGATCTTACGCTACCGTTGTTGGTCTGTTGCTTAACTGGCTGTACTAGAGAAGGATTGGATATTCTGTTTGAAAAGTTATTATTTATAACCATTTCCTCACTCCTTTATTCCGGTTTCTCTTTAATATTAGCAACACTATCAACTGGAATAAGTGCCTTACTAATGACTGCTGTAACTTTACCATTCTCAATCTTGTAGCTATCTAATGTTCCCGTAATAGGAGCTCTCATGCCAGATGCTTCATCCTTAATAATCAATGAAACAGACTTTCCTTCATTATCTTTAAGATAATTTTCAATGTAATTAGCATCTGTACTTGTAACACCATTATTAATCTCGGAAATTGTAACACTAACATTATCCATTACAGCGTAGTCTTCATATAGACCCTTTTGTATTTCGCTAACATCACCGCTTACATACACTACATCGCCTGAACTAGAATCATAAGTAGCACCCTTAACTCGATAGCCAATAAGATTGGTATAAGCCGACAGGTTAGAATTGTTGCTATAAATGCTCTGGTCCACCTGCGTCACCTTGTCCGCTTCAATATCCTGTCCGTTTATTACAACATATGTTTTACCGTTGGATACTTTGACAGTTGATACCTCTCCTACAACAGTCTTTAATTCACTATTAGATGAATCAGTAATTGTAGCAGTGACTCTTTTACCTATCATAGAGAATGCTTGAGAATTTGTTAGTGTACTTGACATATTCTGCATCTGTTCCAAAGAGCTGAACTGTGCCATCTGAGCAATGAACTCCTTGTCATCAGTAGGGTTTAATGGATCCTGGTATCTTAGCTGTGTAACTAGCAGATTAAGAAAATCATTCTTGCCTAACTCTCCATTAGTGTTGCGTTTAGAGGCATTTTCACTTGTATTCTGAATTATTTGCTCAATTGTATTATTAGAAATTCCACTTGTTGACAAATCTTCACCTCCTAATTTTTTTACCTTATAATTTTCTTACGCCATCATATTTATACTACTAGACTCATATGAGTATTGAGCAAGTCTTTCAGGTAGTACATCTAAAATATTGCTTGATACATACAATCCACCTGATGCCTTTTGTATGCTGCTGTCCGAAACTTGCGAAATGCTCTTGTTACTCTTTTCGCTTTTGCTACCTTCAAAGCTTCTTTGCTGGTCATAACTGTTCTTGTCTCTGTCAGCAACCTGTACACTAACACCTTCAATACTGATGCCTTGTTTTTGCAAAGAGTCTTTTAGAAGCTGCATGTTTGATTCAAGAACCTCTTTGACCTGTTGACTTTCAGCCATAAACTTTGCAGCAATAATTCCCTGTTCGGTCACAATCTTTAAAGAAAGCTTTCCAAGATGATCAGGCTTCAGATCAATTACCATCTCAGACTTATCAAGTCCAACAACTACCTTTGCCCTATTTATTACCTGACTAACAATTTCTGAAGGCTTAATATGCTGGCTAGATCCCTTATCTGACGTTATACTCTTTGTACCTGACAGATTTTGATCTGCATTAATCTTTCCAACTTGACTGTTTATATGCTGATTGAAATCTGACTTTTGTTCCACTGGGGAAGCCTGTGTTTTAACGGTAGCAGCTTCTCCTTTAACAGCTTGTTCAGTATTTTCAGACTTGTCATCCGACTTTTGCTCATCAGATCTGGCAGTATCGTCCTTTGAAACTGAATTATTGGCACCGTCCACCTTTTGAGCAGTATCTAAAGCATTAACATCAATGTTACTTTTTTCTGCTGTCTGAGACACTTGTGAGGTAGTAAGCCTGGTTTCCGCTTGTGACTTCAAGTGCTCCATAACCTTGTTAATTTCACCTTCTATTACCCTTGGAGCTGCTTCACTTAAATCAATCAACTCATTTAGCTTACTCTTAATCTGTTGTCCCAGCTTTGTTAACTCGGCTAATTCATTAGTGTCCTTTAAAACTAAATCAGCGTCTCTTGAGGAAACTTTGGGTGCTGAGTTTTCGTTGATAGCATCTGATTGCTCGGATTTCTCATTGACAACAGCTAAAACTTTTGTAGTGATCTGTTCTAGCATAGCTGCCTGATCATCTGAGAGTGAAAGTATATTTGACAGTTGACTTATGAACTGTTGTACATTTTCACCGTTTTGAAGATCTTGCTGACTATATCCTATACTTTCAGCTATCTTAATCAGCTCTTCTGGCTTAATACCCATCATCTGTGCCATAACTGAAATCATCTGATTTGAGTTGTCACTTTGTGTACTATCATCCTTCTGTTCATCGGATATTTGCGCTAGTGTCTTAGCATTCTGCGTTTGAATGTTCTTATCTGATTCAACCATATTGCTTTTAAGGCTCTGTGCCTCCCTAAAGGACTTAATGTTAGGATTGCTTTGAGCTTGAGTATTATCTTGATTATTCCTTGCAGACAACTTTCTAGAATTGTTAACTGCACTATTAAATATATCTGAAAAACCGGAAGTGCTCTTAGCTGAGTCAACATTTTTTGACTTTAGGTTAAAAAGGTTTGTCTCATTATTCATAACACCATTTGCAGCCACCATCTGATTACTTAGTAATATCATTATTTCACCTCCTTTTATCTAATGTTTATATATTAGCAAAATAGTTGTACTATTTTGAACTAATCACCGTTTATGAGATTAAACTCTTTTGCAAGTTGCTCTGAAACCTTTGCAGCAAATGTGGTGGACATATTAGCAAGTATATCTGCTGAAGTTTCCTTTTTGAGGTTTTTCATTATTTCAACAATCAGCTTCATTTTAGCTGTACCCATTTGTTCAAGTATAGGGGCAGACGCCGATGCATCCATAGTTTCAAAAATTGAGGTGTATTTTTTTGCTTCATCACTTATCTTCTTCTCTTTAATAATTTCCTCGTAAACCTTCTGTGCAGTTTGAGGGTCCACCTTCTCAAAATAATTCTTAAAAGACTCCTTATCACCCTGTGCTACCGTTTTTGACATTTCATCAAATTGTTTTTTAAGACTATCGTAGTCAGACGTTAGCTTCGCCTTTTCTGATTCTAATGCAGCTTTTTGTTGCTTTAAAAGCTCAGTATTTGTATCACTTGCAGTTATTTTGTTATTAATATCATCTACTTGAGCAGTAAGACTGATTACCCTTTCTTGAAGCTGCTTATTTTGCTCCTTTAATTCCGTATACTTACTTCTCACCATTTCTTCTGTCATATTTACTTCATCTTCAGGATCAGGTATTTCTGGAAGGGCCATGTTAATTAAAGGTATTTTTTCAATATCAGATCTCATGTTCTCTGCTATACCATTAACATTATTTTTTACTACAAAAAAAAGTGTTCCGCCTAGTATTAACACTACAATAAGAAAAGCCGCCAGTACTGTCAGTATATAAAAAAGTACTCCATTTTTGCTTTCAGCTTGTTCGGCAAGCTTTTGATCCACAGTTTTTACTTCCGGATTTTTAACATCAGCTGCCTTATTGTCCGCTTTATCTTTAATATCTTGGTTTTTGGGTTTGTTTCTATCAGCCATCTTTTTCTCCCGGGTCTTCTCTGAATTTGTAGCTGTTCAACTCATCAATAGACTTTTGTTCATCTTTTAGTGCTTCTATTTTATATGCTTCCATCTTTTTTTCTCTTAATTTTACTAATATCTTCTTTTCTTGAACAGCCTTTACAAGTTCTTCTCTATTTATATCGACAATTCTTTGAGCATTGTTTACAATATCTTTTTGATTAGCAATCCTTACCTTTGCTCCAGAAAAATAGTCATTATACCCCCTAAGTCTGTATACTGGAACTCCGACTTCCATGTCTTCAGACATTTTACTTAAATAGGTATCTTTTTGCTGATTCAACTCAACTAAAACACCCTTTTCTAGTTCTAATATCCTAGATGACTTAGCTAAATTATTTTTCGCATTGTCTTCAATCTGTTTTTTTAAGTTAAGTACAGACTCAAGTTTAAAAACAAATTTTTGCATAACATACCATCCTTATTTCAGTAAACTAAACAAATGCCCCTTCATTTCATCATATGTAACCTTTAGATCTGTTTCTTGCTGTAGAAAAGAAGTAATATCATCTATGCAATCAATAGCATAGTCGATTTTGTCATTACTACCCTTGACATATGCACCTATATTAATCAAATCCTCAGCGTCTCTATGGACGGCCATAGTCTTTTTTATCTCCGCAGCCATTTTTTTATGATCATTCTCAACAATATCACTCATAACTCTGCTAACACTGGCGAGAACATCGATAGCAGGATAATGATTTTTATTAGCCATTGCTCGCGACAAAACAATATGCCCATCAAGAATACCTCTCGCAGTATCGGTAACAGGCTCTGTTAGATCATCACCATCCACTAGCACTGTGTAGAGTCCGGTGATTGAACCCTTATCATTTGTACCGGCACGTTCAAGTAATTTGGGGAAAACAGAAAATACTGATGGAGTATATCCTCTTGAAACGGGAGGTTCCCCTATAGCAAGTCCCACCTCTCTTTGAGCCATAGCATATCTGGTCAGAGAATCCATAAGTAAAAGAACATCATTACCCTCGTCTCTAAAGTATTCTGCAATAGCAGTTGCCACCATTGCCCCTTTAAGCCTTACCAAAGCGGGCTGATCAGATGTTGCAACAACTACAACAGATCTCTTCAAACCTTCCTCTGTAAGGTCTCTTTCTAAAAATTCCTTAACTTCTCTACCGCGCTCTCCAATAAGAGCAATTACGTTTATATCAGCCTTTGTGTTTCTTGCAATCATACCCATCAAAGTACTTTTACCAACACCGCTGCCCGCAAATATACCCACTCTTTGACCCTTACCTATTGTAAGCAATCCATCAATAGCTCGTACTCCAAGTGGCAATGGTTCACTGATCCTCTTTCTTAACATTGGATTGGGTGGCGGGCAAGTAGAAGGATAGTACTGCTTAACATTAAGCGGTCCTAGACCGTCCATAGGGTTACCTAGTCCATCCAATACTCTTCCAATTAGCTGTGGCCCAATCCCCACTTTCAGAACTTCACCATTAGAAGTTACAATATTACCAGGTCCAATACCGTGCATTTCTCCAAGAGGCATTAAGAGTACCTTTTCATCCTTAAACCCTACTACTTCAGCTGGTAGACTCTTCCCTCCGGCGATTCGGATCTTGCATAGATCACCAATATTTGTTTGCGGACCTTCAGATTCAATGGTAAGACCTACTACCTTAGATACCTTACCTATATAATCTATATAGTCTTTTATATCAAGCTGGTGCTTATATTTTTCAAGGTTAATAGCAACCATAAAGCAGTCTCCCCTTCACATTATCCATTTCTAAACAAATATATTGCTTGTTGCACCATTGCTGACTATACCAATAAAGGTACGCCAAAGCATACCTTTAAATGACTTTTTATTATTTTTTATCACTCAGTGCTTCTCATATTTTCCATAAGAATAGATTTAAAATCCTGCTCAATTTTATCAAATTTGGTGGTTGCACTCGCATCAATGCTCCCAAAAGGAGTCTCAATAATACAGCCTCCTTCTTTTAATGAAATATCCTTTTTCAGTTCAATTGGATCTGAGCGCTCTATGAGCTGGTCAAGACGTTCTAAATTATCTGACACAAATTCATAGTCACATGGGGAGAGTCTAAGCACAGCTTTTCTGTCCTTGGAGCACTTTAAAAACGCATCCTTTACCAGAAGAAGCATATTCTCTTTATTGGTATGAAGCTCTTGGCTAATAACCTTTTTTGCAATGCAAAGAATAGTATCGACGGCATCTTCTTCAAGAGAATCAAGAATACTGCTGTAGTCTTGTGCTGCTTGTTGTTTTATATTTTCTGCTTCCTCAAGCAATTGTGCATATTGAGACTGTGCTTCTAGCTGCCCAGCATTGAAGCCTTCTTCTCTAGCTTGTTGGTAAGCTTGATTGCTCAACAGCTCTACTTCAGCCCTTTGTTTTTCTAAAAATTCCTGTGCCTGAAGCTCTGCTTCCTTTAGAATAAGCTCTGCCTCTTTTTTTGCATTTATAATAATCTCAACGCCAAGGGCATCATAGTCTTTTGGGTCTTCCTTTTTTATCTCTTCCTCTGTCTTCAAAGTTACTTGCTTAATATTTGGGTAAAAGTTAGGAGGTTTGATTTGAAGAGGTAGTCCTACATTAATCTGACTGTTTTTATATATCTTACTAGACAATTATCTCATCCCCTCCGCCCCTTGAAATAACAATTTCACCAGCGTCTTCAAGCTTACGAATAATATTAACAATTTTTTGTTGAGCTTCTTCAACATCCTTCAATCTTACAGGTCCCATGAACTCGAGGTCTTCTCTAATCATTTCGCTCAAACGCTTAGACATATTGCCAAATATAAGTTTCTGTACCTCTTCGGTAGCACCCTTCAATGCAATAGCGAGTTGATTGTTATCAACTTCACGTAAGAACCTCTGAATGGATCTGCCATCCAATGTAAGGATATCTTCAAATACGAACATTCTCTTTCTAATCTCTTCTGCGAGTTCAGTATCCTCAACCTCAAGTGTTTCCATGATATAGCGCTCGGTACCTCTGTCAACTGAATTAAGTATGTCGACAATAGATTGAACTCCGCCTGCAGCTGTGTAATCTTCTGTAACAAGAGAGGATAATTTCTTTTCAAGTATTCTCTCTACCTCTTTAATAACATCTGGCGATGTTCTATCCATAGTTGCAATTCTTCGAGCAACGTCCGCCTGCTTATCCTGGGGTAAAGCGGCAAGCACTATGGATGCCTGATGCGGCTTAAGATACGCCAAAATTAGAGCTATCGTCTGTGGATGCTCTCCCTGTATAAAATTTAGTAACTGTGATGGATCGGTCTTTCTGACAAAGTCAAAAGGGCGTACCTGTAGAGATACTGTTAACTTATTAATGATATCTACTGCCTTTTGTGTTCCTAACGCCTTCTCCAAAATGTCTCTGGCGTAATTAATACCGCCTTCTGCTATATATTCCTGAGCAAGACAAATCTGATAAAATTCCTCTAAAACTCTTTCCTTTTCATCAGGAGTAACTGAACGTATATTAGCAATCTCAAGCGTTAGCTGTTCAATTTCTTCTTCTTTTAGATGCTTAAATATTTCTGCAGACTTTTCAGGTCCCAAAGATATCAGCAGCATTGCAGCTTTTTCTCTTCCGCTATAGTCACTTTTTGTTGCTGCTCTTACCAATCTACCCACCCCACAAAAATAATCTATTTAATATCATATATCTATTAAAAAAATTCTTAATAGAGATAGTAAAAACCTGCGGTACTAAAATGACTATTCATAAATATAGCTATCATTCATAGTCATCCGTCAACCAATTTCTGAGCAATTGAGCAACTGCATCTGGCTTTTGTTTAACAAATTTCTCTAGTTGTTTTTTAACTTCCGATCTCTCCTCAATATTTATTTCTGGTATAGTTTCCTGTTTCATTTCAGGTATTATATACTTGCTTTCAATATCAACTCCCGATGCAGCAAATGCAGGAACTAACTTTTCTTTTTTCCTTCTTGGGAAAGCTATAATGATCAAAACAACAAACATTATAAACAGAAGAGCCAACAACCCATATTGGTCTACTAGTGCCTTTATAGTTTCACTTGTTGATGGTGTAATAGTTTCAGGAGGTACTACCTTTAGCTTAGTTACACTAACATTTGCAACAGGAATTCCAGTTGCTTTGCTAACCAAGTCCTGTACCTGTTCTATAAGCTCAGTAGTAAGTTTAGAATCATCAGCGACCCTGCTGCCGTACAGCAAAGTTATCGCCGCCGTTGTTCTCTCAGGAACAACTTCTCCTAAGGACTTTTCGATTTCTTTATTTGATTCGTTATATGCCCAGTTTTCAGTAATATTTGATTTTTTATAAGAACTAGCATCGGTAGATCCCATAGGATAAGATGGTGTTGTGCCTGGATTTGACTCCATACCTGCAACTGAGCCGCTATCTGCGTTTTTCAAATCCTCTTTCTCTTCTTGCCTACTGACAATTGCCCCAGTATCCATTCCTTCAGGATTTGAAATCTCTTTTGATACCTCCTTTAAGGTATCAAAATCTAGTATAGGATTAACAACTACACTAGCCGAGTCAAAACTATCAAATCTTCCATTCAATATTGATCGTACATTCTTTTCGAGGTCATTTTTAACCCTTTGCTTCATCTCGTATTGTGTAGAAGTCTTCTCAATAGCTGTATCAGAAGATTCACTGTTTAGAATGTTACCTTCTTCATCAACAACAGTAACATTTTTGGGATCAAGGCCTTCTACACTACTAGCAACTGTCTTGACAATACTTTGAGCCAATGCAGGGGCTATCTCACCATTTGGTATTATGGTCACTGCTGCCTTAACCTCACCTGAGTTGGTATCATCAATAAATAATGTTTTTTCAGGCTTTGTTATTGTAACACTTGCATCCTTAACATTTTTAAATAACTTAAGCTGTCTAGCTATATCTGATTCATCTAGCTGCTGCCAAATGTGCTTTTTATCACTTTCAGTAGTATTAATTTTGATATTGCTTAAGGCATCAGCAAAGGTAAGCCCATTTTTAGGATATCCTGCTGAAACCAGCTCAAAGTGAGCTTGATCACTATCCTGAACGTTTACAATTATCCCTCTTTTATTGTCGGTAAGCTTATAGCTAATTCCCTTCTCAGTAAGTACTTTTTGCATTTCTGCAATATCTTGATCACTAGCATCATTAATTACAGTAGTATATGAAGGCCTTGTAATCAAGAACAACCCTACTCCGACAAAAATTGCAACCAATGCTGCTGTTATGTATATTCTAACTCTCTGCGATTTATCCAATCCCTTCCAAAAGTCAGTAAGAGATTTAAACATTTTCTTAAATAATTCAGGCAATTATATCACCTCATACGCCATATTATCTTTGGTTATGTAAATAAATTATATTTGCATTCTCATAATTTCAGTGTAAGCATCCAATAGTTTATTTCTAATTTGCATAGTAAACTGCAATGCTATAGTAGACTTTTCGGATGCAATAAGAACATCACTAATGTTGTCAGTCTTACCCATTGCAAAATCGTTTTTTAACTGGTTGGCAACCTCTTCCATATCAGATACCTTCCCCAATGCCGAGTTAAGATACTCCCCAAAAGAAACCGTGGGAATACTTTCAGTCTCTTCAATACTCTTGAGACCTATATTTGTTGGTATAAGTGTTCCAATGCCAGATAAAGAATCAATACCCATATATACATTCTCCTAATAAACTTTATCTACCAATCTCTAATGCTTTCATTGCCATAGACTTTGTAGCATTTATAGAGGTAACATTTGCTTCATATGATCTTGTTGCAGATATCATGTTAACCATTTCAGTAATCACATCTACATTTGGCATACTAACATAGCCATCTTTGTCTGCGTCAGGGTGGCCAGGATCATATACTTTTTTGAACTCAGAGGTATCTTCAACTATTTTTGTAACTCTGACACCATTTCCGCCGTCAATACTACCACTTGCATTTGATAAATATGTAGAAAAAGAATCTGTATTTTTTCTTTCTTGAAAAACAACATCCTTTCGCCTATAAGGAGTACCATTCTCAGTCCTTGTAGTGTTCACGTTTGCAATATTCTGCGAAATAGTGTCCATTCTAAGTCTTTGTGCAGTGAGTCCTGACGCGCCAACATCAAGTGCTTTAAAAAATCCCATAAATTACTTCCTCCCCTCGCTGATAACACTCTTAATTTTGCTAAAGCTACCATTAAGCATCTGAGTCAGTGCATTAAACTTAATAGAATTCTTTGCTAAATCAGCCATCTCAGTATCTATATCGACATTATTGCCATCAATACGCATACTTAGTTTTGAATAATCTTGAGTTACCGTAGGCTCAACACTATCTATATCGGACGGACTTATAGGTATATGTCTAACATCTGTTCTATTACCTGTAATCCTTTTCTTTGAATTAATAAGGTATTCCTCAAAAGCAACGTCTTTGCGCTTATAACCAGGTGTATCTACATTAGCAATATTCTGAGATATAATCTCATTTCTTGACCATGCGGCATCTAAAGATTTTTGAATTACATTTGTGTTAGATAAAAGCTTATCAATCAATATAAACACCTCCTGGTGCTAACAATACTGTTATGTAATAAAAATGACATATTACAGCTAAATTCTAACATAAAAAAAAACAAAAAACAATAAAATGTATATTTATTGTTTTTTTAGGGACTACAGCACCATAATATAGTATTACAGTATCATTCATAGTTTAACTATTCTTACATCTTTTTCTACTTTATATATTTTTTGATATTGATTTTATCTATCTTTATATGAACTCTTTATACATATCTCTGATAATATCAAGAGATCTCTGGGCAGCTTCTGAGTTTCTTTTCTTCTTATCTCTAATTGCAGTATCAATCCCAGTAAAAATTCCAAAGTTCACATTCATGGGCTGAAAATTTTTGACAGACGAATCACTAATATAATTACACAATGCTCCTATAGAAGTATTTGAAGGAAACTTTATTAATTCTCTTTCTAAACACTGCATGGCAGCATTTACACCTGCTACAAAGCCAGAGGCCGCTGATTCAATATATCCTTCTACACCAGTAATTTGGCCTGCAAAATAAATATTTATATTATTTAACATTCTATACGTACTATCCAGAAGCCTTGGTGAATCTATAAAAGTATTTCTATGCATTACCCCATATCTAACAAACTCAGCGTTTTCCAGCCCAGGAATTAGTCTGAAAACCCTCTTCTGCTCTGGCCACTTAAGATGGGTCTGAAAACCTACAATATTATACAGGCTCCCTGCCTTATTGTCCTGTCTGAGTTGAACTACTGCATAAGGTCTTATACCTGTTCTATCATCCACTAATCCCACTGGCTTTAGAGGGCCGTAACGCATAGTATCCTTTCCCCTCTGTGCCATACTTTCTATAGGCATGCAGCCTTCAAATACCATATTCTTTTCAAAGTCTTTAACATCAGCTGATTCGGCCGATACTAGGGCATTGTAAAAAATCTCATATTCCTCTTTATTCATTGGGCAATTAATATAATCATCACTGCCTTTACCATACCTAGCAGCTCTAAAAGCCTTGTCCATATTTATGGACTCATAGGTCACTATAGGTGCAGCTGCATCAAAAAAATGTAGGTGTTTTTCGCCAGTAAGCTTTTCAATAAATTCAAACATAGGTTGTGAAGTTAGCGGTCCAGTGGCAATAATAGTTATATTATTATCGGGAATTTCACTTAGTTCCTGGTGAATTACCTCAATGTTATCAATCTGGCTTATTGCGTTAGTAACATATTGAGAGAAGCCTTCTCTATCAACGGCTAATGCTCCACCCGCAGGGACTCTTGTTGCATCTGCTGCTCTAAGAATAAGTGAATCCATTGTCCTTAACTCTTCCTTTAAAAGCCCCACAGCATTCTCAATCTGATCAGACCTGAGAGAATTACTGCATACCAACTCTGCATAACTATCTAAATGATGTGCAGGAGAATGCTTTTGGGGTTTCATTTCATATAATTTAACTGATATACCCCTTTTTGCTATCTGATATGCAGCCTCACATCCTGCAAGCCCTGCACCAATTACATTAATGGTATTTGACATGTATTAATTAGCTATCCTTTCATAATAACTGCTTTTGTTCAGTTTGTTATTTTCTATTCTTTTACTGTGTTACTTTGCTTGTCTTTTTTGCTTGTGTATCTTTGATTGTCTTTTTTACTTGTGTATCTTTGCTTGTCTTTTTCGCAGCCGATTCTTTGCTTGTCTTTTTTGATTCCGATACCTTGCTTGTCTTTTTCACAGCCGATTCTTTGCTTGTCTTTTTTGCGACCGATACCTTGCTTGACTTTTTCGTAGCCGATTCTTTGCTTGTCTTTTTTGATTCCGATACCTTGTTTGTATCTTTCGGTTCAGTACCTTTGCTTGCCTTCTCTAGAGTCTCCTTGTTTGTTTCACAATTCTCGTTGCTGCACTTCAAAATCATCTTTTTACCAAAGAATTTTTTCAACATAAAACTACCACACTTGGTGCATGTTTCATTACTTGGCATATCCCAGCTCATGAAAGAACAATCAGGATTATTTTCACACCCAATATATTTTTTACCCTTCTTAGTCTTTTTTATTAATACTTTTCCACCGCAAAGAGGACAGTTAACTCCTGTTTCCTCTACAATGGCCTTTGTATTCCTACAATCAGGGAAGCCTGGGCATGCAAGGAATTTCCCAAATCTACCATGCTTATAGACCATATTTCTTCCACATTTTTCGCATATGATGTCAGATACCTCATCAGGAACTTCAACATCACCTATGCTTTCTTCAGCCTCCTTTAGTACCTTTGCAAAAGGCTCATAGAAGTCCTTCATGACCTGCTTCCATGCTTTTTCACCCTCTTCAACATTATCAAGCTGACTTTCCATGTTAGCAGTAAACTCTACATCCACTATGTCCTTGAAATGATTTTTCATTATCTCATTTACGATTTTGCCTAATTCAGTGGGCATAAGGAACTTCTTTTCTTTAACAGCATATCCTCTTGAAAGTATTGTAGTAATAGTAGGAGCATATGTGCTCGGTCTTCCTATCCCCTTTTCCTCTAGCGTTCTGACTAAGGTTGCTTCTGTATATCTGGCAGGAGGCTGAGTAAAATGCTGCTTTGGAGTGTTCTTCTTTAACTCCAAAACATCCCCTTCAACTAATTGAGGAAGATTGTTTTCAGCATCTTCACTTTCATCGTCCTTACCTTCTGTGTAAAGCACCATAAACCCAGCAAACTTCACCTTTGAACCATTTGCCTTAAATAAATAATCAGCAACAGTAATATCTGCACTCACAGTATCATAAACAGCGGCAGACATTTGGCTAGCTATAAATCTATCCCAAATCAATTTATAAAGTTTGAACTGCTCGGTATTAAGAGAATCCTTTATCACTTCGGGAGCCATATCTGCATTGATATAAGTTGGCCTTATTGCTTCATGAGCATCCTGAGAAGCTGATTTGTTTTTGAATACTCTTGCATTTTCAGGGTAGTACGCCTTGCCGTACTTTGTTTCTATAAATGCTCTCGCTTCACCCTGCGCTTCATTTGAAATTCTTGTTGAATCGGTTCTCATATATGTAATGAGACCCACTGCTCCATGACCCTTGATATCTATACCTTCATATAGCTGTTGTGCCACCATCATTGTTCTTTTTGTCGTAAACCCAAGCTTTCTGGCAGCTTCCTGCTGCAATGTACTAGTGATAAAGGGTGCTGCAGGTGCTTTTTTCTTTTCTTGTTCTTTAACCTTTTTAACTACATATTGTTTATTTTCAATATCTTTAATTATTTTATTAACCTGCTCTTCATTAGTGAGCTCTATCTTTTCACTTAGACTTCCGTAAAACTTTGCATCAAATTGCGGAGTAGTCTTTGGTTTTAATAGCAGTGAGATTAAAGACCAATATTCTTCTGTAACAAAGCTCTCTATTTCCTGCTCTCTATCACATATAAGCTTTGTTGTTACTGACTGAACACGTCCTGCACTAAGTCCCTTTTTTACCTTTTTCCAAAGTAAAGGGCTTATCTTATAACCTACTATTCTATCCAAAACTCTTCTTGCTTGCTGAGCATCCACCAAATCCATATCAATCTTTCTGGGTTGCTTTATAGCTGATTTAACAGCGTTTTGCGTGATCTCATTAAACGATACTCTGCATTTATCTTTTTCGTCTATATTTAAAAGATTTGCTAAATGCCAAGATATTGCTTCACCCTCACGGTCAGGGTCAGTTGCAAGAAATACTTTTTTTGCGGATTTTGCTTCTTTTTTGAGCTTAGAAATGACATCACCCTTGCCTCTTATAGTAATATACTTAGGCTCAAAGTTATTATCAATATCAACCCCCATTTGACTTTTAGGCAAATCTCTAACATGCCCTACAGATGCTTCAACCTTATAAGATTTACCCAAAAACTTTCCGATTGACTTAACTTTACCAGGTGACTCCACGATAACTAAATAATCAGCCATTTCATTCCTCCAAGTAGATATATACATCCATTAATTTCAAAATTCATTACTCAAACAACTATTAATGTAAACTGCTTTTTATAATCTGTCAACCATTCATTAGTAATTCTATATAAATTAACTTAAATTATGCACTGAAAATTTATGAAATTATACGGCTGAATTTAATATTTTATAATTATTACCCGCTTCTTTCTCCACAACTCCTTTCATTTCGAGCATAAATAAAAGCATGATTACTTCTTGTGCTGAAAGAGAACTTTTTTCTATAATTTCGTCCAGCGTATTAAAACCGCAAATAATGTTTTTTACAACTCTAATTTCATTTGTACTCAGACCCCTGAACAGCTTAAAAAGTTTTTGCTCTACCTCTTTATTATTTTGATACGCATGTTCATTTTCGCCTTTAATAGTCTTCTTACTTATATCGCATATGCTCAATTCATTTATAATGTCATCAATGCCTGAAACCATTTTTGCACCATCTCGTATCAATTGATTTGTACCTTCGCTTAATACAGCATCAATATTTCCCGGCACAGCAAAAACCTCGCGACCTTGCTCTAATGCATAAGTGGCTGTAATAAGTGACCCGCTTTTCTTGGCTGCTTCAACTACAAGTACTCCTTGTGATAGACCGCTGATTATTCTATTCCTCAAAGGAAAATGATGTTTCAATGGTAATGTACCAGGTGGATATTCTGATACAATTAGCCCATTATTCTCCAAAATGTCATTGTATAGCTTTATATTTGAGGCTGGGTAAGGATGGTCTACTCCGCAGGCTAGAACCGCTGTTGTAAAACCATTTGCATCAATACACCCTTGATGGGCAAATGAGTCAATACCGGTAGCCATTCCGCTAATGATGTTAATACCTCTTAAGGCAAGTTGGTAGCACATCTTTTTAGCTGTGCTCGAACCGTATTTTGTAGTTCTACGACTTCCTACCACTGCGATTGAATTAGTGTCAAAATTGCAATTTCCTCTGTAATACAAAAGTATAGGCGGATTATATATCTGCTTCAGCAGATAAGGATATCTATTGTCAGTAATATTAATGGTACCAATGTTCTTTTTATATAGATTCTCAAATATTTCTTGAGCCTTAATTTTATTTTTGGAGTCCAAAATGTCTCGAATATTTTGATTAGTTAATATCTGCTCCTCCAAATTTTCTCTTAGCTCTGACTCTCTAAGTTCACTTATTGTATACACTGAGCAGTATTTCATCAAAAGCCTGTTAACCTTTGCTACAGACATTCCTGAAATAAGAGATATCCATATCCATGCCTCTGATTCATTCACCCTCATCACCTCCATAATTAAACTGTTCTTATTAATTTAGTACCCTATCAAGGCCTCTATAATGGATTGCCTCTGCAACATGGTAGCTCTTGATGTCTGCGCTTTGTTCCATGTCCGCAATTGTTCTTGCAACCTTGAGTATTTTACTATGTGCCCTAGCACTCAAGTGAAGCTTATCAAAAGCATTCTTAAGTAATAGGTTAGTTTTTGCGTCCAACGCACAATGCTTCCTGATCATATTGTTTGAGAGCTCAGAATTAGAATATATACCATACTTCTTATACCTTTCCACCTGAATGGCTCTCGCTTTATTTACTCTATTTCTTATAGTCTCTGACGACTCCTCAATTGATAAGTCATCTAGTTCGCTGAAGCTAACAGGTTGAACCTCAATCTGTATATCAATTCTATCTATCAGTGGGCCACTGATTCTACTTAGGTATTGTTTTACTATGGAGGGAGTACAGCTACACTTTCCTGACTGCTCCAGGTAAAAACCACACTTACAAGGGTTAGCTGCACACACAAGCGTAGTCCTAGATGGGAATTGAACTGTAGAATTATTCCTTGAAATGTTTATTTGTCCATCCTCAATTGGCTGCCGTAGTACCTCAATTGCATCCCTGTAAAATTCGGGAAACTCGTCCAAGAATAATACTCCATAGTGAGCCAAGCTTACCTCTCCTGGTTTTGGGTGTTTACCACCTCCAATTAGGCCTATTGATGATATAGTATTATGGGGATTTCTGAAAGGTCTACTTGTGAGAAGTGAAGTGTTTTGGGGTAAGATACCTGCGACACTGTGGATTTTTGTTATTTCAATAGCTTCTTTAAATGTCATATCCGGTAAAATCGTGGGGAGACGCTTTGCAAGCATTGTTTTACCACTGCCGGGAGAACCTATCATCAATAAGTTATGCCCTCCGCTTGCTGCTATTTCCATAGCTCTTTTTACACTTTTTTGCCCCTTTACATCAGAAAAATCTATATTATATGTATTCCTAAAGTGGAAAATTTCATCAATGTTAACTGTATGCGCTTTAATAATAGCACGACCAGTCAGATGATCCATTACCTCACTAAGTGTATTAACCGCAATAACACTTATATCCTGAACCACAGCAGCTTCACCTGCATTTGACTCCGGTACAATGACATACTTAATTCCATTTTCAGCTGCGCAACATACCATGGGTAAAATGCCTTTGACAGGCTTAATATGGCCATCTAATGAAAGCTCTCCTAAGAACATATATTCATCAAGACATTGTGGAACTGCGTTAACACAGGATAAAATTCCGATAGATATTGATAAATCTAGAACTGAGCCTTCCTTTCTCAGACAGGCGGGTGCAAGATTTGTGGTAATTCGTCTTACTGGAAAGTCAATCCCAGAATTTTTAATGGCAGATCGCACCCTTTCTCTGGACTCTCGAACAGCTGTATCAGCTAAGCCAACAATCTCAAAGGTAGGAATTCCATTTGAAATATCGGTTTCAACCTCAACTATATAGCCATTGATACCAGTCAATGTACAACTTATGACTTTGGTTACCATGGTGGCCTCCTTATTAAGTTATAAAAATGTAGAAAAAAAGAAATGACAAGAGAATATTACCATATTATTCCATGTATGTCAAATGAAATAAGGATGCATGAATTTTCGCGTGTATTAACAAGCTTACTTTTGTATTTAAAATATAATCTGAAAAAATAAAAAAAGCAGGTAAATTAGCGCCTGCCTTTAATCAAAATTATTCCTCTTTTTTGCCCTCTTTCAATAGCTTTCGCACCTCATCCATAAAGGTGTTTATATCCTTAAACTGTCTATATACTGAAGCAAATCTAACATAAGCAACCTCATCAAGATTCTTGAGCTTCAGCATAATTAGCTCTCCAATCTCTTCGGTAGTAACTTCTCTTTGCAAGGAGTTGTATAGCTGAGCCTCAATGCCATCTACCAATTTCTCAAGGTCATTAATAGAAACCGGACGTTTTTCACAGGCTCTTAACAAACCATTCATAAGCTTTTCTCTATCAAAGGGTTGTCTGGTTTTATCCTTTTTTATAACCATAAGCGGTAGACTTTCAACCTTCTCATAGGTAGTAAATCTTCTGGTACACTTTGTGCATTCTCTTCGTCTTCGAATAGCCGAACCTTCATCTGTTGGCCTGGAGTCAATTACCTTATCCTCAATAAACCCGCAAAAAGGACATTTCATAACAAAATCCTTCCTTTCCATGCTGAAAACGTAATATAATCACATTTTACATGATTAGAGCATTTTTGTACAGGATTATCAGCAATGTTCGGATTAAGCACTATAGTATTAGTATATTACACCTACTCCAAGCTCATTTTTAGTCGAAAGCTGGCAACTATATATATTTTTTCATATGCAACAGAGCAGTTTTCTCAAGTCTTGACACCTGTGCCTGAGATATACCTATTTCATCCGCTACTTCCATTTGAGTTCTTCCCTCAAAAAAACGCAAATTGAGAATGAGCTTTTCTCTATCATTTAACTTTCTCATTGCTTCTTTTAAAGATATGGTCTCAAGCCAATTTTCATCAATATTCTTTTCATCGCTTACCTGATCCATTACATATATTGCGTCACCACCATCGTGGTAGACCGATTCAAATAAAGATATTGGATCCTGAATAGCATCTAAAGCAAATACTATATCTTCCTTAGGTAACTGTAGCTCTTCAGCAAGCTCATTTATGGTAGGTTCCTTTGAGTTCTTGCTAGTCAATTTTTCCTTTGCTTGAAGGGCTTTATAAGCAATATCTCTAAGAGAACGGCTCACTCTAATTGAATTATTATCTCTTAGATAACGTCTTATTTCTCCAATAATCATCGGAACTGCATATGTTGAAAATTTTACATTCTGAGTTACATCAAAGTTATCAATAGCTTTGATTAAACCAATGCAACCAACCTGAAATAAATCATCGACATATTCTCCCCTGTTATTAAACCTTTGAATCACGCTTAAAACAAGTCTCAGGTTGCCTTTTATAAACTCATCTCTTGCAGAGTTATCACCCTTATGCATTCTTTCGAATAATTCTTTTTTCTGTTCGTTAGTTAAAACAGGAAGTTTAGATGTATTAACACCGCAGATTTCAACCTTATTGATTAGCATAAAAAACCTCCCGAGCAATAATGATTTTTCAATATCATTATTGCCATGG
>JAEYTP010000128.1 GCA_023433945.1 Bacillota bacterium | reverse complement strand
TGATAAGTTCAGGAAAAATTTCAGATATATTCCCCTTCCAAAAGAAATCTACTCTTGCCTTTTCTGATGTTATGTTTGCTCCTATTTTTTCAGGGTAGTTGTAATTCTGATAAACTAACTCCAAAACAAGTTCTGCTATAAAGTGCAATCGCATTATTTTATACCTTTTTGCCCAATCAATTTTTACGATAACATTTTGATTCTGTTTCAAATCATGATTTTGCTCAAGTGTATAGAAAATTTCTTTCCCATATTTCCTGGCTTCCATAATTTCAAATCCATCTATTGTTCCAGAATCGGATTGTTGCCCTCCAGAAAAAGCAAATGCTATTGTTTGGTCAAGAGTAACTACATTACCATCAACACTCATTACCTTTGCTTCAACTTCGGTCATGTATGGATTTTCCCAAAACACCTTCCTAACAGCCATATTGCCCTTCCTTTCTTCTGTCAATCTAACAACTCATAAATATTGTTTATAGTCCTATAAATAATTCTTCACTATTAAAATGTACTTTATTTGCTTCTACAAATGAGCAGCAACATCTCTTCCATGCAACTTCCGAAACTCCTTCGAAAGAAATAATAGTATCATCCAAATCGAACAAGATACATTTTGGATACATTGCTCCTCCTTCTAAAAATATATATCCCATATATTTATATAAATGAAATTATTGCACACATTGCAATTTAAATCATTCTGTACAATAACGTATTTTAAAGATATATTTGTCTACAACTATTGAAGCCACAAACATCATTACAATATCTAATCCACTTCTAAAAACCATCTGAGGCATAGTGCCTTTCATTATTAGTCCTATGAAGATATTGAAGATCATCCAATTCAAGCCAATAGTTACTATGAAGCTTAATGTCTTATTTCTATTAAAAACAAATAAGGGGTATAAAAGAACATATATGTAACCAATCAGTATTCCAAGCAAGCCTGTCCATATATAGCACTGAACTGGAAATGTAGCTATATCACTTGTTATAATCCCAACATGATATCCAATTGCTCTCTCTGTAAAAATAGCAATGGCAAAAATCACAATGGCTTTAAGGCATTCCGTAAATTTCAATTTATGAATTGGTTTACTTCTTTCTCTTTTGCTCAAGGTAAAATAAGCAATAGCAAAACATAACAAAACTGCAGGGATTCCATCTCCTATTCCATTGATAAACTGATACTTTACAAAATCCAGGCCCCAAGTTGAAAAAGGAGATCCTTCAATCACTACCTCCTGCATACCTAATATATAAATCATTGCGAAGGATATCCCAAATCTAATTCCAATTTGGAATTTAG
The DNA here is from genome assembly GCA_023433945.1 of Bacillota bacterium. Classification (GTDB taxonomy): domain Bacteria; phylum Bacillota; class Clostridia; order Acetivibrionales; family DSM-1351; genus Ruminiclostridium. The sequence goes on along the minus strand of JAEYTP010000128.1, from coordinate 6,859 downwards.
AAACATCAGCTCTAGCTCCTATAAATCTTACAGCTAATGCACACTGTGTAAACAATATGATAAAATAAAAGGTTGCTACAGCAGGGAAACCAAACCATTTAACAAGAATACTATCAAAATCAGTAATATCAGCAGATGCGGGCATTAACGCATGAACGATAATAGCAAAAATCGAAGATAATAGAATTAGAACAGTATTCATTATTATTAACCACTTTACGCTTAGAAATTTACTTTTCATTGAGTCCCCCTAAATACATCAAGAATGTTTTAGCCATACGATTATCTTACTTGTGTCAATTTTTCTATTGCTTCCTCCCTTGAATCAGTAAAAAATATATCTCTTCCGTTGTTTGATTCATAAGTGAAGTCTTTCAAAGGTTTACTAGTATATTTAGAATAGTCTCCGTAGATTGCTACCTTAACATGGTAGTTAATGAATTTCTGAAGGATTTCTCCAGCCATACCACTACTTAATACGAAGAATTCTTCTGCAATATTATTCTTGTCTAATATAATTCTTTCTGCACCTGTGTCATATTTTACTGATACAATTAAATCAAGGGCTGATTGTGTATCTACAACAATCTTTTCATCGCTTACAACAAGAGCAATGCAGGTATTATTACTTATAATTCGTTCAAATTTCATCTTCTTACTCCTTTCAAGTCAATCTCTCACAAGAACATAATTACATTGAACATCTTACAAGTATAAAGCTCAATATTACTAAAGCTATATTGGAAACAATTCCTGTGATTATTAATGATAGGGCATAATTTTTTATATGTATCATTCTCACCTAAAAAAGTTTTACATTTCCAGCATTTTCTTTCTTCCACTCATTTGTAGCCATTGTTAAAAAATTCAATGTATCTCTTTTTGTTCCCCCCTATTTGGGCTGTTCTTGTTATAAACCTTTTTGTACAGTGTAAATCACTTGCAGGACCAATAGACTAAATTAGAATCAGCAAAGCTCCAAAAAACACTAGTAGCTAAAGATTTAAGCACTATCTACCACTTGTAACCGAAGACAGCACCGCACCAACACCTTTACCGCCAGCCCTTGCGGGAGTGGAATGCTAGCTTAAGCTCCCACTCTTATAAAAAGGTTTTTATCTATATCATATTATTTTAATAATGCGAATTAATCCACATTATCAAATTCAACTGGAATCCACATCTTTGGATTATAATTTAGAGTATATCTATATTTATCAACATCTTTATAATCCTTTTGTTCTACTACATATGTAACATTATCACTTAGTCCAATAAAATGTTTTTGATAATTGCCGTTTTCGTCTTCGACTATTACCTCTAGCTGGTGGTCCACATTGTCGGCCGTTATAGACATTTTCCCAGTCATTTGGAACAATACATCTCCTTGTATACAATTCATTACTGTTAGTTGTCGCACCACGTTAAAATTATCTGCTTCTTGCGATAAATTTTTGGATACTCGTTCTGCCTCCGTACACCCAGCAATCATGCCTGCTAAAGTAACTAGAATCACTATTACAATTATTTTCTTTTTCATAGAAATTTTTCCTCAACTTTCTGCCTTTTTCGGCTCTAATTTACTTGGCTTTCAACTCATGTTACGAAATTTTATTAATAAACGAAATATGGACTTTGTCCTAACTCTCGCGCTTATACTCATCTTTTCTCAAGATTGGCTATGCTCCTTAACTTTGCCTCCTCTTTATTGCGTCTTCAACTTCTTTTTCACTTTTTATTGCTTCGTCTGTTCCAGCTCCAGACTTTAATTTCATTATGTCCTTATATGAAAGTTCATGAGTATTGCCCCATTTTTTCCAGGGCCCTTTATCATATTTACTGTGAAGATAAAAAGCTATTGGGTTCAATGAACCCGGAGCATAGTTATATGTACCCATATTTGCTGGGTCAGTCACAATTCTGCCAGTTCCAGTATTATAAACAGCTTCAAATCTACCATCTGCTGATATAAACTTAACATTTAATGCTCCAGCTATCTCTCCATAATCATATCTATGATATTTTGCACTAAATAGATTCCATTCACCTCTATATGCTAAATCAATCATATCTTTTAATTGATCAGGCGCACCACTATAGGAGTTTAATATATTTCTAAAATAATGCATTCGTTCTGTTATAGTGTCGAGTTGTCTAATATTACTATCAAATAATTCATAAAAGCGCATAAAATTTTTATTATTTTTTAACGCATTCGGATTACTTTCTAGATCGTCCATCATTTGATTTATAACAGCTTTTGCTACTATTTTTTTTGAACTTTCAAAAAAGTCCCACTGACCATATTCTTTTTTTATTTTTTTAAACAGTAAATCTATATTAGTAAAATATTCATCAGATAAAAATTGGTAGCGATTTTTGAATACATATTCATTAACCTCATCAGCGCATGCCTCTTTTTGAAGAAGTAAATTGTCCTCTATATAAAAAATAAAAAAAGAAGCTACTAAAGAAATAAGTAAACAAATAGTAACTATTCTTCTGTTTATACTATTTACTTTTATCATTTCGTTCAACATAAACAATAATCCACCCTCTAAATATACGACATCTTCAAAAAATAATAAATATTGTTCGAAGCCATTCTCACAAACCATCTCCGCCCCACGACGCTCAATTGAACACAGCAACTTAAAGTGCCACAGTATGTATGGGTCTTTCAGCTAACGTTCTGGCATTAACGACCCCGACAGCCTTAAGTAAAACGGAGCGCAACGGGTCATCAGACTAGGCCCGTAGGGTTGTCTACTCACACAAATGTTCTTTCAGGAAGCAGATTGTTTTCTCAAATGCTCTTTTTACCTGTTCATTATTAATGTCTTGATCAAATACATGATCTGCGCCATTTATGGTAACTAAATCTGTTTTAATGCCCCATTTACGCAATGCTCGATACATCATTAAAGATTGCTCGTAAGGTACATCTGTATCTTTGTCCCCATGTAAAAAGAGTGTTGGAGGATATTCCTTAGTAATATTATCAATTGGGTTATACATTCTTAATAACTCACTATCTCTTTCTCGATCTAATCCTGTCACCGTCTCAACCCAAGTTCCCTGCTGTCGGCACCATAGGTAGAAATCAAACCTTTCCCAGGAGCCATCTGACACCTCAGAACCACTAAGAGACAGTTTAGCTTGTGCAAGATTAACAATTGGTCGTTCGCAGTAAAATTCGCTTGGCTCAGAATACCATTTACCTAAAATATCACCGTAACCGTAAAAGGAAACAATTGCATTAGGTCTATATTCCTTTGTCCCGCATAACAAACTAAGGTAAGCTCCAGCTGAACAACCAATAACAGCAAGTTTATTCGTGTTGAAATCGTACATCTTTGATGCAGTATTTCTAACCCAATATAAGGCATCTTCTATGTCCTCTATAATTAACTCAAACCTCGTTTCCGGAGCGAGGCGGTAATCAATACTTATTACACTAAATCCAGCATTCCTATATATCTCTACCTGTTCAATTGGCAACATCTTTCTAGTACCAAATATAAGTGCTCCACTATGAATGTAGATAACAACTGGGGTTTGACTTCCATGGTAATAAATATCAGCATAAATTGAGGATTGCTTCGTTTCTTTATAAACTTTCGATGCATATATTGTTTTCATGATTTTCATCCTTTATCCGTATTTCATCTAACGCCCCCGCACTCCCGAAACGCGTGAGCAGTAGTGACACCTCGACTCTCGTTGCGGAAGTGCACTTGTTCTATGAAGTCAGATTCTTGCTTTCTTTGTTCACAATCACTTGCTCATAAAACCATTTGTAATTTCACTTTTATATATTCTTCATAAATAAGCTCATAAATTCTTGTTTTAGCCGTTGTTATTTAAAGGTGTGCTCCCCTTGAAGACTAGGAGGTATGGATTTCTGTGTCTAAATATCTTTCAAAAATAATATTATAAATACTATTTTAAGATCTTTTCTTTAATATAAACAATATTTCCAACACCGCCATCCATACGATTCATTAAACCATCTATTTTTTTAGCAATAAGTACCTGCTGTCCTAGGAATTCAAATGGTTCATTATCAACTCTACCAACTTTAATGTCTTCGCATACTTGAATGACACCAGCCAAAATTTCCTTTGGAGCATCCCCCGATCCATGTGAAGAATAAACTTTATCAAAACGACCTTCTGTCTTCGCCAATAAATCCTTCATAGATTTTTCATATTCACTTATCCCGAAAGAGTTTTTATCAAGGAATGTGAAGTTGTTTGCAGCATCTCCAAGCAACAAAATTCTCGCTTCCCTGAAAAGAATAGCCATTTGACCGGGTGTATGTCCTGCTGCAGAGAATATTTCCAATGTAGTCCCTCCTAGGTCAAAAACATCTCCAGATTTTAATGCTTTATAGTCTGATGCTGGCTTAGCTTTCCCTTTTAACCTATCATAAACATGTTCTTTATAAATAGGATCATCTGCATGATTCATATATACTTCATTAAAATCTGATGCACCTGAAGCATGATCTACATGCCCATGTGTCAGGAGCACAATAATTTGTTTACTGGTAATCTTCTCTACATATTCTCGAAGGTTTCCATCACCACTTCCTGTATCAATCAGGGCTGCCTTTTCAGTACCTTCTACTAGGTACATAAGTTCACCTGACTTTCCATGAATTCTGATGGTATTATCAGAAATTTTCACTGAAAAGAAAGTATCACTAGAAGGTAAATCTTTAATAGACTTTTTTTCACTCTCATTGGATTCTGCTTTTTTTACATCTGTATCCGCAGTTACTGTAACTTTTTTTGTGAGATCTGCATTAGCTTTTGATGTTGAATTAGAACATCCTAACAAACTCACAGCTACTAAGCTAGCCATCAATACTAATATCAATTTAATCTTAATTTTCCCCCCTAATTTGATAAAAAAATCAGCATTTTTAGTTAATGAACAAAACTAATCCTTTTACTTTTAATAAAATACTCAAAACTAGTTGAATCTGATTTCATCTAACGCCCAGCACTCCCGAGGCCCGCGAGCAGCTAGTGACACAAAGGCTCTGCGAGCGCAGTTTGGCTGTCGGCCAATATATCCGCACTATCTACTAAAAAGCACTATCTACCACTTGTAGTCAAAGTAATAAGATTATCTTTTGATACACTCAGAAATATTCATTTATTCAATATTTTACCACGTGCAAGTCGTATATACCATAACTTTATTATTATGACTCTATATAGATCTTCTTTAGGTTTTTGGTTTTCCCAGCAAACTGCGAGCTGACAAAGGTTTTTACTTTATAACTCCACCAACAATACTTTGGGTACTAAATATATTTTGTTATATGAAGGATAACAAAACTAATAGATATGCCAATTGCAAAATTACCAATTATAAGGCACTATGCTATGACAGCATAAACAAATGAAATTATTCATTAGAAAAAACGTAATTTATGTATATGGGGTAAAACCTTTCATATAACGCACCAGCACTCCCGAAACCCGCGAGCAACTAGTGACACCTCGACTCTGCGAGCGGAGTTTGGCTGGTGCCAACAGCTAGCTCTATCCTCGCTAAAAAGCTCTATCTACCACTTGTAGCCAAATCGGCACCACACCACTAACCTTACCGGCAGCCCTTGCGGGAGTGCGATTGTTAGATGAAGGCCTCTCCCATAAATTAATATTCTTGTTCTTCTTGCATTCCATAAGTATTTATTTTGTTCTAACACAAATTGACTTAATATCGTAAGCCCCCCCCAATCACTTCTTTTGTTAAAGGATCTAAATATACAATAATCGGTCCCAACAAACCATCAACCTCAGTAGCAAAGCATACTGAAACAACAAATTCACGTTCTTTGTTATCTTTTTTATAGCCGACAGAATTCCAATCTTCCAATGTAACGATTGCTCTACGCCAATCATTTATAACTGACTTCTTTTCGCTCACTATATCCCATGCAATTTTCCTATAAATATCCGCATCCTTAATTTCATTATAATAATACAAATAGTAAAACCATCCATTGCTTAAATCTTTGTGATACTTGACATAATTGTACTTTGATTTATCGCTTGTGATTACCTGCGTATCACTAACATATTTGATGCCCTGTTCATATATTCCGTATTCACTATTTATTAAAAAATCTACAGTTTTAATATTGTCATTTAATGAAGATACTTGCTTTATTGTTCCCTCATTTAATAGTTTGTAGGTTAGTCTTTTAATGGTTTCATCTGTTATTTTATCTATGTAAATACTGCTTTGCTTATTTATGATTACAGGTCTTGTCCTAAAAATCATTTCATTTTCTAACAAGTAGTTTCCTACTTTTATTAAATCATCCTTGTTCTCTTCATAGAAATTTAAAGCATTCTCCTCTGAAGTTTTAGTTATGTTATTCTCATTAACTTTGATAATAAGGTCACTTTCTTTAATCTGTGCTGGATAACTCTTGTAAATAACAATACCTAATATAAAAAGTAGTATCATAGAAACTAAAACAATATATTTCTTCAAGTACCTTCACCCTTTCAAATATATAAACATTAATAGTTAAACCTTAGTTAAACCTCTATTATCTATAGACATAAAAAACGAGAAAAAGTTTCATAAATATTCAACTAGCTTATATTTAGATAATTTTACCAATGTGTATAACCATGTTCCTATCATTAGCACACTTCACAAAAGTAATAAGCTCATAATGTGAGAAAAAGTAAGAAAGTCTTATGACAATAACTTACTATTTATTATTTTGTTCATCCTTATCCTTATTGTCTGTTTTTTGCTTATTTACATATACTGAACCCAAGCATAGAAAGGTTGAGCCAAGACACAAATATACTACCCCCATACT
>JAEYTP010000050.1 GCA_023433945.1 Bacillota bacterium | reverse complement strand
ACATCACCTGATGTTGAAAAGTCCGATGTTCAGGCTGCTCTTACCATTGCTGAGGAAAAACTATGTCCTGTATGGGCTATGATTAAGGGTAATGTTGAAGTTGCTGTAAACTATAGAATAAGTACATAACGTAGGGTTTCTATGAATTTAAACGAAGTTTTAAATACTAACAAAAAGCATATTTAAAGTGTGAACATATTCTATTCAAAAGAACATAAAGAAACTCAGGGAAACTCTTAAATATATGAATTTTAATCAAAACAAGAATCGCATTTTTTAAAACATGATGCGATTCTTGTTATCCCAAAAGCTGTGAAACAATGGCGATTAAAAGAATCTGTTTGATGGAAATGACTAAAGTCAAAAAAGGTAATAGGAATTGAGGAATTGGAGAAAAACTGCGTCAAAGAAATTCTACGGAAGATTGGACAAGCTTATTAATAATTGAAAAAATATTATTGACAAAAGATTATGTAAGGAGTATATTAATCTTAACGTTAAGATTTGGGAGGGGCATTATATGGTGTCAATAAAGGATGTAGCTAAAATTGCAGGTGTATCCCCAACTACAGTCTCTGCGGTAGTCAATAATCATGATTGTGTAAAGCCATCGACACGGGCAAAGGTATTAAAAGCAATTAATGATCTTGGATATATTCCTAACATTTCAGCAAGAGAACTTGTTACAAATAAAAAGCAGAATATTGGTCTTATAACAATGGGATATGCGAATAGTAATGATAAGAATGATTTTAACAAGGACAAGGATATTTTCTATATAGATTACATAAATGGTATTGCAGAGGCATTAAAAACTACAGGGTATGGTCTGCTAATTGATAACTTTTATTATGAAGATGGAAGTACTAGAGTTCCAAAAATTATAGAAGAAAAACGAGTAGATGGCGTAATAGTGGTTGGTTCGCTTTATAAGAAAGATTTTATTGAATTATTAAAAAAAGAGATTAATGTAATTGCAACATTGGGGACTTACAATGACCTTACTGATTATGTAATAAATGATTATACCGATTCCATACTCAGGGTTGTTCGATATTTGGTTAGTAAAGGGCATCATAAAATTGCATATGTTAGTGGTGATTCCACAAGCTATGCATGTCCTCTAAAACTCAAAGGCTATATGGATGGCATGAAAGAAGCAGGTTTAGAAATTGATGAGGAACTATTGTTCCAATGTAAATTTATGTCTTCACAGGGGTATGAGGTAGCAAAAAAGATATGTGAGCTTCCTAAAGAAAAATTCCCAACAGCAGTTATTTTTGGTGCTGATATTCTAGCAGCAGGAGCATGTCAGTACTTCTATGAAAATAAAATACGGATTCCAGATGATATCTCACTTATCGGATATGAGAACTTGGCCATATCAGCATATATAAACCCACCATTAACAAGCGTTGACTGGAATAAGAATCTAATGTCACAAGAGGCTTGTAGTTTACTTCTCAGACGACTTAAAAATCCAAACAAAAAGAGTGACGGCATCGTTTTACCATGTAATATTGTTGAAAGAAAATCTGTAAGAAATTTAGGTTAAATCGGTAAAAGAAAGGACCGATTTAGTTTTTACACAGAAATCGTAACGTTAAAATCCAAAAGGAACGATATTACAGGTAATAAAATCATAACAATTATTTATTATTAGGAGGAGAGAAAATGGGTAAGAAAATCATTGCTATTGTACTAACACTCATGATGTCATTAAGTGTATTTACAGGTTGTGGCTCAGACACATCAACGCCAGCTTCTACTACAGTTTCTAATACAGAGTCTAGTTCAGAATCTTCCACTAGCACTTCAGGTGGGGCATTAAAACCCGCTGATTTAACTATGTGGACTTTCTTGGATCTCACATCCAAGAATGCTAGAGCAATTGTACTAGGTAAATTAATTAAAAACTTTGAAGCTGCAAATCCTGGTGTGACGGTTAAGGTTGAAACACAGGAATGGACAACAATGTCGGCAAAAATTATAGCAGGACATGCTGCAGGTAATAGCCCTGATATCTTTATGATTAATATGGCTAACCTCGGAGAAGCTATTGCTGCTGGTTGTATGGAACCGCTTGAGAATTTATTCTACAATAACTGGACAGAAGAACAGCGTAAAGATATAGATAGTGAATTATTCAGAGCAGGCTTTGATGGAAAGTACCATTATGAAGTTCCTCTTTTTTCAGGTACATTTGGAGTAATGTACAGAATAGATCTATTTGAAAAGTTTGGCATAAAGGCAGAGGACATTAAAACATGGGATAACCTAGTAGAAGTAGCGAAGAAACTTACATATGTTAATGAAGATAAGCTTCAGGTTTATGGCTATGGCGTAGGTTACAGCACAGACGTAACAGATCCTCATGGCGTTCTACCAACTGCACTCTTTAGTCAGGAAGGTGGCATATTCACAGATGATGGAAAACCAAATAATTGGTCAGGTGAAGCAGGTAAGAAAGCACTGCAGTTCCAGATAGATCTTATAGACAAGCACAAGGTAATGCCATCAAGCGCCGTTGCCCTTACATCTGAGGAAGTATATAACATGTTTGAAGCGGGTCAGTTTGCAATGATTTCAGCAGGCTCCTTACGAGTACCTACAGTTAAGGGTCTTACTGCTTTTGATCCAAATAATGTTGGTTTCATGGCTAATCCAGAGTGGAATGAGGGTCAAGGTAGCTCTATTTCAAATGCTTACTCATGGAACACAGCAGTATGGTCCGGCAGTAAGAATAAAGAAGCAGCGGGAAAATTCCTTGAATACTTAGTATCACCTGAGGCTGATAAAATGTGGGTAACAGAAGCTAACCAGATTCCTATTCTCTCATCCACACTTGAAGCTGAAGCAGATTTCATTAATAAACCAGATAACAGCTGGATGATAACAACTAAAGATATCGTCTCTAAATCAGCACACGTTTTCTCAGGATCATATGGTATAACAGGATTTGCACTTGATCTGCAGAATGCAATGATCTATGCATATTCTGACGGTATGAGCGTAGAAGATGCTCTGAAAAAAGCAGAAAAAGACTTTACGGACAGAAATGTCAACAGATAAATATTATCTTTTTAGTTTGCACAGGAAGCCTTTTTACGGCTTCCTGTGCAAATAAATAAAATAAAAGTTGATATCTCAGTATTATTGAGATTAGGGAGGAGCTTGACTAATGGAGAAGGCGATAAATAAAAAAGACAGCGCAGTAAACTGTCTACTTCAGAAGGGAGGTAATAGGTTACTCCCGTATTTACTGATGTCTCCTACGCTGATATTTATAGTATTGTTTTTGCTTGTTCCACTGATATTTGCATTTTATTGCAGCCTGTATCGTGCGGATTATATGCAGTTTTCAAGATTTTTAGGATTAGGAAACTATATTGATGTATTGACGGATATCGAAATACTAAAATCTATTGGGAGAACATTTTATGTTTCTGGTATAAGTCTTATTATTTCATTAGTTGTAGGTGTAGCATTAGCCTTGTGTATAAATGCTTTGAGCGAAAAGCTGGCATATATAGTACAAATAATCGTTCTGATACCGTGGGTAACTTCTATGATTGTTGCCGCAATGCTATGGAAATGGATATTTCAAGATGAAACCGGATTACTAAACTATCTTATTTCACAGATTGGTTTAAACAAAATTGGTTTTTTAACAGATAAAAGAATAGCAATTTACACTCTTATATTTGTTCTTACTTGGCGTGTTGTTGGATATGTTATGGTGCAGGTTCTAGCTGGCTTAAAGTCAATCCCTCAGGAATATGAAGAAGCATCAAGAATAGATGGAGCAAATAAGTGGAAGCTATTCTGGTATATAAGATTTCCTCTTCTTAAAACACCGCTTACAATTTCAGCAATTATAGTTGGTTTATCAAATATTAACAATCTTAATGTTCCACTCACACTATTAGCAGGAGGCCCTGGAACGTCTACAATGGTAGTCGCAATAGATGTTTACCGAATGAGCTTTACAAACTATCACTTTGGAGAATCAAGCGCACTTTCTATAGTGCTTTGCTTAATTAATTTCCTGCTGGCAGTTATTTATATTAAGGCGGTGAAGTATGAGATCTAAAAATTTAGCAAAGTATGCTCTATTAGTTTTTGGAGTATTTATTCTTATTGTAGTTCTTATAGTAAATCTTATACCGTTTTTTTGGGGTGCAATAACATCCTTAAAGACCGCACGTGAACTAATGGTATTTCCACCGAAATTTTTTGGGTTTACCGCAAGCATTGAGCATTACATCACAGTGCTTAATGGTACATTTTCAACGGCTGCATTTAACAGTATTATATATAGCTTAATTTCAGTAGTTGTAGGTGTTATTGCAGCAATGATGTCTGGCTATGCACTTACACGCTGTAAATTTGCAGCTAAAAAGCCTTTGTTCTACATAATAATTTGCGGAATACCTCTTTCAATGGGTAGTGCTGCAATGGTTGTACCTAACTACATGCTGTTTTCTTTTTTAGGAATGAACAATACCTTCTTAACACTGCCACTTATTTATATTGCGTACAATATTCCAATGGCAGTATGGATAATGGTAGGAGGAATGCAGGGTGTGCCTTATGCAATTGAAGAGGCCGCACAGATAGATGGTGCATCAAAAAGGTATATAATTTTTTCATTGGTACCAAGCATATGTAAGCCAACTCTAGCTTGTGCAGCGCTCATGATTTTTATCGGAGCATGGAATGAATACACTGTATCGTCAGTACTTGTTAATTCACAAGACCTGTATCCAATTCAGGTATCTATTTATAATTACATAGGTTATTTCGGAAGAGAATGGGGGCCTTTAACAGCCGCTGCTACACTTGCGGTTATACCAGTTCTCATCGTATTTTCTTTTCTAGGTAAAATGCTTATATCCGGGTTAACAGCAGGAGCTGTAAAGGGATAATAGTTCGTAATACTATAATATAATTAATTCTAAGGGGATAAAAATGTATAATAAAAAATATGATTTAATTGTTGTAGGAAGTGGCCCGGGAGGAGTACCAGCAGCAATTGCAGCTGCAAGGCGTGGCCTGAAAGTATTACTTGTTGAAAGAAATGCTCAAATAGGTGGCCTTCTCGTTTCAGGTCTTCCAATTCTAGCCTTTCTTGACCGTGCTGGGAATACCGCAGTAAAAGGTATTGCTCAAGAAATCATTGATAGACTGCTTGCGGTAAATGGAACAATGGGACATATTCCTTCTCCATTGTTAAATTCAGTGACTCATGTTAATGCTCCATGGATGAGTATTATTCTTTTTGAAATGTGTGAAAAGGAAGAAAATCTTGACGTCCTTCTATATGCAGAACTCAAGGAAGTTAAAGTTGATAACGGTAAAATGAAAGGTATAAGTGTATATTGTCGTGGAGAGGAAATGCACTTTGATTCTAATTTAATCATAGACGCTACTGGCGATGCGTGTGTAGCATATAAAGCTGGAGCAAAATATGAAAAAGGTGATGCTGATGGCAAGGGGCTTCAGCCTGCTACAATCACATTTGAGCTTGGTAACGTAGATTATGATAAGTTAATAGATTATCTAAAAGATCATCCTGAGGATTATAAGTTACCGGATACTTTCCCAGGAATTGAACAGTCACTAGATTATTTTAAGAACCACAAATGTTATACAATGATGGGTTTTAGTAACATTGTAAATGAGAGTAGAAAAACGGGAGAACTTACTATTCCTCGTAATATGATTGACATATGCAAACAGGTTAATGGAAATGCATTTCTTAATGTTACACGCGCTATAGATACAGATGTGACAGACATTGAAAGCATTATAAATGCAGAGTTTGTTTGTCACAAACAAGTAAAAGAGCTTGTACCATTTATGCAGAAGTATATTCCTGGTTTCGAAAATGCGCACCTGGTTTCTATGATACCATCTATAGGAGTAAGAGAGAGTAGACGTATTGTTGGTAAGAAACAGCTTACACTTGACAATATACAAAATCTCGAGATACCTAATGATACTGTTGCAATGGCAGGATATAACGTAGATATACATAGCCCAAATAGTCCTGCAATGACTATGATAACAGTTAAGCATGGTGTTGGTATTCCATATGGATGCCTTGTGCCAGAATCTATAGAGGGACTCCTCATGAGTGGAAGAACCATTTCTGTTGATCAGAGCGCTTTTGCAATGATACGTGTAATGGCTACATGTATGGCAATAGGTCAGGCGGCAGGAACTGCTATGGCAATTGCACACAAGCATGGCGTTTTACCTTCAAATATTGACGTAGATGAACTTCGCACAGAATTGAAAAAGGATGATGCTATTATCGGACTTGAATAGATGCAAGATTGAAAAAGGATGATGCTATTATCGGACTTGAATAGATGTAAGGAGGAAAATAAAATGAATATTCCAAAAACAATGAAGGCTCTGGTTGCATACAGTAGTACTGATTACAGATATGAAGAAAACTTCCCTGTGCCACAATGTGGTGCGGATGATATTCTGATAAAGACTGAAGGCTGTGGGGTTTGTGCTGGTGATCTTAAGTGCCAGCATGGTGCAGCTATGTTCTGGGGTGATGAAACCCAATCACCATGGGTAGATGCACCATTTATTCCGGGACATGAATTTTTTGGTGTAGTTGCCTATGTGGGTGAAAATGTAAAAGGTTATGAAATTGGAGAACGTGTGGCAGTTGAGCAGATAGCTCCTTGTGGTGAATGTAGGTTCTGCAAGAGCGGCCATTATTGGATGTGCCAGCCTCACCAGATCTACGGTTTCTTTAAGGATTTCTGCGGCGGTATGGCAGAATATGTCCGGATTCCAACTAGAAATTCCGTTATTCACAAGGTTCCAGCTTCCATGCCTATAGAAGACGCATTGCTAATCGAGCCTTATGGCTGCTCAAAGCACTGTGTGGACCGTGCAAGCATTGGAAGCGAAGATATAGTTGTTCTCTCTGGTGCAGGTACTTTGGGTTTGGGTATGGTAACTTATGCAAAAATGTTAAAACCTAAGACATTGATTGTTCTTGATATGATGGACGAACGTCTGGAAAAGGCGAAAGATTTTGGGGCTGATATTGTTTGGAATCCTTCCAAGGTTGATGTTGTGGAAGAAATTATGAAGCTGACAGATGGATATGGATGTGATATCTATATCGAAGCAACTGGTCACCCTTCCTCAGTAATACAAGGTATGCAAATGATTCGCAAGTTGGGTAGGTTTGTAGAATTTTCGGTATTTAGCGCACCCACCACTTTAGATTGGTCTATAATAGGCGACCGCAAGGAATTGGATGTGCTGGGCTCACACCTATCACCATATTGTTTCCCATTTGTGATTGAAAATATCGCTAACGGGAATCTGAAGACCGATGGTGTAGTCAGTAAATTCTTTGAACTTAAAGATTGGGAGACAGCTTTTGAATATGCTACAGGTAAGCATGGTGATTTTAAGGTAGCGTTTAAGTTTGAATAGCTATGAGTTACTAATAAATAGAAGTCCCACGTAAGATTATTTAAATTTGCGTGGGATTTTTTGTATCCATTTAGCTTGGTAAACATATATCAATATCTTATATGGTAAACATGTAATATCTTTTTAGTATGGTAGATATATATAATTTGTTTTTAGTATGATAACTAGTCAATTATTTGTGAATGACTATGGATATAAAATTCTTCATGACTAGTATGATACTCCTTAGGCATATATTCAAATAGTTTATCAAATTCTTCGGCATCATGCTCATTCACACAATATACAGAACTTTCTTGGTAAACCCAATCTTTACCTGAAAGAGAGCCTTCTATCAATTCTAACACCAACAAGGCTGTAGGATATATATTATTCTCTAAATGCACACTATACTTGTGACAACTCTTGAAACCGCTTGAAACATAATTACCTGGATTACCGTATATCACTATTGCATAATATCCCATCTCAATTGCTTTTTTAAATGAAAAATCAAGTAATGCTTTTCCATAACCTTTTCGCTGAAATTCTGGAAGTATACTGAGCGGACCAAAGGTTAGTATTTCTTTTTCTTCTCCATCACTACTCTTAAGCCATGATTTCGTATACATAATATTACCAATTATTTGGTTGTCTAATTCTAAAACAAAATCTAATTCTGGAATAAAGTCTTCATGTTTTCTCATGATATGTACTAAATAATGCTCATCGCAACCTGGGGCATGTAGGTTCCAAAAAGCTTTTCGCGTAAGTTCCTCAACTTCTCTGAAGTCTTCTGTACGCTCGTTTCTAATAATAAAATTCTGTTCTTTTTTTATTGTGTCTTTAGCCATAATATCCTCCGCGCAGTTTTGTTATAAAAGTCTATAGTATCAGGAAATCATTAAATTACTAATTTGAACTTTTACAAAAATTGAAAACTTACTCGTTATATTCGTCTTCTTCCTCGTCTTCACCTTCTACGTATTCTAAAATATCTCCAGGCTGACATTGAAGGGCTCTACATATTGCGTTTAGAGTTGAAAACCTTATTGCTTTTACCTTTTCAGTTTTAAGATTTGACAGATTAACAATTGATATACCTACTTGTACTGATAATTCACTAAGTGATACTTTTCTGTCTGCCATCATACGGTCCAATCTCACAATTATTGACATACTATCAATCTCCTATACAGTTTCATCGTATCTATGTTGCAGAAAACTTCCGTACTTAAATATTCCACTAAGTATAATCATCATAAACCCAGTTATTATTAGAACAAAGTTTACCATATAATTTGTACTTATATTTTGTATTTTAAATGTGTCTATAATTGTCCTTGCAACAATAACCTCAAATGCAGGGATTAGAAATGAGCTCAGTATTAATACATTACCAATAATTAATATTCTAGTGGAATTTTCTTTTTCAAAGGGTTTATCCTCATCTACAGATTTCAGGATAAGAACTAACTGCTTAAGTATCGGGATTATTATTAAGGAAATTGAAGCTGCCATTATCATAATTGCAATATAAATATTTTTCATATTTGTACCCTGTAGTGCTGCATCATTAATATTGTAATTAATCAGTCCATCTAGAGAAAAACCAAGGTGCCCAATACTTCTCTCATCTAACACGAAATGCGAATCAGATATAAATTTTAAAACGATAGCGGTAATTAAGCACCCACAGGCAATAATAATTGATGCCCAATAAAATACGTTCATGACTATCCTTAGATTGTGAGAATACCTTTTGATTTTTAACATTTTAGTTTTGTTGTTACTCATACATTTTACTCCTAATATTTTACTTTTATTATTATTGTAGTTAAATATTTTATAAAAGTCAATAAATTTTTAATGATAAACGTTAAATATTCGGTATACTGTCCAGAGAATGGGGTGAATTGTAATACAAGATTCCAGCTTTTAGCGCCACACATTTACCTTACTGATAATGGCTTTGGTGGTAATGAGCGATGGATACAAGGTTATTGAAGGATAACAAGAATAGATATAAAATTGGAATTAATGTTTTTTTAGTATTATAATAGTGTTGATGGCAATAAAAGACAAGTTAAATTTAGAGGATAGATATATTAATAAGTCTGTGTGAGGGTAATTATGAATATAAGGCTAATGACAATTGACGATTATCAAAAGGTATATGATTTGTGGTCAAGGACACCAAATGTGGGATTAAATGATATTGACGATTCTATAGAGGGTATAAGTAAGTACTTGAACAGGAATCAAAACACTTGTTTCATTGCAGAAGAGAATACTCACATAATAGGTGTAATATTAAGCGGACACGATGGACGAAGAGGTTACATCCATCATATGGCGGTATCTGAGAGTAAACAACGACAAGGAATTGGAGAAATACTTTTGGATAGAGCTCTTAAAGCTCTGAAAAGTGAAGGCATACACAAGGTTGCTTTGGTTGTTTTTGAAAAAAACGTAAAGGGTAATTCCTTCTGGGAAAAGAATGGATTTATAGCGAGAGAAGATTTGATTTATCGAAATAGAGCTTTAGCAGATTTAAAGAATTAATAAAAGACCCGTATTTTTTAATAACTATATTGGTAATGACCTGTATTTTTTAAATAAATATATTGGCTCGGGACAGCAATTTAGATTTATTTAGTATAATTTTATAAATGAAATAATTCGATTTCAACGCAGATGGTAATGTAGGTGATGATTTTTTTATATAATTTTAAAAATGAGATTTTGGTATAAAGAGAGAAAGAGGGTACATAAAATGGATAATTATGAAAAGCTAGCATATGAATATGAGGTTCTTAATTCAAGAGAGGATATCTATTGCCAAAAAGAATTTTTCAGTAAAATAGTAGAGGAAAATCAAACAAAAACGTGCTTAGATTGTGCTTGTGGTCTTGGATGGCATTTGGATATGCTGGATGAACTAGGTGTGAAATGCTATGGCTCTGATATTTCGGAAGATATGTTGAGTATTTGTAAAGAAAACTTAAAAGGTAGAGATATAACTTTAGAAGTTGGTGATTTTAGGGATTTGGAAACTACTTGGAAGCAAAAGTTTGATATGATTCTATGCGTTACCAGTGCCATTAACCATATGCAGGATGATACAGAAATAATCAGCGCCCTAAAGTCAATGCATGATAGATTATCCGATAGTGGAGTATTAATAATTGCGACAGGAGTATCTGATGCGTTAATTATAAATAAGCCCAAATTAATTCCTGCTAAGCTTTACTCAGATAAGGCTGTTTATTTTTTCTTGGAGTATGGTGGAGATAAAGTAGTGTTTAATATTTTTAATATTAGAAAAACGGAGGATTCATTTGAGCATTCATTGAATTCGATGACCTTAAACCTCATAGGTAGGGAGAAATTAATGTCATGCTTATCAAAAGCAGGCTTTCACGATGCAGCTATATATGGTGACTTTGAATTTAGTAATTATGAAGATGATAATATTAATAAAAGATTAATAGTGATAGCAAAGAAATAAAACTAAGTGTTTGCTTACTTTGGTGAGACTTTTGGAAAACCATCAGTTATTAGTAGTAGAGTTGATGAAAATAAAAGCATATATATAGGTGGAAGTGCCGTCATTTCTATTAGCGGAGAGTTTAGATTATAAGCTGAGGTTTGGATTATAAGCTGAGGTCTAGATTGCTGAGGTCTAGATTGCTGAGGTTTAGATTATAAGTAGAGGTCTAGATTATAAGCTGAGGCTTGATGAGGTACTATAACTCCTGTAGAAGAAAATTAGTGATTTCCTAATTATGAGTATCGTCATTCCATTTTCTAATATAATGATAGTAAAGGAAGAAAAAATATGGATAGGCAGTATGTTCTTACTGAGAGGGCTCATTTTATGTGCCCCAATATGCATTTTGGAATTTTGTTTTCCATAAATAAGGAGTATGATAGGACAAATGTTAGAAATGTACTAAACCGCTTGTCTGAGGCACATCCTTTTTTGAAGTGCCTCATTGCCAATGATAATAGAGGGAAACCTTATTATGAGTTTCAAGCTCAATTAGAATTAGAATTTATTGAAATGAATTCGTTGCAGTCACTGAGGGAGGATTACAGAAAAATATCAGAAGGTGGCTGGGATGTTTATTCAGAAGGGTTACTTAGAGTATTCACATATCCAAGGCAAAATGGGTTTGACATGTTGTTTATCGCTCATCATTTGCTTTGTGATGGAAGGGGTCTATTAGGTTTAGTAACATCATTTGCAAATTGCTATGTAAAAGGGATAGTACCAGTTTATAGAGAAGAATGCCTGATAAAATCTATCAATGATCTCCCAAAGGGTAGTGATTTGCCTTGGATTAGCAAAGTTATCATTAATTCTGCAAATAGGAACTGGAATAAAGAAAATCACAAGGTAGATTATAGCGATTATTTGAAATTTGAAAAGGAATATTCTAATAAAAATAAGCTGGATATTAGCTTTGATACAGTAACTAGTAAAGAATTTACAAATATAGTAGACTTGTGCCATAATAATGATATATCGCTAAATGATTATCTTATAGCAAAGATGATGCAGGATGAATCCATTAAAAAAGTAATTATTGCTGCTGATATTAGGAAATATTTTGCTAATTATCTAGAGGGCAGTCTTGGGAATTACTCCACTGCATTTAGTGTTATTTGTAATTCAAAACTGGATAATCTTGTAGAAGTGGCTAAGCAGGTATCTCGTACTGTTAAGCAACATATTAATTCACCTAAGAAACTGATGCTTGTATTGGCTTGTTACTTAAGAATGACCCCGGAATTAATAGATGCAGTAGCTATATCAACACTTGGTGATTTCAATAGTAATGCAGGCAAGTTTGTAGGTAGCAAATTGTTTGGATATAAAGACAGCTGCGGATATAGTATAACTAATCTTGGCAAAATCGAAAGTGATACAATTGCGGAGGCAACATTTATACCACCAGCGTCGCCTGCCAACAAAATGACGGTGGGCGTTCTAACAGTAAATGGCAAGATGAATAAATGCACAATAATAGCTATTAATAATTGATGCTTCGGGGAGTTATTGTGAATGTGATAGAAGGGTTAGCACCTTTGACAATACAGCAGATAAACATATGACAAAACGCAGATGTTGAACATGTGACATAACAGCAAGTGTTTAAACATATGACAAAACAGCAGGAGATTGAACAGATGGATATTACTTACTTATGGCAAAGTCTTTAATTAAGGGATTATGAGCGAGCAACTGTAATTACTTAACCATGATGGAGAGATTATTGTAGGTTATTGGTACATTGATAGACGTTATTCATTTTATTATTTTGCTTATGGCAATAGAACAAAAAAATATATAGGGTGTGGGGGGAAATTATGGTAAGAAAATTATTGGTCTTTTTACTAATCATACTCGGAATATTCTTAATAGACTGTGCAAATAAGGATGATACAAAGACTGATTATATCTATACAGGCGAAAATGATTCTTGGAAAGTTGAGTATAATGTACATAAAGAAGTTACTTTATATAAGTCAGATGGTAAGCTAGATAGTGATAGTTTCACTCAAACAAAATTAGTAGCAACTTATAAAAAAGATATTTCTGAACTATCATTGGTTAAACATTTAAAAATTAGTTATAAAAGTAGTACTGATAATGGAGAGTTCAATGGATACTATTCTGCTGATAACCCCCTTAAAACAAAAGTGTTTTCATCCCTATCAACCAGCAAATCAAGTTCAAATGCAAATAAGGAAAATAAAATACCTTTATCCGACATTGAATACTTGAGCAAAGATAGCCTATTAGGTATTCTAGACGAAAAAATTCTAGTGGACATATACAAAGATGGACAAAAGCAAACAATTGAATTAATAATGAAGTAGAAAATTTGTTTAGATATTAGGGGGTAAAAATGATTATGTGGAGGAAACACATATAAAGAAATTTGTTGTGGGTTGTCCCTAAGCATAATTTCAAGCATGGGAAGCTAGTAGATTACTGCAAATGGAATGCTTTTTGGTTTATTATTATCAGCACAAATATAGCGAAGTTTGGATAACGGCAGGTATGTAGTTAAGTTGGTTGCGCAGGAATATAGATAAGCATGATAGGCGCAGGAATATAGATAAGTAGCATAGCGGCAAGTATGTAGTTAAGTTGGGTTGTGAAGGAATATACCTTAAGTTGTATTACGATAGGAATATAGTTAAGCTGGATGGCGTTAGGGATATAGTTTGAGTTGATAGCGACAGAGATGTAGATAAGCTAGATTGTGACAAGGAAATAGTTAAGCAGCATAGCGGCATGGATGTAATTGGTTGGATAGCGGCATGATGTATTACGTTGAATTCAATAGGGATATTGTTAAGTTTGGTTAGTAGAGGAGGATTATGGCAAAGGTAATATTAATTTGTGGAAAGATTTGTAGTGGAAAATCATATTATTCTAAACTGCTACTTAAAGACTATAATGCAATCGTTCTATCTTGTGATGAGGTTATGAGCATTCTCTTTAACAACGATTTGGGAGAAAAACATGATGATATGGCTGCGAAGATTAAGATATATTTACACAAAAAAACGGTTGAGATTGTTAATCTAGGTAATAATGTAATTCTTGATTGGGGTTTTTGGAGTAAAGCAGAAAGACTATTGGTAACTGATTATTACAAAACCCGTAATATCGATATTGAATGGCATTATATAGATATTTCTTTAGATGACTGGCACAATAATATAACCTCTCGCAACAAGAATGTTGTTGAGGGCAGCACAACAGATTATTATGTAGATGAAGGTTTGTTATTAAAGTTAAATAAACTATTTGATGCACCTGAGAAAGATGAAATGGATGTTTGGTATCTTAACAAGAGGGGGTAGGTCCCAATTTGGTCAGAAAGCCATGCTGTGCAGCACCCAAAACCATGAATTTGGGACCTAAAAGTGCAAAAAAGAGGCATTTAGGTCCCAATTTGGTCCGAGGGATAAAGCAGAAAAACAACTTTAGATAAGGAGACGTTGCTAGATGAAAGAATTATTTGAAAATTTTCGTTTAGAAACAGACAGATTAATTATTAGAAGGTTTAAAGCGGATGATTGGGAAGATTTATATGAGTACTTGTCTGACCCTGATGTGGTCAGATTTGAGCCATATGAAGTATTCAATAAAGAGCAAGCAAAGGAGGAAGCAGCAAGTAGGTCAAAAATTGAGAGCTTCTTTGCTGTTTGTCTAAAAGCTTCTGGCAAATTAATAGGGAATATTTACATACAGCAAGGTGAATTCAATACATGGGAACTGGGCTATGTATTTAATTCAAAATATCAAGGATGTGGTTACGCTACTGAAGCAGCTGAGGCAATAGTTTCAAATGCATTTACGGACTGGGGTGCCAGAAGAATAGTGGCAATGTGCAATCCTTTAAACATTCCATCATGGCGATTACTTGAGAGACTAGGAATGAGAAGAGAAGGCACACTGATAAAAAATGTGTATTTTAAGTTTAATGATGATGGAGAACCAATCTGGTCAGATACATATGAATATGGATTACTAAAAGAAGAGTTTAGGTACTAGTAAATATGAGTTACTAAAAGACGAGTTTAGGTACTGGTCAATGGATTACTAAAAGACGAGTTTAGGTACTAGTCAATATGAGTTACTAAAAGACGAGTTTAGGTACTGGTCAATGGATTACTAAAAGACGAGTTTAGGTACTAGACAATGGATTACTAAAAGAAGTGTTTTTACAATAATATTTATAAATGACAGTTAATACTTATATAAGATGTTGTAAGGCAAGTTTTTATTTATTATGGTTAATGGATTAGGTGAAAAATAATCATTGAAATTCAACTATATAATATGCTAGAATTAGGTAATTTTAAAAATAAAAGGCGTTGAAAAGAAGAGTAAGCAAGGAAAGCTTTTACAGAGAAGCCCAGTTTGATGAGAAGGGTGAAGTCGGGTCTTGCTGAATATGGTCTTGGAGCTGCGTACCGACTAAGTTTAACTTAC
>JAEYTP010000037.1 GCA_023433945.1 Bacillota bacterium | reverse complement strand
GAAGGATAACGCACTTTGCCTAATGGATTTAGAAACAGGTGCTACAGATGCAGTTGTAATGGATGAAATAGTGGCAAGATACTATATACAGATGAAGAAGGATAACTACAAGGTGCTTGACGGATTAACTTCAGAACAATACGGAATTGGTTTTAGAATCAATGATGTGGCTTTGATGAATAAGGTTCAGGACACCCTCAAGGAAATGGCTAAGGACGGAACAATAAAGACAATATCCGAAAAGTGGTTCGGAAAAGATATTTCAACTATAAAATAATAAAAAAGAGATGTTCATCTGTTTTATTATGCTAATAATTACTGAGGCTGATACCACGTAGGTATTAGCCTTTGCTATTATTTAGAATATAGGAATTTATAAGTTTTTTAGAGTGTTACAGAAGTGTTGATAATGTTGAGATTGAATGTTTACACTAGAAAATTCCAGAAGAATAAATTTCTATATTCGGGGATTGAAAAGGGGATTCCCCTTTCTGGTTTCAGGAGGGTGCTCAGAAACATGAAATGTTTCGTCGAAGGGAACCTAGGGTTCCCTAGCGAACAAGAAAATATACTGAGCAAGAGAAAATAGTAAAATAAGCACTGAACGGATTTGCGAAGTTTTCTTGTAGATTTTTGTCACAATAGAGATTAGTTGTGTTATAATTCATATTTGTATGAGGACCTAAAGAGGGGGAGTTTGCTTTGACTTTTTTCTTATTACTTGCAAAGGGCATGCTGGTAGCTCTTGAAATATTTATACTTACATTAGTTTTTTCTATTCCATTAGGACTGCTGGTATCATTCGGCCGCAAGTCCAAGTTTCTACCTCTTAGGTGGCTAATCGGAATATACATATCCATTATGAGAGGCACGCCGCTTCTTTTACAACTGGTAGTTGTTTTTTATGGACCATATTTTATATTTGGTCCTGGAGCAATGATGCCAAGGTTTATAGCAGCAGTTGTGGCATTTACTTTGAACTATGCTGCATACTTTTGTGAGATCTTTAGAGGTGGCATTGAATCAATACCAAAGGGGCAATATGAAGCAGGTGAAGTTTTAGGTTTTACAAAGAGACAGACTTTTTTCAGAATCATTCTTCCACAGGTTGTAAAGAGAATATTACCCCCATTCAGTAATGAGGTTATTACACTGGTAAAAGATACAGCTCTTGCGCAAATAATAGGTGTACCCGAAATATTTAGGGCAGCATTTAATGAATCCAGCAGATTGGGAGCTATCGCACCATTGTTTTGGGCAGGTTTGTTCTACTACGTTATGAATCTGGTAGTTGCCCAGCTATTTGCAATTGCAGAGAAAAAGCTGAATTATTATAGATAAAGGGAAGTGTGTAATATGGATATGATTAGGGCATCAAACATTTATAAGAGTTTTGATGGAAATACCGTACTTGATGGCATATCGATAAATGTTCATAAAGGTGAAGTTGTTGCAATAATTGGTCCATCGGGCTCAGGTAAAAGCACATTGCTCAGGTGTATCAATTTGCTTGAGAAAATTGATAGCGGTGAAATAGTAGTAGAAGAAGAAACAATGGTAACTACCGTTAATGATAAGGCGGTTTATGCGAATAAAAATGAACTCAGAAAAATAAGGCTAAAGGTAGGGCTGGTTTTTCAAAATTTTAATCTGTTTCCTCATTTTAGCGTTCTTAGAAATATAATGGAAGCCCCTATGCATGTCGAGAAGGTATCAAAGCAAGCTGCAGAAGAGACAGCAAAAGCGCTTTTGGCCAAAATGGGGTTAGAGGATAAAGCAAATGCTTACCCTTACCAGCTCTCTGGCGGACAGCAGCAAAGAGTTGCTATTGCTAGAGCACTTGCCTTGAATCCCGACGTATTATTCTTTGATGAACCCACTTCGGCTCTTGACCCAGAGCTTACAATAGAAGTTATGAAGGTTATCAGAAAGTTGGCAGAAGAGCATATGACAATGGTGGTAGTTACACATGAAATGAGCTTTGCCAGAGATGTAGCAGACAGAGTAATCTTCATGGACAACGGACAGATTATTGAAGAGGGTGACCCGAAAGTAATTTTCAGCAATCCATCAAGTGAGAGAACTAAGGCATTCTTGAGTGGTTTTGCCGACAAGTAATTTTATATCCAAATCCTGTATGATACCTTCTATTTCATGCAGGATTTTTCATATTTCTATTCAATTTTACAATTTATTTTAGTTTATTTTTATTACCTATATTGACATTGTATTTAGGGTGTGATAAAACAATAATTGTTTGTTTACTGAAACTAAACAAAAAGTTTACTCAGCTAAAACAAAAAGCTAAAAAGAACATAATATTAAACAAAAAGTTCATATATGTGAACAAATTGAGGTACAGATATGAATATTGGTGAAAAGATAAAACAACTTCGTATAAAGAATGGTTTGACTCAAGAGGAACTTGCCAGCAGATGTGAGCTCTCTAAGGGTTTCATCTCTCAGCTGGAGAGGGATTTAACGTCGCCATCTATTGCTACACTAATGGACATATTGGAATCTTTGGGTACAAATATTAAAGACTTTTTTAATGAAACTATCAATGAAAAGGTAGTTTTCAAAAAAGAGGACGTTTTTGAGAAAGAAGATAAAGAATTGGGCTTTGTTTTGCACTGGTTAGTAACTAACTCTCAGAAGAATACAATGGAGCCTATTCTTGTTAAACTTGCGCCTGATGGATGCTCAGAAATGGATGATCCTCATGACGGTGAAGAGTTTGGATATGTACTATCAGGAAGTATTAATGTTTTACTAGGGGCTCAAAAGTTCAAGGTAAAAAAAGGCGAAAGCTTCTACTTTAAACCATCGGTTACTCACAAAATTACCAATGCTTCTAAAAGTGAAGCAGTGGTGCTATGGATATCATCACCACCAAGCTTTTAGAAATTGAAAAAAGTTGTGTAAAATAAACCAAAATACAGATAATAACTATTAATAATTAGTCCAGATGATAACGGAGGGGCAAGAATGAAAGACAGCCAACAACTCATTCTGCTGAAGGATATCAGCAAGAGCTTTGATGATAGTCAAGTATTAGATAATATAAATTTATATGTGTTGAAAAATGAATTTGTTACTTTTTTAGGTCCAAGTGGCTGTGGAAAAACTACTACCCTCAGGATTATAGGCGGTTTTGAAACGCCTGATAGGGGTGATGTGTTTTTTGATGGAGTGAGAATAAATAATCTACCTCCATATCAAAGAAAAGTTAATACAGTTTTTCAAAAGTATGCCCTTTTCCCTCATATGAATGTATATGAGAACATTGCATTTGGGCTCAAGATAAAGAAAATGGACAAGGCCACCATTACAAAAAAGGTGGATGAAATACTTGAACTCGTTAACCTGAAAGGTTTCCAAAGACGTTCGGTTGAACAGCTTTCAGGAGGGCAGCAGCAGAGAGTAGCGATCGCAAGGGCATTGGTAAACGAACCGGAGGTATTGTTGCTGGATGAACCGCTGGGTGCTTTGGACTTAAAATTAAGAAAAGAGATGCAGATAGAGCTTAAAAACATACATAAGCGAACAGGTATCACCTTTGTGTATGTTACACATGACCAGGAAGAAGCTCTTACTATGTCTGACACTATTGTTGTCATGAATGAAGGTAAGATTCAGCAGATTGGTACGCCAGAAAAGATTTATAATGAGCCAAAGAATGCTTTTGTAGCAGCTTTTATTGGCGAAAGCAACATTATCAGTGGCAGAATGCTACAGGACTACTCAGTTGAGTTTGCAAACCATACCTTCGAATGTGTTGATAAAGGCTTTGCTATTAATGAAGAGATAGATACAGTAATAAGGCCGGAGGATATTTACCTGGTAAATCAAGGCACAGGTATGATAACCGGAACTGTTAAGTCAGTAACCTTTAAAGGTGTACATTATGAAATGCAGGTACAGACAGACTCTTTCCTCTGGACTATTCATAGTACAGCAATGTCGCAGGTTGGTAGTTTGGTGGACTTAATTATTAAACCAAATGATATTCATATTATGAAAAAGGCGGGAATGAAATGAACAAGAAATGGGTGTCATATCCATACCTAGTATGGATGGTAATTTTTATAGTGGTGCCGTCTTTGCTTATTCTGTTTTATGCCTTTACCATTCAGGATGAACAGGGAATAAGATTTACACTGGAGAATTTTGCCCGCTTTTGTGATCCTATATTTTTTTCAGTACTGTTAAAATCCTTAGGGCTGGCACTTTTAAGTACAGTAGTGTGCCTTATAATTGGCTATCCTGTGGCAATGATACTTGCGAGCAAGGAATTTAGCAAGAAATCAATTTTCGCACTACTTTTTATTATCCCTATGTGGATGAACTTCCTTTTAAGAACGTACGCATGGCTTACGCTATTGGAGAGAAACGGAATAATAAACTCTATTTTGTCCTTCTTCAATTTGCCCAAGCTAAACATTCTATATACAGATGCTGCAGTAGTGCTTGGTATGGTATATAACTTTTTGCCTTTCATGATTTTACCAATATATACGGTACTCATGAAGATTGATAATAAGTTGATTGAGGCTTCTCAGGATTTGGGAGGCAATACATTTACTACCTTCAGAAGAATTACACTACCACTTAGTTTTCCAGGGGTAATGTCCGGAATTACTATGGTTTTTATGCCTGCTGTTACTACTTTTGTAATATCAAAGTTGCTTGGTGGAGGCCAGTATACACTGATAGGTAACCTTATAGAAAGACAGTTCTTGAATATTGGGGACTGGAGCTTTGGCTCAGCAATATCCATAATAATGATGATATTTATTTTAATTTCTATTGGAATTATGTCCAAGTTTGATGAAGATAAGGGAGGTGGAGCAGGCTTATGGTAAAAAGGCTACTAACTAAGACATACCTGGGAGTTGTTTTACTGTTTTTGTACCTGCCCATTTTTGTAATGGTAATCTTCTCCTTTAATAAGTCTAAATCAAGGGGACACTGGACAGGATTTACACTTGATTGGTACAAGGAATTATTTAACAATGCTCAGATAATGCAAGCACTCAAAAATACGCTTCTAATAGCATTGTTGTCCTCTGTTATCGCAGTAATCATTGGCACACTTGCCGCAATAGGCATTCATAATATGAAAAAATGGCGTAAGACAATGGTTATAAACCTGACCTATCTTCCGGTCTTAAACCCCGATATAGTAACAGGTGTTTCACTCATGATTTTGTTCGTTTTTGTGGGTACACTGATTAATTTTAAGCTGGGCTTTATGACAATGCTGTTGGCGCATATAACATTTAATATACCTTATGTTATCTTGTCAGTATTACCAAAGTTAAAACAGATGAACAAACACTTATACGAGGCTGCATTAGATTTAGGCTCGACTCCATTTATGGCGTTAATAAAGGTTATTCTTCCAGAGATTATGCCTGGTATTGTATCAGGCTTTTTGCTGGCACTAACACTCTCTATAGACGATTTTGTAATAAGCTACTTTACTACTGGCTCAGGGGTATCTAACCTTTCTATATATATTTATTCAGTAGCTAGAACCGGTGTGAAACCAACGATAAACGCTCTATCTACATTAATGTTCTCAGCGGTGTTACTACTATTGATAATAATTAATATTAGGAGCTCAAGGGAAGAGAAAAGAAAGCAACAGATGCTTAAGCAATATAAATGATATAGTAATGCCGTGGGGCAGAAAGGGTTAAGTCAATGAAAAGGATTTTATCAGTAATATTGATGCTAGTATTTATTATTTCAATTAGTACAAGTCTCACTGGGTGTGGCGCAGCTTCCTCAGATGAAAAGGTAACAATAAAGGTCTATAACTGGGGAGATTACATTGCTGACGGAGTAGTTAAGGAATTTGAGAAAAAGCATAATATCAAGGTCATATATGATGTCTTTGCAACAAATGAAGATATGTATGTAAAGATAAAGGCAGGGGGAAGCGATTATGATGTTACCATTCCTTCTGATTATATGATAAAGAAGATGATAAATGAGGGTTTGGTACAAAAACTAGATTTTAATAATATACCTAACTATAAGTATATTGATGATAAGTTCAAAAATCTTGCCTTTGACCCCAACAATGAGTATTCAGTTCCTTACATGTGGGGAACGGTAGGTATTATATACAATAAGACTATGGTAAAGGACCCTGTTGATAGCTGGAATATACTTTGGGACAAAAAGTATGACAAGCAAATACTAATGCTAGATAGTCAGAGAGATTCCATCGGTATTACACTCAAAAAGCTTGGATATTCACTTAATACCAAGGACGTAAATGAGTTGAATCAAGCAAGGGATGAGCTGATCAAACAGAAGGACATAGTGCTTGCATATGTTGGTGATGAAGTAAAGGATAAGATGATTCTTGGCGAAGCTGCAATGGCAGTTGTTTGGTCTGGTGATGCAGTTTATATGAAGAAGGAAAACCCTGATTTGGAGTATGCTATTCCAAAAGAAGGCTCAAACCTCTGGTTTGACTCAATGGTTGTACCTTCAACCGCAAAGCACAAAAAAGAAGCAGAGATGTTTATTAACTATATGTGCGACACACAGGTTGCTCTACAGAACACCGATTTTATAGGATACTCTACTCCTCATGTAGAAGCAAAGAAGCTTGTGTCTCCTGATTTACTAAAAGACATAGCGGCATACCCATCAGATGAACAGCTGAAGGGCTGTGAGGTATTCGAAGACTTGTCTGGTTCATTGAAGGAATACGATAGAATTTGGACGGAGATTACTGCGAAGTAATTCCATTTACAAGTTAAAACAAAACATATAGTTATCTAACCTCCAAAAGGTATTAGGTTAGAAACTATGTATCAGGCACCTATTATTTGAAAGATTATGGCTAACGTAATCTTTCAGATAATAGGTGCTTTTTTCGTTGCTTTCACTACATTTCCGCCAAACTGTTATGCTTATTTGTTAATTATAGCTATATCACAGCGCCTGTGACCAGTTTCGTTTTTAAAAGCTCTGTACCATTGGTATTGTGACCTTCGGCTGGTGGGCATAAAACATAGCCTCCTATATACTCCCCAACGAATCCTTCTTCTTTTCCAGTTTATTGTTGTAATATTTGATCTGCTTGTACCAGATAACCGTCATTAAAGAGCTTGCAGTTAATGCAATGACCAGAATAATAATCCATTTGGCATCCAATCTCCAATTATTGTAAAACAATCCGGCCTGCAGAAAGATGGCAAAGCATAAAATCACGGTAAGTACATCATTTGTTACAACTGCCTTTATAATACTTCCTGTATTTTTTAGCGTCACATAAAAAAGCGCAAACAGGCATATGGTTCCTACAATAGCAGCCATACTCATCATATTCAGAACATCGCCTGCTGTCAGCTGTTCCGTTTGTCCGCTGAGCAATACCCAGACTAACTGCATCAGTGCGCCAGCCAGTGAAGAACAGATCATGTTTATCAGGAAAAGTTTCAACTTATACATAGATTACCTCGTTACATATCAAGGAATTCTTTAAAACTCTTGGTATAGTTTTTGGAGACCTCAACTTCCTTTCTGCAGTCTGAAAACCTTAGGACAAGACGCCTTCCAAACCATGGGACGATCTGACTGACATTTTTTATATTTACGATAAAAGATCTTCCCACCCGTACAAAAAAGCTTTGAGGCAGCTTGGATTCCAACTCGTAGAGCTTTTCCCTCACCCGGTATTCTCCTTCCCTGGTGATACAAAAAGTGTTGTTCCCACGCCCTTCAAAAAAACAAATCTGTGCGTATGGAATGATGACATAATTTTCATCGGGAGCTCTTCCTATAATAGTATTGGTAGTATCTCCCTCTGCTTTTGACAGCATGCTAATCAGCCCGATCATTGTATTCAGGCTCACCATTTCAAACTGGATGGATACCTTTCCGGCCGGGGCCATACAGCCTGCCTCAACTATAAATATATCCGAGCTTTCCTCCACGCTTATATTTCTTGCGGCAAACAGCTCCAGCAGGATTCCCCTCATATTGTCTGTACAGCAAAGTCCTACTCTCATGTAACATTCTCTCACGCATATATTTTCCTATAATTATAACACTTTGGTTAGCCTTGGTATATCATATTTTTCAAGCGATGATCTGACCGTCTTTGAGCCGGATTATCCTGCCTCCATACCTGGTGGACTCCTCTGAATGTGTAACCATCAGGATAGTTAAGCCCTTCTCCCTGTTGATGCGCTGCAATAGCCTGAGGATCTCCGTTCCAGTACGGCTGTCCAGATTTCCTATGGGCTCGTCTGCAAAAAGTATCTGCGGTTCGTTGATGAGAGCCCGAGCAATTGCAGTCCTCTGCTGTTCGCCCCCTGAAAGCTCTTTCGGAGTGTGATGCCTTCTATCCAGTATCCCGACAATATTCATCAGCTCTTCTGCTTTTTTTATGGCATCTTTTCTCTTTTTACCCTCCAACAAAGCAGGTAGCATTATATTTTCCTGCAGCGTCAGATTTTCTATCAAATTGTAGGACTGAAATACAAAGCCAATGTCATTCCTTCTCATGCTGCTTTCGTCATCATCGGAGAGCTTATTCATCTGAACACCATTGATACAGATGGAACCCTCGCTGACACGGTCCAGTCCTCCAATCAGGTAAAGCAGGGTGCTTTTCCCTGAGCCAGAAGGCCCCATTATGGAAATGAATTCACCTTTCACTATGTCAAGATCCACATTCTTCAGGACTTCAACCGTACGATCTGCCAGTTTGAAGAATTTGCTTACTCCTACTAATTCAATAATATTTTCCATTTGATAACACTCCCTTTATTCATATTTGATACTTTCAATAATACTAAGTTTGTTTCCCTCAACTACCGGCACTGCAGCAATCGCAAGCATAGCGAGGATCCCTGCTGCTCCCATTACCGCCATTTGTGTCAGCGGCAGCACTGCTGTGACCTTTCCCCAGAAGATGCTTACAATGGACGGGATAGACGATGCCATGATGACGGCTGTCAACAGGCCAAACAGGATCCCGAGCAGTCCCGAGCCCACCGCTTCCGATATCAGCATCCGATTAAGGCTTTTCTGGCTCATTCCTATACTTCGGAGCATAGCGAGGTCTCTCTTTCTCTGAAGGAAGCTTGCCGCCAGGTTATTGACGATACCAATGAGCCCAACTAGCAGCGCGATATAGCTATAAACTCTGATAGCGTTGAACATAGGATCGACCTTATCGGAATTCGCAGCTCTCAGCTCTTGTTTTGTTTCAATGCTCATAACGTCCTTGGTAAGAGTCCTCAGAATATTGTTTTTTACCATATCGGGATCGCTGTTCGTCTTTATATAAATTTCCGTGTAATACGATACACCCATATCTTCCTTGTAGTTGTCAGCCGATATGTAGCCAACATGCCCAATACCCAAATTGGTATCAACAAATCCGGTGATAGTGTATTTGACCTCCCTGCTTCCAAACCGGACGAACAAGGGGTCTCCCTTTTTCAATCCCAGTTTATCTCTCAATATATTGGTAGTAATGATGTTCTTTCCTGAATTTAGGTTCTCAACTGCCTCCATGTTGGCATCAAGCTGTTTTACGATCTTATAGTCAAAGAATCTAGCGTCATCTATGCCATACAGCATGTTAAAAAAGGTCTGATGATTGGGGATGTCAGCATCAGTCACGTAACTGCCGGCACACCCCTGGACGCCTTCCATCTCAGATATCCTCGTAAGAGTTTGAGTGTCTGTATGGCGCAGAACCAGCTGAATATCATATTTTGTATACCTTTCAAAAGCCATAATCAGGTCATTGGTCATGGAGCTGAAGATGGACGACATGAAAGCGACAATGGCAATCGCTGCAGCAAATAGCTGTATGTTGTTTAATAGACTTTTATGATCACTGAGGTTCCGCAAGCCAAGCACGATTTCATACCGGAGGAACGAGACTTTCTCAGCAAGGCGAGAGAGCTTCCTGGTCAAAAAAGATACCAGAGGGATCATTCCTGTCAATGCCCCGGTAGCAGCAGTAGTTGCTATTATCATGCCAGTGATACCTATCTTTAGGAACTGCGGGACAATGGCGCATAATACCATCAGGATAAGGCCGACTACCCAGAGCTTGGATCTACGGCTCTGACTTTTATGGATATCATTCAGGATGATATTACGGATAGGTATCCCCGTGATCCGGAGGATGGGATAAACTGCGCTTGTCACAGCAATCGCCACAGCAGTACCCACAGCGGCTAGGATTGCGGCAGGATTCAAGGTCACGATGGAATTAAGCTCAACCGCTTCACTGGCAAAATAGATTTTAATAATGATTTGGAGCACTCCGATCCCGACAAGGCATCCCAACAAACCGCCGACGGCTCCCAAAAAAGCGCTTTCTGCAATAAGGAGCCGATCAATCCTTTTACGGGGGCATCCAATACTCCTCAATGTCCCAATCAGAGGAATTCGTTCGAGTGTAATCAGATTAAAGGCTGTAAATATGATGAACATGCTCATGAATATAACTGCAATAGCTGAAATACGAAAAGGCATCACATAGTTGGCGGTTTCCGCTGCGATCAGGTCATCATCCACGCCATAGCCGACCAGGTATTCTCCGAACTCTTTGGTGAACTTCTCCTTAATAGCCTTCTTCTGCGAGCTGTCCTTTAGCTTTATAAAGGAAAGGTTGCTGCCGCCTTTGAAAATCGAGGCCATGGTATCCTTTGGCACGATGATGTACCCGCCGTCTGCAAGCTCCCTTGTAAACAGACCTTTGCTTTTACTTATCCCGGAAATATTAAAATCGTACGCCTTTCCATCGAGTTCAAGCCTGATGGTATCATTAATCCTGATATTGTATTTCGACGCATATACGTTCCCAATGATCGCCTTGTTACCACTCCAGTCATTATAGCTGCCTTCGTTCAGTGTTATTGGGTTATAGTCATTGAATTCGTCAATATCGGCGCCAATGATGTTGAAGTAGTGCATTTGCTCAATACTAGGAGCATAAAGCGCCATTTGCTTGATGAACTGATATCTGTAGGCAAACTCCGAATCATATTGGGATAGCCTGTTTTCATCGAGCCATTCAGCCGCGCCCGGAACTGATTTCGTCTGAATACGGATATCCGAATTCCCGCTCCAGCGGACATCTGCATTATAGAATCTCTGCTCACAGACCTTGGAGAAACATTCGTTGGCAAAAATTAATGAAGCTGAGACTGCAATTGAAAATAGGACCAGTGCGGTCCTGGCTTTTTTATCTGTCAGACTTTTAAACAACGCTTTAAGAAGTAATATCACAGACAACCCTCCTATCTTGTTCCAATACCAAGTATAGAAGGGATGCCCAATCTTTGCCCCCTCCTAATGACAGGATGGACATATTGGATGGTGAACGGGACAAAAAGCTGTGTAGGGAGTACTGCAAAAGTATCGTACAAGCCCAACATATAATAGTGACGTACTCCTACCGGGGACTTCTTGCCAGCTAGCCTGACATAAGTCCTAATGCGGAGGACTTTGATAAGCTAATTAAAAGTAGCGAATTTCTAGACACACAAAATACGTTTAGTATTTATCCTGGGCATGGCTACCCATACACAAAATAATAGATAATGGAATGATAGCTCCATAATTGGATAAATTAAGGTATATACCGTTTTTTGGGTATATACCTTAATTTTAGTTATAGGAGAGATGATGTAGTATGAATAATTTAGCAGGAACACAAACACTAGAAAACCTGGCAAGGGCTTTTGCAGGAGAATCTCAAGCACGCAACCGATATACCTTTTTTGCATCGTGTGCAAAAAAAGAGGGACATCAAGTTCTCGAAAAGGAGTTTAAGTTAATAGCGGATAACGAACTTGCACATGCAAAGGTATTTTACGATTTGTTGCTCAAGGGTATGGGCAATGATGGGAGTGCAATCAATGTGAATATAGAAGCGGGCTATCCTTTTGAATTAGGTGATACATTAGCAAACCTAAAAGCGTCAGAGGAAGGTGAAAACCAGGAGCATCAAGAAGTATATCCAGCTTTTGCGGAGGTTGCAAAAAAAGAAGGCTTCCCAGAAATAGAGCAGAAATTCAGAATGGTTGCTAGAGTTGAGGCGGAGCATGCGAAGAAATATAACCAACTCAAGACAGATCTTGAACAGCAGAAGCTATACAAAAAGGACAAGCCCACCGTTTGGATTTGCACAAACTGCGGACATTTACATGAGGGGTTGGAAGCCCCTGAAGTGTGCCCTCTTTGTCAACACGCTAAAGGGTGGTTTGAGGAGCGGAAACAGTAATAAAAAATAGTATTTGTGCCTTACGAGAGATTAATATTTATTCAATAGAGATTAATGGTTATTAAAAGGGAATTGAACAACTAAGACATGGTTAAATAATTAACTATGTTATGTAAATAGTAGATAATCAAAGAAATTGTTAAGTAATTAACGTATATCGGCTAATACTATTTCTCTTGTTTGTTGTTTTTTTAACAAGTTAAAATTAAAATTGATATCGAGATGTGAAAAACATATACCTACGGAGGGGACAGATATGTGGGAAAACAAAATTGATATCAATCAGGTGGTAGAAATACGAGCAAAAACAACAACTTTCTTTGGTGTTGGGGCTATTAATAAAATGGCTGATGTTGCAAAAAGCCTTAATGATATGGGTATAAAGAAGGTCTTAGTAATGACTGGAAAAAGCTCACACATAAGGACTGGTGCATGGGATGTTACCGAGAAGGCATTAAGAGAAAACAATATTGAGTATTTACTATATAGCAAGGTAACACCAAACCCAACAACTCACCAGGTTGATGAGGCAACGGACGTTGCAAAGAAGTTTGGTGCGGAAGCAGTAATTGCAATTGGTGGAGGAAGTCCAATAGATGCTGCAAAGAGCGTTGCAATTCTCCTTGCTTACCCTGAAAAAAATTGCACAGAGCTATATGAGCTAAAGTTTGCTCCTACAAAGGCAGCTCCTATTGTAACAATTAACTTAACACATGGAACTGGAACCGAGGTTGATAGATTTGCTGTTGTAAGCATTCCGGAAAAGGAGTATAAGCCAGCAATAGCTTATGATTGCATCTATCCAATATACGCAATAGACGATCCTGCTTTGATGACAAAGCTTCCACCTGAACAGACTTTATATGTATCGGTAGACGCCATAAACCATGTTGTTGAAGCAGCAACGAGCGTAGTAGCTAATCCATTGTCCATCCTTTTGGCAAAGGAGACAATAAGACTTGTTGCTAAGTACCTTCCAATAGCAATCAATGATCCAGGAAACCTCAAGGCTAGATACTATCTGTTATATGCATCATTGATAGCGGGAACTTCATTTGATAATGGATTATTACACTTCACTCATGCACTTGAGCATCCATTGAGTGCTGTAAAGCCAGAGTTGGCTCATGGGCTTGGACTTGCAATGCTAT
Source organism: Bacillota bacterium (assembly GCA_023433945.1). Lineage (GTDB taxonomy): Bacteria > Bacillota > Clostridia > Acetivibrionales > DSM-1351 > Ruminiclostridium. The sequence continues at coordinate 6,744 of JAEYTP010000037.1, read as the reverse complement.
TGCCAGCAGTTGTGAAGGAAATCTACCCAGCTTCAGGTGAAGTATTGGCAGAGATATTAGAACCAATCCTCCCTGGACTCAATGGGGATGCTTCAGAGGCAGACAAAGTATTTGAAGGTTTAAGAGCATGGTTAAAGGGTATTGGTATTAAATCGCAGCTAAAGGATGAAGGCTTTGGAGAGGATGTAGTTGAAAAGCTGGTAAACCTTGCTTTTGAAACACCATCATTAGATACTCTGCTAAGCATTGCACCTGTAAAGGCAGATAAAGAATCAGTAAGAAATATTTATACAAATTCTCTTTAGATTTAAATTAAAGATTAGTAACGATATTTATTTTAGCAACCTTATATTTTATGACGGCGTGACAGAGTGTCACGCCGTTTTTTTACTCATAGGAGATAGAAATAGCAAGGATCAGAGTATGGAATAAATATAAGAAGTATCTCTAGTACATAAAGAAGCATATTCCAATATAGTGTGTTAATGCTCCTAGAAAGACGAATAGATGCCAAACCATGTGGTGATATTTGAAGCCCTTCTTGGCATATATTGCAGCACCAATAGAGTAAAAGATACCTCCTCCAAGTATCAACCAGAATAATGCCGCATTAGCCTTTTGGATAAACAAAGGCATGAATATTACTATGCTCCAGCCCATAACCAAATATATAAACAATGATATTTTTGGAATGGATTTTTTAGAAATGGACTTGTAAAGTATTCCGAAAAGAACCATTACCCACTGCACTGTCAATAACACAACAGATTGCCAGCCACCAATTACACTTACTGCTATAGGGGTATAGGTTCCTGCAATAGCTACATAAATAAAAATATGGTCCAGTATCTGCATTATTCTTTTATGCTTGGTATCATGTTCCATAACGTGGTAAAATGTTGACATCAAAAACATTAGAAATATACATATAATAAACACTGTTACGCTTGCAACGTCAACAAGGGTCCCCTCTTTATATGCAGTAATAATAGCAAAAGGAAAGGATATAAGTACTGCCAAGCTGGCAACACCGTGAGTTACAGAGTTTGCAAGCTCCTCTCCAAAAGAAAGTTTCAATATTTTACTTGACATAAACATCTCCTTAAAACATTACATTTAAATTATAAATAATTTATCATTCGTTCAATTTATTTTCAAGCACATATAATAAAATTTCCAAAGTAAGTCACAATATAGATTGGGTATATATAGATATATCAATACTAGTGATATTACATTTATGGCATTAATAATATATCACTTAAGACAATAATGATATTTTATATAAGGAAATATTGATATTTTAATAAGGTTATAATGATATTTTATATATAAAGAAATAATGATATTTTATTCAAAGTAAGGGTATTTATGGAATATAGTAATATTTTATTGTTGTATTTGAAATATATATATTATATAATTATTATAACCTAGTCATAATAATAGGTAACAATTATTTCTCTTATTAGGAGGTACTATGAAAAATAAGGGTATAAAAATACAATATATTGATGGTAGAAAGACAGTAGAAGGAATAGGGTATTACGATATAGAAGCTGTAAGTAATACTAGGGAGCTTGTAAAAAGTAGTGTAAAAAAGTATGGTGATAAGGCTGCCTTTAAATACAAGGGCAGCAATAATGAGATAGTAGAGAAAAGTATGGTGCAGTTTGCAAAAGAGGTAGATAGCCTGGGCACAGCACTTGTATCGATGGGATTAAAGGGCAAAAGAATTGCTATTATTGGAGAAAATAGATATGAATGGGCTTTGGCTTTCTTTTCAATAGCAAACGGTACCGGCATTGCGGTACCACTTGATAAGCATCTTCCTGAGATAGAGATTGAGAACCTCATAAAAAGAGGGGGAGTTGAAGCCATTATTTACAGTCCTGATTTTACAGAGGAAATGCTAGCCCTTGCCAAAAAGGATAGCAGTATTAAATACTTTATATGTATGGAAAGTAATAATGCAGGCACTGAGGCGAGGTTTTCAGCTATTCCTGAACTCATTCAAAAGGGGAATGAGTTATTAAATCAAGGTGATAAAAGCTTTACTGACGCTGAAATTGATAATGATGCCATGGCACTTATACTTTTCACCTCTGGAACAACAAGCATGTCAAAAGCTGTAATGCTGAGCCAGAACAACCTATGTTACGATGCATCAGCAGTTGCTGCAGTAATAAAGGTATATCCGGATGATGTACATTTATCCGTTCTTCCGCTCCACCATACATTTGAGCTTACAGCAGGAATGCTGTTTATGTTAAAACATGGCGTTTGCATTGCGTATAGCGAAGGGATAAAGCATATTGCAAAGAACCTAAAGGAATTTGATGTAACTATTCTAGTTGTGGTTCCAGCTATATTAGAAGCAATGTACAAAAAATTAAAAGAAGGAATTAAAAAGTCCGGTAAGGAAAATATATTAAATGTTCTTGGTTTTGTTTCAGATAACCTGAGAAAGGTTGGAATAGACATCAGGAAAAAGGCTTTTCGTTCTGTTCTGGAGAAAATAGCCCCAAGACTCAGGCTGGCAGTTTCAGGTGCGGCCCCACTGGATAAGGAAGTAATAGTAGGCTTCGACAGAATAGGGTTTAGAATATTGCAAGGCTATGGACTTACTGAAACATCTCCTGTTGTCGCTGCCAATAATGACTTTTATAACAAGCCGGGCACTATAGGCCACCCAATTAAGGGTGTGCAGGTCGCAATAGATAATCCGGACGAAAATGGCATGGGTGAAATAATCACTCGCGGCAAGAACGTAATGCTTGGATACTTTGAAGATGAGGCTGCCACCAGTGAAAGCATCAAGAATGGGTGGTTTTATACTGGGGACTTAGGATATATAGATGATGACGGTTCTATTACTATTACGGGCAGAGCAAAGTCTATGATAGTATTAACAAATGGTAAAAAAGCATTCCCAGAGGAGTATGAGATGCTTATAAACGATATAGAGTGTGTAAAGGAATCTTTTGTATGGGGTAATACAGCACCTGACGGAGATATTCAGATATGTGCAAAGATAGTGCTCAACAAGGAAGCAATCACTGAAAAGTTTGGGAAAATGCCTGACCAGGTAGTACTGGCAGAATATTTACAGCAGGCTATAAAAAGAATAAATCAGGATATTCCTCAGTATAAAATTATCAGATATTTTGTAATAAGCTTCAATGACCTTGTGAAAACTACAACTTTAAAAATTAAAAGACCTATTGAACAACAAGCCATAACTGATATAATGAACGATAATAACACAAATATGAGAAAAGCATCTGGTAAGATAATTGATGAAATGAAATAATTCCATTTTTAGCGTAAGCTATAGGAGGTTCGGGTGTGGATAAAAAACATGCTATAGTTATTGGAATTTCAGGTGGTACAGGCTCAGGCAAAACAACCCTGGCTAAGAAACTTAAAGATTTCTTTGGAGAAGATGTAGTGTTTCTCTGTCAGGATTATTACTATAAGTGTCTAGACCACTTACCTTTTGAAGAAAGAGTAAAGCAGAATTTTGATCACCCTGACTCCTTTGATACAAGCTTATTAATTGACCACCTAAAGCAGCTAAAGAAGTTTAAGGCGATTGAGAGACCACAGTATTCATTTGTAGAGCATACCAGACTTAAAGAGACCATTATTGAGCAACCCAAAAAGGTTATTGTTTTAGAGGGGATTTTGCTATTTGAAAACATGAAACTGGTAAATGAGATGGACATAAAGGTCTATGTGGATACTGATGCAGATATCAGACTTGCTAGGAGACTTATAAGGGATATAAAGAGCAGGGGCAGGGATATAGATTCTGTAATAGATCAATATTTCAGCACTGTAAAGCCTATGCATGAGGCCTTTATTGAGCCTAATAAAAAGAGGGCAGATATTATTATTCCTGAAGGTGGAATGAACCAGGTAGCCATATCAATGCTTATTGAAAAAATTAATAGTATTCTTAAAAGCTAGCATTTTACATGCCTAGAATTAATAGAGCTACAATTTTTATAAGTACAATCTTACAAGGTACAATCATACAAAGTACAATTTTATGAAGTACAATCAAACAAAGTACATTTATTTATATAATACGAAGAACGACTTCCAGTGCGAAAGTCGTTCTTATTTTATTGCCATTTATCTTTGTGCCTTAAATTGGCATAATAAATCCTGCTAAATTTAAACAAATTAATATCATATTTGTTCTGCAAGTTTACTTAACGAGAAACTAAGGAGGAACATCATGAGTAAAAAGATTATTTGGCATAAGAAAGCAACAGCATTATTCCTGTGTACTTGTATAATACTATCCATAGGATTAACAGGCTGTACAGCATCCGAAACAGGAGAAAAAATAAAAGTAGGAATGGTAACCGACACAGGCTCAATTGATGACAAATCTTTTAATCAAGGTACTTGGCAAGGAATCTTAATGTATTCTCAGGATAAGCAGACTATCCAGGAGAAATACTTACAGCCATCAGGATCACAGGCAACAGACTTAATTAACGCTATTAATGATCTTGTTGATTCTGGTTACAAAATATTAGTCACACCGGGATACAAGTTTGAAACAGCTATTAATGAGTCAGCAAAAACCCATCCCGATACTAAATTTATCCTTTTGGATGGGCTACCCCACTCTGGAGATAATATTTTTGTTAAGCATGACAATGTTTTAAGTGTATTCTTTAGTGAGCAGGAAGGGGGATTTTTGGCAGGTGTTGCTGCAGCACTATCAACAAAGACTGGTAAGCTTGGTTTTATAGGAGGGGCAGAAGTACTCCCAGTACAGAAATTCTTATATGGGTTTGAGGCAGGTGTAGAGTACGCAGATGATAACTTGGGTGCTAATGCTGATATTGTAAGCTCGGTATACCAGGGAAGCTTCAACGATATACAGGCTGGGCAGACTTTAGCTGCAGGAATGTATGACAAAGGAATAGATATTATTTTCCACGCTGCTGGTGGAGTTGGAGTAGGTGTTTTTAATGAAGCAAAGCAAAGAGCCAAGTCGGGACAGAATGTTTGGGTAATTGGTGTTGACTCAGATCAGTATGATTTTGGAAAGATTGAGGATAAACCAGATGCAAAATCGGTTACTCTTACCTCAGCTATCAAAAAGGTTGATGTTGCCACTTACAATTATATTGATGCTGCTATTAATAATAAGTTCCCTGGAGGAGAGGTTATTACCCTTTCTATAAAAGAGGATGGTATAGGTCTTCCCGCTGAAAATCCTAATCTATCAGATGCTGTCAAGGCCAAGATAGACGGCGTAACAAAGGATATGAAGGAAGGAAAGATTGCTGTACCAAGTACAGAAGAGGAGCTTGATAATTTTTTAAAGTAGATTATCAAATATAGCTATATTTTAAAAATTAGATGGTTATACAAGAGAATGAGTAGAATCATGGAAGAAGTAATAGAGCAGCGAAAGGATTGCAGCCCATGGATTATATTATAGAGATGCAAAATGTAAGAAAAGAGTTTACAGGGATTGTTGCTAATGATGATATTTGCCTTCAGGTAGAGCGTGGAAGTATTCACGCTCTTCTTGGAGAGAATGGGGCAGGCAAGTCAACGCTAATGTCTATATTGTTTGGTCTTTATCAACCGGATAGCGGAGTTATCAAAATAAGAGGTCAACAAGTAATCATATCAAGCCCCAACGTGGCGTCTCAATTGAAGATAGGTATGGTGCATCAACACTTTAAGCTGGTCCATAACTTCACAGTGACGGAAAATATAATACTTGGTAGTGAAAAGACTAAGAAAATGGTAGTTGATATAAAGGGTGCTTCTGAAAAGATAAGAGAACTTTCAGACAAATACAAACTAAGTGTTGACCCCGAATCCAAGATTGAAAATATTACTGTTGGTATGCAGCAAAGGGTAGAAATTTTAAAAATGCTTTATAGGGATGCTGAAATACTAATATTTGATGAACCTACAGCTGTACTTACTCCTCAGGAGATTAATGAGTTAATGAATATTATGAGGAGTATGGTTGATGAAGGAAAGACTATTCTCCTAATTACACATAAACTTAGAGAAATAAAAGAAGTAGCTAATAAGTGCACTGTGATAAGGAAAGGCAAAGTTGTTGCCACATTAGATGTAAAAGAAACCTCAGAGCAAGAAATGGCAGAGTTAATGGTTGGAAGAAAGGTTTCCTTCAAGGTTGATAAGCCAGAACAAGCATTTGGTGGAGAGGTTATTAAGGTCGATAACCTGGTAGTAAAAGATAAAAGGGGTCTCGATGCTGTTAAAGGCGTATCATTCTTTGCAAGAGAAGGGGAGGTACTTGGTATAGCAGGGGTAGAAGGTAATGGACAGTCACAACTGGTTGAGGTACTTTCCGGCCTCAAAATGGCGGAGGCAGGGCACATTACCTATAAAGATAAAGACATAACAAACATGTCTATTAGACAAAGAAATAAGTTAGGTATTGGGTTTATACCGGAGGACAGACACAAGCACGGTTTAGTGTTGGATTATTCTTTGGAAGATAATTTGATTTTAAAAGACTATTACCATGAGCCTTTTTCCAAGGCAGGTTTACTTAATCGAGACAGCATCAAAGAATTTGCGGATAGACTTATTGAGCAGTTTGACGTAAGGAGTGCACAGGGTAGGATTACTCAAACTAGAAGTATGTCGGGTGGTAATCAACAAAAGGCTATTATTGCAAGAGAGGTTTCACAGTCTCCTGATTTGCTCATAATAGTTCAACCAACC
>JAEYTP010000114.1 GCA_023433945.1 Bacillota bacterium | reverse complement strand
TCTCATTATTGTGTCTGTGGTCTGTCTCCTTGAGTTCTGTCCCCATATGGCCTCTGCTGTCTGTCACCTTGAGGTCTGTCTCCATATGGTCTTTGTGGCCTATCACCCTGTGGTCTGTCTCCATATGGTCTTTGTGGCCTATCACCATGTGGTCTGTCTCCATATGGCCTATCACCCTGCGGTCTGTCACCATATGGTCTTTGCTGTCTATCTCCCTGTGGCCTGTCCCCGTAAGGTCTTTGCTGTCTATCTCCCTGTGGTCTGTCCCCATAAGGTCTTTGCTGTCTATCTCCCTGTGGTCTATCTCCATAAGGTCTTTGCTGTCTATCTCCCTGTGGTCTGTCTCCATAAGGCCTTTGCTGTCTATCTCCCTGTGGCCTGTCTCCATATGGCCTTTGTTGCCTATCACCCTGTGGTCTGTCTCCCTGATAATTTGTCTGAGAAGGTACACTTTCTGCACCACCTTTAACAATAGCTGGTGCACTTTGAGTGTTAGTATTGTCCTGCGCAGGAGTAGTTGCCCTAACTTGTGCAGATTTACTTTCCTCTGATGAGTGTTGTACAGTCACTTTTTGTGTCATAGCCTCCTGCTGCTTAGTAACTTCATTTGTAATAATTCTTTCCTGATTATTTTCCTGCATCGATACCTCTGATATTTGACTTTGTTTTTGTATTTTATTATCTGCTACGAAATTATGTTCTGCATTTTGTACATTTATATTATTTATATTTGAACCAGATTTATTAGCCTCATTAGTATGGGCCTGAGGCATTCCTTGCTTTGTGCTTGAGTTGCCCATTTCAGCAGGCTTCTCATTAGGTACGGCAGGTTTATTATGTCTTAAGTCATATTTATCATCTCTTACAAATCCAGGTCTTAGTCCGGAAGTATTTGAAGTGCTACTTTTTACATAGTCGTTCTTGTAATTAGACTTATAATCATTTCTTCCTTCGAATTTTGACTTATTATTGGCATTAGTACTCTGTTGAGTATCTTCCAATTGGTCTAAATTAATCTCTCGTGTTCTGATAATTCTGGGAGCACTCTTTATATCCTTTTTGGGATCCTTCTTTTTATCAGCAGAAGAATGGTGGACCTCTTCATGAGACTTTTTGTCCTCTGGTTTCTTCTCACTTTTTTCATCATGCCTAATAATACCAATGTGCTTGTAAAGAGCAGCTAACTCATTTGGCTCTAAAAGGCTCATATGGTTTTTCACATTAACATTTATTTCAGCGAGCTTTTCCATCAAACGCTTACTTGTAGTATTAAGTTCCTTGGCTAGCTCGTAAATTCTTGTCTTATTATTATCTTTATCCAATACCTTCACCCCCGGATTGATTTTGTTGATCTATAAGTTTAAGAAGGCCATTCTTGAAATCATCAGATACAATTGCAACTACAGAACGAATGTCTTTACCAATACATCTCCCAAGGTTCTGCTTCTCACCGTATTGTCTGAAGCAAACTTCTCTGTACTTGCACATGCTTTCAAATTTGTCCCTCGTATTTTCGGATGCGTCTTTTGATACAATTACCAAGACAGCCTTTCCCGACTTAATAGCCCTTTCACAGGTCTCGTCTCCTGATACAAGTTTTCCAGCCTTTTTTGAAAGTCCAAGCAAGGAATAAACTTTATCCATTACTATCCTCCAATTGCTTTCTTAGATTGTCATATATATCACTACTAATACTGGTTTCAAAGGCTTTATCAAGCCTCTTGGCTTTTATAGCCTGCTCAAGACAATCTGAGGATTTGCATATATATGCGCCTCTTCCCGGCTTTTTGCCAACAGTATCAATACTAATCTCACCTTCATTGTTTCTAACTACTCTAATTAGCTCTTTTTTGGGCTTCATTTCCTTGCATCCAAGACACATGCGTAGAGGTATCTTTTTTTGCTTCATTAATTCACACCTTCCAATAAAGACATATTCTTCCCAAAAATTCAAGAAAAAATAAAATTAGTCATCAAGAAGAGTTTCTTCGTCATCCTCGTTATAACTGTAGTTTGAAGTATAATTGTCATCAAACAGTTGCTTTTCTATGGATGCCCTAAGCTGCGATTCACTCTTTATATCTATCTTCCAGCCAGTTAGCTTAGCAGCAAGACGAGCATTTTGCCCCTCTTTGCCTATAGCTAGAGATAATTGGTAATCAGGTACAACTACCTTTGCAGTTTTTTCTTCCTCGTTTACATCAACTCTCAAAACCTTTGCAGGGCTGAGACTGCTTGAAATGTAATCTCTGGCATCACTGCTCCACTTAATAATATCTATCTTTTCTCCGCGTAATTCATCTACAATAGCCTGTACACGAGTACCCTTCTGTCCAACACAAGCACCAACCGGATCAACATTCTCGTCCTTTGAATACACTGCTATCTTGGTACGTGAACCCGGTTCACGTGAAATACTCTTTATCTCAACAGTTCCATCATGAATCTCTGGAACTTCAAGTTCAAACAGTCTCTTTACAAGCCCTGGATGGGTTCTTGACAGAATAATCTGCGGGCCTTTAGTTGTCTTCTTAACTTCTATAACATAAGACTTTATCCTATCATTAAATCTATACTCTTCACCTGGAGTCTGTTCTGATGGAGCAAGTATAGCTTCAGTCTTACCTAGGTCTACAACAACGTTTCTCTTTTCGGTTCTTTGAACAATACCTGTTACAATATCGCTCTCCTTGTTGTAAAACTCATCGTAAATTATACCTCTCTCTGCTTCTCTTAGCTTCTGAACAACTACCTGCTTTGCAGTTTGAGCAGCTATTCTACCAAATGATCTAGGAGTAATCTCAACTTCTGCATAGTCATCTATATTTAAAACAGCATCAATTCTTTTTGCTTCTTCAAGAGATATTTCCATATTATCATAATCAGGATCTTCAACTACCTTTTTGAGCGCATATACTTTCACATCACCTGAAATTCTATCAATATTTACCTTAACATTCATGTTTGAACCGAAATTCTTTTTATATGCAGAAATCAAAGCTGATTCTATAGCCTCTATAATAATATCCTTGTCAATACCCTTTTCCTTTTCAAGTTGTTCAAGAGCTAAAATTAATTCAGCGCTCATTTTGTCACCCTCCTATAATAAATTATTAAAACCTAATAACCCTTCTTACTATCGCTACCTTTTCTCTTTCAAAGGATAATTCTTTACCGTTTGATTTTATAACAATGCTATTTTCTACCAATCCTATGAGTTCACCTTCAAAAAGCTTCTGCCCGTCAACAGGCTGAAAAAGCTTCACTTCAACCTCTTCGCCCTTATATTTTATAAAATCCCTCTCTGTTTTTAGGGGTCTATCAAGACCTGGAGAAGAAACCTCGAGATAATAACTTTGCTGTATAGGGTCCTGCTTATCAAGTACGTCACTCATACGTTCACTTACTGCCTGGCAATCATCAATGGTTATGCCACCATCTTTATCAATAAAAATTCGTAAGTACCAGTTAGCACCCTCCTTGACAAATTCAACATCAACCAACTCATAATTTAAGCTATCAACAATAGGAGCTGCCAACTCAAAAATAGCTTGCTGTACCTGCTTTTTCATATATACATTCCTTTCATCTGCATGATTAACCATACATAACAAATACATTCAGCCGCTATATCACAAAAAAAATCAGTGCAAAAACTAAGGCACAATATGTGCCATAGATTTGTGAGGCTATGCCTCGGATAGTTTTTATAAATTAAAAATTAGGAACTCAGTCCCTTTTGCCTAGCTAAACAACAAAGAGTGGGATTTCCCACTCTTGGCAGTAAAGTCTATTAAACTTCTATCCTTGTGTATTATATCATTATTATTCCAACTTATCAATAATTTATTACGGTTTTTATGTTTTTTTGCATTTTCTTTAATTTGCTCTATTTTTCTATCAAAATAGACATAACTGATTGCTTTCTGGTAGTCCTCTCAAACAGTCATTTCTATCGAGAATTTCAATTACAGATTTACTTATTTTTGCCTTGGTACGCAACTCCTCTATTGAAAGGAACTCTCCATTTTTTCTAGCCTCTACAATATTCTGTGCGGCAGATGTACCTAAGCCCTGTAGCGCATTTAACGGTGGTCTTAATCCGTCCTTTTCTATAGTAAATTTGGTTGCCTCAGATTTATATAAGTCAATGGGCAAAAAATTAAAGCCGCGTGCATACATTTCGTTTGCTACCTCAAGTATGGTAAGTATATTCTTCTCTTTGGTAGTCATATTATTTCCCTTTTGCTCAAACTCACGTATCTTATTCTTTGCTTTGTCCTGGCCTTGAGCCATTATCTCAGCATCAAAATCATCCGCTCTGACTGTAAAGTAAGTCGCATAGAAGGCCTCTGGGTAATAAACCTTAAACCACGCAATTCTAAAGGCCATCATAACGTAAGCGGCAGCATGTGCTTTTGGGAACATGTACTTGATGGTCTTACAGGATTTAATGTACCAATCGGGTACATTATTCTCCTTCATTATTACCTCGTATTCTTCCTTTACGCCCTTACCCTTTCTTACATCCTCCATGATTTTGAAGGCTGTCTTTGGAGGCAGTCCTGCATGCATCAGATAAATCATTATATCGTCACGGCAACAGATACACTTTGAGAGTGTTGTTATTCCGTCTCTTATGAGGTCTTGTGCATTGTTCAGCCATACGTCCGTTCCATGTGAAAGTCCCGATATTCTTATTAATTCAGAAAAAGTCTGAGGCCTGGTGTCAACCAGCATCTGACGAACAAACTTTGTTCCGAATTCAGGTATTGCAAAGGTACCCGACTCACTGTTTATATCTTCGGGTGTTACCCCAAGTGCATCGGTAGAGCTGAATAGGCTCATTGTCTTTGCCTCACCTATCGGTATTTTGGTAGCATCCACACCTGTCAAGTCCTCCAGCATTCTGATAACAGTAGGGTCGTCGTGTCCTAGTATATCAAGCTTCAGAATACTACCATGCAAGAAGTGATAGTCAAAGTGCGTGGTGGTAATCACTGATTGAGTATCATCCGCAGGTCTTTGTATTGGAGAAAAATCATAAATTTCCTTATCCCTCGGAACTATCATAATTCCGCCAGGGTGCTGTCCGGTAGTTCTCTTTATGCCCGTACAGCCCTTAACAAGCCTGTTTATTTCAGCATTTGTAACTATAATATTTCGCTCGTCCAGATAGTTCTTGACATAGCCATATGCCGTCTTATCAGCAACAGAAGCTATTGTTCCCGCTCTGAATACATAGCCTTCTCCAAAGAGTTCTTCCGTGTACTTATGTGCAACGGGCTGATATTCTCCTGAGAAGTTAAGGTCTATATCAGGCTCCTTGTCCCCATCAAAGCCAAGGAACGTTTCAAACGGTATATCATATCCATCCTTTTTGAGATTGTTGCCACACTTAGGACAAGCTTTATCGGGCATATCGAAACCACAGTCATATGATCCATCCAAGATGAATTCTGAATACTTGCAATTTTCACAAATATAATGTGGCTGCAATGAATTAACCTCAGTTATACCTGCCATATTTGCTACAAAGGATGAACCGACCGATCCTCTTGAACCAACCAGGTAGCCATCACTCAAAGACTTAGAAACTAGCTTTTGAGCGATCAGATACATAACTGAGAAGCCATTTTTAATTATAGAGTTGAGTTCCTTCTCCAACCTCTGAGAAACAACTTCGGGCAGTTCTTCCCCATATATCTTCTTTGCTGTGCTAATTGCCATCTCTTCAATATCATGCTCGGCGCCTTCAATTTTAGGAGGGAAGGTACCTTCAGGAACTGGAGCTATTACATCAACCATATCTGCTATCAAATTCGTGTTTGTTACAACCACCTCATATGCCTTTTCGCTTCCTAAGTACTGGAACTCCTCGAGCATTTCATCAGTGGTCCTCAAGTATAATGGAGCTTGATTGTCGGCATCAGTGTACCCCTGACCAGACATTAGTATTCTTCTGTATACCTCATCCCTAGGATCGAGGAAGTGCACATCACAAGTGGCAACTACAGGTTTTTTGTGCTTTTCTCCCAGCTTTACTATCCTTTTGTTTATCTTTCTGAGTTCCTCCATTGAGGATACCTTTCCATTGTTCAAAAGGAACTGATTGTTGCCAAGAGGCTGTATCTCAAGATAATCGTAGAATCTTACTATATTAGAGAGCTCCTCATCTGTCTTATTGTTGAGAATGGCACGATATAGCTCTCCAGCTTCGCAGGCACTACCTAGTATGAGTCCTTCCCTGTGCTCCATAAGTAGTTTTTTGGGCACCCTGGGTTTTTTGTAAAAATACTTTAAATGAGACTCTGAAACAATCTTGTACAGATTTTTTAGTCCAGCCTGATTTCTTACCAGTATTATCGCATGGTAAGAGCTTGCTTTGAGGTTAACAGCACCGTCAAACATCCCCTGAATATCATTTATTGACTTGCATCCCTTGTCTCTGAGAATATCCATGCAGTAAATTAATATTTTGGCAGTTGCCAATGAATCATCAACGGCACGGTGATGATTTTCAAGCTCAATTCCTAAGTGTTTTGCAATGATATTAAGCTTATATTTTCCTAACTCAGGAAACATTTTTCTGCATAGCTCAAGTGTATCTATAACAGGATTTTTTATCTTTTCACCCATTAGTTTTGCATTTTGTCTCAAGAAACCGATATCAAAATTAGCATTGTGTGCAACCAAAACACTGCCTTGAATGAATTCTAGAAATTCATTCATTACCTGTTCAATTGGGGGTGCATCGGCTACCATCTCATCGGTAATACCGGTAAGCTTAACAATAAAGCTTGGTATTGGCATTCCAGGGTTTACAAAGGTAGAGAATTTATCTACAATCTTCCCACCCTTGATTTTTACAGCACCTATTTCCGTTATTCTATCTTTATATGAATTTAAGCCAGTTGTCTCTAAGTCAAACACCACAAATTCATCTTCTAGGCTATGGCCATTTGGATGGTATACAATAGGAACCTGATCATCGAGAAGATAGCATTCCACTCCGTATATTATCTTAATCTTATTCTTTTTGGATGCTGCAAAAGCATCTGGGTAAGCTTGTACCACCCCATGGTCTGTAATGGCTATTGCCTTCATTCCCCATTGAGCAGCCCTCTTTACCAGATCTTTAACATTTGATACTCCATCCATGGAGCTCATCTGGGAGTGAAGATGCAACTCTACTCTCTTCTCTTCAGCTTCATCCATCTTTTCATCTTTTTCTGTCTCAACAACGTCAAAGGCCATGACAGCTAGTTCCTTGGCAAACTTGTCGTATTGAGCCTCACCTCTTACCTTTAGACAGCTTCCCTCTTTTATGGCTCCCGATATAGTATCAATATCCTTCTTTTCTACAAACATTTTTACGGTAACCGAGCTTGTATAGTCCGTCATATCAAATATATAGATAAACTTACCACTTCTAAGCTCTCGCGATTCCGTCCTGAAAACCTCTCCCGATATAGCAACTCTACCAGAATCCTGTGTTACCTCAGACATTCTCATTGGCTGATCAGTAAATGGCTTACCGGCAATGACGCCGCCCTTTATACTGCTTTCTCCCCCAGCCGACTTAGGCTTAGTCCCTGCACCTGACTTGGTCTCTGCCGCCGCCGTCATTGCAGAGCTGATAATCTGTGCCTGCTCAATCTCTTTTTGCGCAACATACTCATCCAAGGTGCTGTTGTCAACTTGTGCGTCAACGAATTCAACCTTCGAGGGCTTTCCAATGCTTTCTAGCACATACTTCTCTATAATTGTATTGCATTCTTGCGCCTTTAGTATGCTTGCGCCCTTTGTAGTCAGATTGATAATGAGCTTATTTCCTTGAATGTCGCAGGTGCTCCCCGCAAGAATGCCCTTTGAAAGTGCCACCTTGCAATTCAGCAAAGTCACTATATTATCCCAGCATTCCTTCACAAACTCCTCAAGGGTATAAGGCTTGGTATATCTGATTGCGAGCACAGCAATAGCACCTAGCTTTTCACAGAGCTTGGTTTCAAACGCTTGCAGTAGCTCGTTGTTCAAAATTTCATTTGAAGTAGCATTGATTTCTAGCCTATTAGACTTGATAAAAACACTCATTTTTTCAACGGACAGTCCGCCCAAAACAGAAAATTCCCCGCTTGATTCGACTACCTCAGGGAATAAATCCTTCAACAAACTATTCTGTTGTATACTCATCTCACGACCCCATTAATACATTTGTTAATTGTATATTTTTTTATTTACTTACATATATGTCAAATAGTATCCAAATGCCAGTATATATCAATATATCCGTCTATATATTTTTATATTGGTATATCCATATATCGTTTTACTACATTTCTCTAATCTCTTTTATGAGTTCCTCAACAATTCTATCCTGAGGTATTTTTCTAATAATTGTACCCTTTTTAAACAGCAATGCTTCATTCACACCGCCTGCTATTCCGATATCTGCATCCTTTGCTTCCCCCGGTCCATTAACGGCACACCCCATGATAGCAACCTTGATATTTTTGTCTATCTTCTCCAATACAGGCTCTACCTGATTTGCAATGCTTATCAAATCAATTTTGGTTCTTCCACAGGTTGGGCAGGATACAATTTCAATACCCTGCTTTATCATACCAAGTGATTTAAGTATTTCTCTACCCACAATGATTTCCTCTACAGGGTCACCTGTAAGGGAAACCCTTATTGTGTCACCAATCCCTTCTGCCAGTAAGCATCCAATGCCTACTGAGGACTTGATTGTACCTTTTTTTATGGTCCCTGCCTCTGTAACACCAACGTGCAGAGGATAGTTTGTCCTCTGTGACAATAGCCTATATGCTGCAATAGTCATTGGAACGCTTGAAGCCTTTATGGAAATGGCTATATCAGAAAAGTTCTCATCCTCTAGTAAGCTTGCATGTGAAAGAGCACTTTCAACCATGCCTTCGGGTGTTACTCCACCGTATTTTTCAACTATACTTTTCTCGACAGAACCGGAATTAACTCCAATTCTGATAGGAATTGCCCTCTCCTTTGCCATATCAGCAACTGCCTTCACCCTGTCGTGACCACCGATATTTCCTGGATTGAGCCTAATCTTGTCTACGCCATTTTTCATACACTCGAGTGCAAGTCTGTAATCGAAGTGAATGTCCGCGACAAGCGGAATAGTGATGCCGGCTTTTATAGCTTTGATGGCCTGCGCTGCTTCCATGTCAGGTACTGCGACCCTGATGATATCACAGCCGGCAGCAGTCAGTCTCGTAATCTGCTCAATTGTAGCCTTAACATCTCTGGTATCTGTATTTGTCATGGACTGAATGCTTACCGGAGCATTACCTCCGACAAGCACTTGTCCTATTCTAATCTGTTTTGTTTGTTTTCTCACTGGTGTATTGTAATTCATATTGTTTTCCTCTAAATGTATGCATTTACACTAGCATACTATTGCCATATATTAGTGACATTACTCATAAAAGCTAAAAAAGCCTCACCGCACTATTCTTACTATGTCATTGAAAGATGCATAAACGAGTAGCATAATCAACAGCACAAAGCCTACCATAGTAATAATTGCTTCCTTTTCAGGAGCCAATGGCTTCTTCCTGATGCCCTCAACTGCAAGTAATACAATCTTACTGCCATCCAAAGCAGGGAAAGGAAATAGATTCAAAAGCCCTAGGTTTATGCTTATAAGCGTAGTAATGGATAATAGATTAATTAATTTATCCGTGAAGCTCTCTCCTACTGCAACTGTATCGCTAATGGTTGTGGTAATGCCTATTGGTCCCATCATATCACTTGTGGGAACTACCTTTTGGAATAGCCAAGAAAAAGAAATAAATATACTTCTCGATAATGAAAGGTTATAATTTACTGACTGTACAATACCGTCAGCAATCCCACTTTCTTTAGCTCCAAAAGTAAGCCCCATTGAATAAATTTCAGGGTTTTTCCCAATCTCAGGGATTACTGGCTCTAGTGAGAGTTTCTGTCCATCTCTTTCAACAGTGATAGTAACCTTATTTCCCTTTATACTATTTAAAGCCTCCGCTATATCCTGCCTTGAATTAACAGTGATATCGTTAAGCTTTAGAATTTTGTCATCTACCTTTAGCCCTGCTTTATAAGCAGCAGAATTACTTGCTACATTCTGTACCTCTCTTGATACTGAGCCATCAGCAGCTTTAGGGGTAAAGCCAAGCTTATATCCCCCGTTTCTATCGGGTGTAAAATCTATTGTCTGCGTCTTTCCGTTTCTCTCGATTTCAACTGTAACAGGATCATTGACCTCCAAGGGATAAGCTAATAATTCCACGTCATTTATCATAAACAGTCTGCTATCATTGTATTTTACAAATTTGTCTCCTGCCTTTATCCCTACCTGTTCTGCAACAGACCCAGGCTTTACACTTTCAACAACTTTTGTCACATAGCCTGAATTCATAACTATTATGAAGCCAAATATAAGTGCTACTAGTATATTCATTATTGGGCCTGCAGCAATTATGGCCATTCTGACACCAATAGGCTTTTTATTGTATGCTCGGTCATCTTCAGAGGCTTCTTCCTCACCCTCCATTTTTACGTAACCGCCCATTGGAATCAATCTAAGTGAATATTGAGTTTCACCCTTTTGAAAGCTCCAAAGCTTAGGCCCCATAAAGAGAGAAAACTCATTAACTCTTACCTTAAAAGCCTTTGCAACCAAAAAATGTCCCAATTCATGAATTATTATCAAAAAACTCAAAGCCAAAATGGCTATAATTATTCCCATCTAAGTGACCACCTATCTACCGTTATCGGCTATTATATTGAATGAGCTCTTTTGCCATGTTTCGTGCCCATTCATCTACTTCTATTATATCGTCCAAACCTGGTAAAGTATTCGTATTATGTTTATTCATAACACTTTCAATTGTTTGTGCTATTCCAAGGAAGGATAACCTACCCTCTAGGAAGGAAGCAACAGCAATTTCATTTGCAGCATTCATTGCTGCCGGCATAGTCCCGCCTTCTTTTAATGCATCAAATGCATACTGAAGACACCTAAAAGTCTTGGTATCCGGCTCTTCAAAATTTAACAAACCGCATTTTAATAAATCTAACTTATTAAATTTGTTTGAATATCTTTTTGGGTAAGTTAAAGCTAATTGAATAGGTATTCTCATATCTGGTGAACCTAGCTGAGCCATTACTGATCCATCGACATATTCAACCATGGAATGGATAATGCTCTGAGGATGGACCAGAACCTGAATTCTGTCCAAAGGCATGTCGAAAAGCCATTTTGCTTCAATAACCTCAAGCCCCTTATTCATAAGTGTTGCAGAGTCAATTGTAATCTTGCTACCCATACTCCAGTTTGGGTGTTTTAAGGCTTGCTCAGGTTTGATATCCTTTAGCTGTTCAATTGTTTTGCCTCTAAATGGTCCACCAGAAGCAGTTATAATAAGCTTTTCTACTTCTTTAAGATTATTTCCCATAAGACATTGATATATTGCCGAATGCTCGCTATCAACTGGATAAATAACTACCCCATTTTCTCTTGCAGCCTGCATGACAATACTGCCGGCTGTTACAAGGGTCTCTTTATTTGCAAGAGCAATATTCTTCTTGTGCTTTATGGCATGCATTGTTGGCAACAGCCCTGCAATGCCAACAACAGAAGTAACTACTGTATCAACCTGCTCTAATTCCACAACCCTGTTCATGCCTTCATTGCCATAATATATCTCAATATTTAAGCCATTTATTCGCTCTTCCAAGGCCTTCGCCAATTGCTTTGTACCAACTGAAACAACCGAAGGCAAAAAGGCTCTGACCTGCTCTTCCAATAAATCTATATTCGAATTTGCTGAAAGGCCAGCAACTTTTATTCCCAAATTTCTTGCTACATCAAGTGTCTGAACGCCTATTGACCCCGTTGAGCCAATAATAGAAATAACCTTTGCCATGTAATTACCAAACCCTTCTAGAACTCTTTACAAATGATAGACTACTTACTCTAGTAAATAATAGACTACATACTATTTGCAAATGATAGACTACTTACTCTAGTAAATAATTGACTACATACTCTAGTAAATAATAGACCACATACTCTTTGCAAACAGTACACTACATACTTAGATAAAACTAGTAAGTAAAAAATATACTGTAGGAGCAACGAATAAAATACTGTCAAATCTATCAATTACTCCACCGTGACCGGGCATTATATTGCCAAAGTCCTTAATATTTACATATCTTTTTATAGCTGAGGCACACCAGTCACCAACCTGTGAAACAACACCACAGAACAGCCCCACTATAGCAAGCACTACATAGGACATTTTGAGTCCAAAATAAACTTCTACAATATAGCCAAAGGCCATCATTAGTAATAAACAGCCTATTGCTCCGCCAACTGCCCCGCCCAAGGTTTTCTTGGGGCTTATTTCAGGAAGTATCTTTCTTTTTCCGAATAATCTTCCGCAGGTATATGCCATTGTGTCAGTACCCCAAGCACCTATAAAAATAAGCCATATGAGTATAATACCAAAATCCAAATTTCTAATGGTAATAACAAAACTTAGAGTAAATGGAATATATGCAACACCAAAAATAGTAATGCAAGCATCAATTATATTATATTTGTTGTTTGCAAATACGATGACAGTCATACAAAGTACTATCAATATGAAAGCAGACACAGCCGTTACTTTTGCCATATCTAAATCAATAATTTTTGCATAATTAAACACAAGTAATAATAAAGGAATTATAGATAAATAGCCTACAAGCTTAATAGGCTTAAAATTGGCCTTTTCTAGCGAATTATAAAATTCATGCAAACCAATTGCGGCAATTACACAAACTATGATACCCAGAAACAATGATCCCATATATAATGCTGCAACCAATAATGCTAATCCAACCAATGCACTAATAACCCTAGTTTTTAACATCTTCTACCCTTTCCTTATCATGGACAGAATTATTTATTACACTCCGCCAAATCTTCTTTCTCTATTGTTATAATCCTTAATTGCCTCGGCAATATCTGTTTCATTAAAATCAGGCCATAGCTTATCGCTAAACCACAGCTCGGTATATGCCAATTGCCACAATAAATAGTTACTGATCCTTAGTTCACCACTTGTTCTGATAAGTAAATCGGGATCAGGTATCTCACGTGTATACAGGTGCTTTTCGAATATCTCTTCACTGATATCCTCTGTAGAAAGCTCTTTATTTTCTACTGCATTCACAATGCTTTTGATAGCATGAACAATTTCATTTCTTGAACCGTAATTCAAAGCTATATTTAACTGTAGTCCACTATTTTGTGAAGTATATTTTTCCACTCTTACAATTTCTTTTTTCAACTCATCTGAAAGTTCATCAACGTTACCAATCACTTTAATTCTAACATTACTGCCCTCTAGTTCTTTCTCCGCTCTTTGCATAAATTCCATCAGTAAATTCATTAGAGCATTTACTTCTTCTTTGGGCCTCTTCCAATTTTCTGTTGAAAATGCGTAGAATGTTAGGTGACTTACCCCAAGCTTTGAACAGTAAATGACTATTTTTTTCAAAGTCATAGAACCTTCTCTATGACCTACGCTTCTTGGTAAGCCTCTTTTTTTAGCCCATCTGCCATTTCCATCGGGGATAATGGCAATATGCGCAGGCACATTGAACACTTGCTCTGCTTGAGTCTTCTTGCCAAAAAATTTATTTCCTCTGGCCATTTTTACTCCCCACCACCAGTTATTCGTATTTGAAAATAACCCCTCATATATTAGAGGGGCTTACATACCAATAAAGATATTTCATTTTCAGCTAAATAGTCTACTCTCACTATTCTATAGCTGTTATCGTATTGCCTGTCTTGCGTGCGAGGAGGTGCGGTTAGCTTAATCCGCTTTATAACACATCCCCTATCCAAACACTCAGCTAAAGCACACTCTAGGCTAAGCCCTAATATGAGTGTATCTATTTTCATGAGGATTATACCTCCATGATTTCTTTTTCCTTCGCTTCAACTATCTTATCAATCTCTGCAATAAACTTATCAGTGATATTCTGGATATCTTTTTCAGCGTTCTTCAAGTCATCCTCAGTAATCTCAGATGCCTTCTTCTTTGCCTTCATGCTTTCAATTGCATCTCTTCTGATAGCTCTGATAGCTACTTTTGATTCTTCTCCGTCTTTTTTAACAGTCTTGGTAAGATCTTTTCTTCTTTCCTCTGTAAGAGGTGGGAATACGAGTCTGATAACCTTTCCATCATTATTTGGATTGATGCCTATATCAGATTTTAGTATCTCCCTCTCAATATCCTTAAGAAGCTTTGCTTCCCATGGCTGAATAAGTATAACTCTTGCTTCTGGTATAGAAACACTTGCAATCTGTGTTATGGGAGTAGGTGCACCATAATACTCTATTGATAGCTTGTCTAATATTGCCGGATTTGCTCTTCCTGCTCTAATACCAGCAAGATTATTCTTTAAGACATGTATGGTTTTATTCATCTTTTCTTCAATTGGTTTATAAAGCTCCTTGTTCATAATGCTCCTCCTATAAAAAGTTCTCAGATAAATACAACAATTATATAATACAGTTTTTTATCAAATATTTCAACATATATAACAAGTAGGAAACATATTATGCAAGATGGGTGTACAATGTGGTTCCAATGTTTTCTCCCATTACAGCCTTAATAATATTATCTGGATTATCGAGACCAAAAATAATCATAGGGATAGCATTGTCTTTGCAGAAAGAAGCTGCAGTAAGGTCTATTGCTGTAAGGTTCTTATTGAGGTAGTCCTCATAGCTCAAAGTATCAAATTTAACAGCGTTTTTATTCTTGTTTGGATCACAGTCATAGATACCATCTACGTTTTTAGCCATAAGTATAGCATCTGCATCGATTTCAGCAGCTCTTAAAGCAGCTGCTGTATCAGTGGAGAAATACGGATTACCAGTTCCACAAGCAAATATAACTATTCTCTTTTTCTCAAGATGTCTTACAGCTTTTCTTCTAATATAAGGCTCAGCAATCTGCCTCATTTCTATTGCGGTTTGAACTCTTACCGGAATTCCTCTTTGTTCAAGTGCATCCTGTAGGCCAAGTGAGTTTATTACTGTAGCCAACATGCCCATATGGTCAGCAGTAATTCTATCCATTCCTACTCCAGTTCTTCCTCTCCAGAAGTTTCCCCCACCAACAACTATGGAGACCTCCACACCCAATTTGTGTATTTCTAATATTTTGTCACATATTTCATTAATAGTCTCTGAGTCTATTCCGTTCTTCTTCTCTCCTGCTAGAGCTTCTCCGCTGATTTTTAACATAATTCTCTTATACTTTGGTTGTGTCATAGAATCCTCCCCCGACTTATTTAAGTATATATAAAAACAATTATTCTCAATTTAATTATTTGTTGTATAAGGAAAAAATAAACGATTGTAGAGTAAAAAAGGGAACATACAATATAATATGTTCCCTTTTATTAATTAGCCATTTATCTGTTTCATAACTTCATCAGCAAAGTTTTCTTCCTTCTTCTGGATACCTTCGCCTCTTTCGAATCTAACAAATCTTCTTACAGAAATGTTTTCGCCTATCTTAGCTATCTTCTGAGTAACGAGTTGCCCAACTGTAATATCTGGGTCTTTAATAAATGCCTGCTCAAGTAAGCAAACTTCTGAATAGTATTTTTCTATTCTTCCTTCAACCATCTTTTCGATAATCTTTTCTGGCTTACCTTCGTTCTTTGCTTGAGCTCTTAAGATTTCCTTTTCATTTTCAATAACTGAAGCAGGAACATCTTCTCTCTTAACATATTCAGGCTTGCTTGCAGCTATCTGCATTGCAATATCCTTAACCATCTGCTTAAACTCTTCATTCTTAGCAGCAAAGTCAGTTTCAATGTTAACTTCAACGAGAACACCAATTCTTCCTCCACCATGAATGTAAGCTTCAACAAGACCTTCTGCAGCAACTCTGCCAGCTTTTTTAGCAGCTGATGCAAGTCCCTTTTCTCTTAAGTATTCAATAGCCTTCTCTTCGTTTCCTTCTGTTTCAGTGAGGGCTCTCTTACACTCCATCATACCTGCTCCGGTTCTTTCTCGGAGCTGCTTTACCATTTCAGCAGTAATCATGACCTAATCCTCCAAACCGATATTTATAGAAAATAGTTTATTTACTTATTTAAGGGTCTTCAGCCCGTATGGACTGAAGACCATAATAATTAAAATTACTCTGCTACTTCAACAACTTCTTCAGCTGATTCACCAGCCGCTTCAGGAGCTAATTGTTCTCCCTGACGACCTTCGATAATAGCATCTGCAACTTTAGCTGCAATAAGCTTTACAGCTCTGATAGCATCATCATTACCAGGAATTACGAAGTCTACCTCATCTGGATCACAGTTTGTATCAACTATAGCTACAACTGGTATACCAAGTTTTCTAGCTTCTAAAATAGCATTTCTTTCTTTGCGTGGGTCAACAACGAACATAGCTCCTGGGAGCTTCTTCATAGTCTTTATACCGCCAAGGTTCTTATCAAGATCTGCCATTTCCTTCTTAAGCTTGATAACTTCCTTCTTAGGAAGTACTTCAAATGTTCCATCAGCTTCCATAGCATTTAGGTTATTGAGTCTTTCAATTCTCTTTCTGATAGTCTTGAAGTTTGTGAGCATACCGCCCAACCATCTGTTGTTTACGAAGAACTGACCACTTCTTTCAGCCTCTTCCTTAATTGAGTCCTGAGCCTGCTTCTTTGTACCAACGAAAAGAACATCCTGTCCATTCATTGCAACTTCTCTTACGAAGTAGTAAGCATCCTCAACCTTTTTTACAGTCTTCTGAAGGTCAATGATGTAGATACCATTACGCTCTGTAAAAATGTATTCTGCCATCTTTGGGTTCCATCTTCTAGTCTGGTGACCGAAATGAACACCTGCCTCCAATAATTGTTTCATTGAAATAACTGACATATTAAACACCTCCGTTAAAGTTAATACCGCCGCACTTAAAAATGAATAACTTAATAATTTGTTACCACTTTAACTAGTAAAGTGCGTGTGTATTTTTCGCTAGCTAGTATAACATACCTTGTAATAATGTGCAACATTTTTAATAAAATAATACATTTACATAGTTTTAAAGATTTGCTCTCCATTTTTAGAGGCCAACTTAACCTTATCTTCTATAGAATCAAGCAGTGAGAAGATTTTGTGTGAATACATTTCAGCCTTATTAAGGCCTTCTTTTGCAGTAGCTACGTCCTTCTTTCTTATTGCTTCAATTACGACATCTCCTTGATTATGGAATGTGTTATGGTAGGTACTCACTTCTTTCCAATTATCAATAATTAAAGGGTTTTTTACATCAATAGCTTCATAGAAATGGCCAAAAGCACACTTCTTACTATTAGTCTGAAGTGGTTGAATGTCCATTTCCTCTACCATTTGTCTAAGCTTGTCCAACCATGCAGCATGTCCCTTTTTAGCTGACTGTATATTCTCAATAAATTTTTCATTGCTCATGGCATGTATGCCACCCTGCAATAGTGCATTCAAGTCTTTTGTAATCTGTGAAAAGGCGTTATCAATTTCAGATATTTTTGCTGCTGAATTTGAGGCGATCGCGGATTCACTAACCATTTTCTTGTTCATTATCGCCATACGTTCCGATTCTACAGCAGCAGTTTTCATAGCTGCATTTATTTCATCAGTTGCCGCAGTTACATACTGCATGGATGCAGAAAGTTCATTAATACTCTTAACACTATTCTCTAAATTTTGAACGTTATCAACAATTGACTTGTTCACTATTTCGATTTTTTCAGACATATCCATAGTTGATGTCATTGTGTTAGCCATGCTTTCCTGTCCTTCATTTGCAGCAGTATGTATTGCTTTCATAAAATTCAGCATTCCGGCTAACTCTTTTTTTGTATTATCTGCAAGGTTTCTGATTTCGTCTGCTACTACAGCAAAGCCCCTGCCATGTTCTCCTGCACGTGCTGCTTCTATAGAAGCATTAAGGGCCAATAAATTTGTTTGTTCAGCTATTTGCTCAACCCCATAAACAATCTCATTAACCTTGTTGGTTAAATCAACAAGTATTTTTATTTTTTTTGACATATCCTCAGCATCTTGTATAACATCCTGTCTGAGTTTATTAATACTTCCTAATTGAGCAAGGCTATTGTTATTTTGTTCAATTAAGATATTAGCTTGTTCAGTAATATTACTCAATGTCCTTTCCTGAGTAACTATAGATTCGTTAACCTGATCCATGCTTGCAGTTACTTGTTGCACCATTGCCATATTAGATTCACTTACTTCTGTCATTTCTTCGGCAAAGTTTTTTATTTCTTTGGCTATAAAGGACATTTCAACATCAAAGCTACTCAACTTTGTTGTTTCCATCAATGCTTTGTCAGAAAGGTGAGATATCTTTTCTTCATTTTCTAGAAATTTAGAGAATAAAGATAAAACGCTTTTATGTATACCGAATTCTACAGCTGGCTTAGGCAATTTTACTCCTTGCAATTGTTTATCAACATAATCTAATATTTGACATGCTTCTCCGCAGTTTTTCTTCCCAAATCTAATCATATGACCCTCCAACAAAAATTATTTATATATACAATAATACTATATTTTTCGACTATGATACAACTGTCTACATAATATTTATACAACTCACGCTAGCATAAAAACTGATCTGGTGCAAGCAATAATCATATACACAAGAGATAATCCAATCAAATTAAAGCAATATAAAGATATTTGAAAAAAATTCGTCATACTTGGTACCGTTAATCAATATTGGATATTGCCTCCTGTGCTAATTTCTAGTATTATGTTATTAAGGTCAGATAAAGTCAAAAAACTATTGATTTTAAAACCTAATAAGAAAAGGTGGTTATCCATTTCTTTTTTTTAGTCTTTAAGGTCAAAGAAAGTCAAAGACCAAAAGTGCTATAAAACATTATAAAACAGAAATCGTATTGTAAATAATAATAGATATATATGAAAGGATGGTAGAAATGAATTTAGAAAAATTTACGGAGAAAGCACAGATGGTGCTTGCAACAACACAGGATATCGCTGTTAGGATGGGACATCAGCAGGTTGATGGAGAGCACATACACTACTCTGCCATCATTCAGGAAGATGGGCTTATTCCGAAGCTATTAGCCTATATGGGAATTAATCTTCCCCTATATCAGAAGGATGTTGAAAATGAGCTTGCAAAGGTACCCAAGGTGTATGGCAGCGGTGCCTCCGATTTATATGCTACTCGCAGATTTAATGAGATTGTACTTTCAGCCGAAGACGAGGCAAAGAAGTTTAAGGATGATTATGTAGGTGTGGAGCATATTTTTATTGCACTAATTAAAGAAAGAAGAACACCTTCAACCGAGATATTTAAAAAGCATGGTATTACCCTTGAAAAGTTTATGGAGGCACTTCAGAAGGTGAGAAGCAATCAGAGGATTACCTCCAAAAATCCCGAGGAGACTTATGACTCTCTCAAGCGTTTTGGTAGAGACCTAGTTGAACTAGCAAGACTTGGAAAGCTTGACCCCGTTATTGGTAGAGACTCTGAGATTAGAAGAGCTATCCGTATTTTATCTCGAAGAACAAAGAACAACCCTGTTCTTATAGGGGAACCCGGTGTAGGTAAAACAGCTGTGGTTGAAGGCCTTGCACAAAGAATATTGAGCGGGGACGTACCTGAGGGCTTAAAGGATAAAACAATCTTTGCACTGGATATGGGGTCACTTATTGCAGGAGCTAAGTACAGAGGAGAGTTTGAAGAAAGGCTTAAGGCTGTACTAACTGATGTAGAGAACTCAAACGGCAGAATTATTCTGTTTATTGATGAACTACACAATATAGTAGGTGCCGGCAAAGCCGAAGGTGCAATGGATGCAGGCAACCTGCTCAAACCAAAGTTAGCTAGAGGTGAGCTGCATTGTATTGGAGCAACTACACTTGATGAATACAAGGAATATATTGAGAAGGATGCCGCTCTTGAAAGACGTTTCCAAACAATTATGGTAGACCAGCCAACTGTTGAGGATACCATCTCAATACTAAGAGGGCTAAAGGAAAAATTTGAAATACACCATGGAGTAAGGATTACAGACAATGCAATAGTATCTTGTGCTGTACTATCCAATCGCTACATCAGTGACAGATTTCTGCCGGATAAGGCAATCGACCTGATGGATGAAGCTGCTGCTATGATTAGAACTGAGATAGACAGCATGCCTACAGAGCTTGATGAAATTTCACGTAGAATTATGCTATTAGAAATAGAAAAGCAAGCTCTCAAAAAGGAAGAAGACAGTGCTTCTCTTGAAAGATTGGGTAAAATCATGCAGGAGCTAACTTCACTAAAAGAAAGCTCTGAGCATATGAAGGCTCAATGGGAGATGGAAAAAGAGAATATAAAGCGTGAAAAGGAAATAAAACTTCAGATTGAAGACGTAAAGCATCAGATAGAAGAAGCCGAGAGAAAATATGACCTGGAAAAACTGGCAGTTCTTCAGCATGGTCAGCTTCCTGAACTAAAAAAACAGCTTGAGCAAGAAAAAGAAAGAAAGAAAAGCATTGATATTCGCTATCTAAAAGAGGAAGTTACCGAAGAAGAAATATCCGAAATAGTATCTCGATGGACAGGTATACCTGTTACAAGGCTTGTAGAAAACGAACGCGATAAGCTGCTCAATCTAGACAGCATACTACACAATAGAGTAATTGGGCAAGATGAAGCTGTAAATGCTGTATGTGATGCGGTAATTCGTGCACGCTCAGGTCTGAAGGATATGAGAAAGCCCATTGGCTCCTTTATCTTCTTGGGCCCTACAGGCGTTGGTAAAACAGAGCTTGCAAAGGCTTTGTCGCAAGCATTGTTTGACAGTGAAGAAAACGTAGTGAGAATTGATATGTCAGAATATATGGAAAAGCACGCTGTTGCTAGGCTTATAGGTGCCCCTCCTGGATATGTTGGCTATGAAGAAGGCGGACAGCTTACAGAGGTAGTCAGAAGAAAGCCTTATTGTGTAATACTATTTGACGAAATTGAAAAGGCACATCCTGAGGTTTTCAATGTATTGCTTCAATTATTGGACGATGGTCGACTTACTGATAGTCAAGGCAGAACAGTTGACTTTAAGAATACCGTTATAATTATGACTTCAAATATTGGAAGCCAAAGACTTTTATCGGGTATCAACAAGACTGGGGATATTGATTTTGCTACTGAAAATGCTGTAATGGCAGATTTAAAGCAGCATTTCAGACCTGAATTTATAAACAGAATAGATGAAATTGTACTCTTCAAACCTCTACGCAAAGAAGAAATAGTGAGAATTATTGATCTGTCACTAAACGATATTAGAAACAGGCTTAATGATAGGAAAATACAACTCAATGTTACTGAAGGTGCAAAACAGTATATTGCTGACAAGTCATATACACCGGAGTTTGGTGCACGACCAGTCAAGAGATTTATTCAAAAGTTTGTTGAAACTGAGATAGGCAGAAGAATTATAAAAGGTGAGGTCTACGATGGAAAAACCGTACTCATTGATGTGTTAGATGGTGAGCTTGTTGTGAAAGCACAGTAGGTTATTTATAGATTATTAAACGGGGTGACAAAGTCACCCCGTTTCCTGTATATGATTAGCTCTATTTTTTAAATGCATTGCTCAACATATGCCATCAAATGCATTGCTCAGCATATGCCATATATGCATTGCTCAACATATGCCATCATCTTATGCCTTATGTGTAGGTATACAAATAAGCAACGCAAATGGAACAGTGTCTATTGCTGCAATGCAACTGCAAGTCTAGGAACAATTTGCTGCTTTCTAGATACCATTCCAGGCATAAATGCGGTATTCTCATCTGCACTGACATTAAACGCCTTACTCAAAATCCATCTTTCTGAACCAACATACAGTACCTCGGTACATTCATTAAAAATATCTGTCAGCATGAGCATTAAAAGGCTGTAAGACTTCTGCTCACATTTTTCTTCCATAAACTTCAAGAGTTTTTGCTTTATTTCTGTCATGCTATCTTCATCAGCAGTATGAGCAATAGTATTTATCTGCCCTATTCCAATCTTAAACTTATCAAGGTAATAATCCTTAAAATCATTATACAATATATCCTTCTCATTCATACCGACAATAGAAGAGCCTGCCTTAAACATTTCACGGGCGAATTCAGGAATATTTATATCAGCTATCTGTGAAAGCCTTTCTGCCATCTGTACGTCTTTCAATGTTTTGGTTGGGGATTTGAAATTCATTGTATCAGATATAATAGCTGCACATAGCAAACCTGCAATTTGTTTGGAAGGGCGCATACCATTCTCATAGTATATGCTTGCAATAATAGTTGCAGTGCACCCAACAGTCTCATTTCTAAATATAACCGGCTTTACCGTCTGAATGTCCCCCACTCTGTGATGGTCAATAATCTCTAATATATCTGCCTGCTCCACTCCATTAATTGTTTGGGACTTCTCATTGTGGTCCAACAGAATTACCTTTTTTCTGTTTTGAGAAATAAGGTGATATCTTGAAATCATTCCCTTAACCTTACCGCTATTATCGAGTACAGGGTAACTTCTATATCTGGTTTGGAGCATTTTATCCTTAATATCATCTACAAAATCATCAACATTAAAATAAATGAGGTTTTTGCTGCTCATTGTAAAGCCCACTGGTATGCTTTGATTAATTAGCCTTGAAGTAGTAAAAGTATCGGTCATTGTTTTTAGGACAATACATTTTTTCTCTTTTGCAGCCTCAATAATCTGAGGATTGGTTTCACCACCACAGGTAATTATCAAGCAATTGGCACCTAGCTCAATCGCTGCAAATAGATTGTCTGAATTATTTCCAGCGATAACTATATCCCCTTGTTCAACATACTGAGGAAGATCCTGAGGTGACTGAGTAGCGATAACCACTTTTCCTGTTGTGTTAAAATCCTCATGATTTCCTGTAAGTAGTTCTGCATTGAGAGTTTCAATAAGATTTTTTAATGGTGTGCGGCTAGATACAATTAGATTATTCTCCCACGCATCCATGTACTTCCCTGTAATGTCAGACAACGTTACAATGCCTATGATATTATCATTTTGATCTACAACTGGAAGGGCTTTTATATTGTCCCTTTTCATAATGGTCCATACAGTTTTGATTGAGATATCTTCTGTTACTGGGCTTACAACATCCATATTTAGGTCTTCAACCTGTGTTTTTATGGTATGTAGAAGCATAGGAGTTTCTACATTAAAATACTTAAGAACAAATTCAGTTTCCCTATTTAACTCACCAAGCCTAACAGGCACTGCGCCTATTCCCTGTCTGTTTTTAAGTTCTGCATATGATATTGCAGAACATATAGAATCGGTATCTGGGTTTTTATGACCCATTACATATATTTTTTTATCCATATTTCCCTCAACTAGATTTAAGATTTATTTATTTTTTTTGTTTTTTTATTCTCTGCTATATCAGAAAATTTATATATTTTTTGCTGTTACTTTTTATAAAATTTAACTTTTTATCTATTAGATTTATTATTTTACCACAAATTCAAAAAAATTCTCAAGGTAAATACTACCTTGAGAATTTAGCTATTTGTTGATATTCTTTTGATTAGTATGCTTTTGCTTAGTATGCTTTTGCTTAGTATGCTAATTGTTAACTATCACTATCTATTATTTAAAGCGCTTTAGTCTTAAAGCATTGAGTAACACAGATATTGAGCTTAATGACATAGCTGCTGCTGCAAATACAGGATTAAGTAAAGGTCCTCCCAAAAGGTAGAGTACTCCCGCTGCGACAGGTATACCAGCAACATTATAGGCAAATGCCCAGAATAAATTCTGTTTTATGTTCCTGATTGTGCTTTTTGAGAGCCTAATTGCCTTTACAACGTCCATAAGGTCTGAATGCATGAGAACAATGTCAGCTGATTCCATAGCAACATCAGTACCTGAGCCGATTGCCATTCCTATGTCTGCCTGAGCGAGTGCAGGAGCATCATTTATTCCATCTCCTACCATAAGTACCCTTCTGTTTTGTTTTTGGAGGCGAGCCACCTCGTTTGCTTTATCTTTTGGCAATACTTCTGCAAATACCTGTTCTATTTCAACCTGCTGAGCTATAGAAGCTGCTGTAGCCTTGCTATCCCCGGTTATCATTACAACTTGAATATTCATATCCTTCAAAGCCTTAATCGCTGATTTACTCGTTGATTTAACAACGTCAGATACTGCGATAATTCCTGCCAAACTACCATTAATAGCAACATACATCGATGTTTTCCCCTGATTGGCTAAGTTTGAAGCAATGTCTTTCATTTTACTTGTATCAATTTGTTCTTCTTCAATGAATCTGCTATTTCCAACCAATACTTCCACGTTATCTAGCTTTGCCCTAACGCCTTTTCCGGTGATAGCTATAAAATTATCTACCCTTTGTAAGTCTAAATTTTGCTCCATTGCTTTTCTTACAATAGCCTCACCCAATGGATGTTCGCTATTCTTCTCTACGGCTGCAGCTAGCTTTAATACTTGTAAATCATCTATACCATCGGCAGAATAAATTTCAGTAACCTGTGGCTTTCCTTCAGTTATAGTTCCAGTCTTATCAAATATAACAGTATCAATTTTATGAGTTATTTCCAGTGCTTCTCCACCTTTTATGAGAATACCATTTTCAGCACCCTTCCCTGTTCCAACCATAATTGCTGTTGGAGTTGCAAGACCCAGAGCACAGGGGCATGCAATAACAAGCACGGAAATAAATATTGTCAAAGAAAACTCTACTCCCTTTCCTGCAATCATCCACGAAATAAAAGCCAAAACAGCTATACCAAATACAATTGGTACAAAGTAGCCCGATACAATATCCGCCATTTTTGCAATGGGAGCCTTACTTGTCTGTGCATCCTCCACCAGCTTTATTATCTGGGACAGTGCAGTATCTGCACCTACTTTTGTTGCCTTAAAAGTAACTGTGCCATTCTTGTTAATGCTAGCAGCATAAATATTATCCCCACTTTTTTTATCCACTGGTATACTCTCTCCTGTGAGCATTGACTCATCAACAGCAGTGTCTCCTTCTAGCACAATGCCATCAACAGGTATCTTTTGACCTGGTTTGACAATAATAATATCTCCTGGTACAACCTCTTCAATAGGCAGCTCTACTTCGATATTATTCCTTATTATCAACGCAGTCTTTGGGGCTAGGCCCATTAAATTTTTTATAGCCTCTGAAGTTTTCCCCTTTGATAACGCTTCAAAGGATTTTCCTAGTAGTATTAGTGATATAATAACACCTGCAGTTTCAAAGTATAAACTGTGAACAAAATGATGATTACCTCGTGTAATCTGATACACAGAATATATACCATATAAAACAGCTGCTGAAGTGCCCATTGCAATAAGGCTATCCATGTTTGGGCTTCTCAAAAGTATTGCCCTAAAGCCAACATAGTAAAATCTATAGCCCGCAACAAGCACCGGGAGCGTTAGAAAAATCTGGGCTAGAGCAAAGTTTAGAGGATTGACATCTGGATTTACAAATGAAGGTACCGGCACATTAAACCAGGTAATCATGGGTCCCATCGAAAGATAGAGTAATGGAATAGTAAAGAACGCAGCAACAGCAAACTTTATAAACAGCGTTCTAATCTCCTTCTGCTTTTTTAGCTTGTCCGCATCATTTGACTGATTCTTGATAACGCTCCATCCATATCCAGCTCGTTCAACCGCCCTGCCAATATCATCTATGTTTAATACCTGTTCATCATACTCTACCGACATTCTTTCAGTAGTCAAATTTACAACTGCGCTGGATATCCCATCCAGTTTATTAACAACCTTTTCAACTCTTGCAGAACAGGCTGCGCAAGTCATTCCTTCTATTTTAAAGTTTTGTTTTTTCATATTAGCTAAAATTCACCCCCCATAGAACTTATGTATATAATACCCATTTTTAGGTATATAAAAACACTGACAGAACTTATAAAAACTAATTCTGTCAGTGCTATATTCTTGAGCTACCTGCAATTTTCAGGCTTTAATTCCTTACTAAGCTTTTTTATAGCCTTCTTTTCAATCCTTGATACGTACGACCTGGAAATACCCAACATTTTGGCTATTTCTCGCTGAGTTTTACTGGAACCATTCAGTAGCCCATATCGCAGTTCCAGCACTACCTTCTCTCTATTTTTTAATGTACATTTCATTTTACTATACAGCTTTTTTACCTGCATTTTGAGTTCTACTTCGTCAACTACTGACTCAGAGTCATTACTTATTAAATCAATAAGCGTGATTTCATTGCCCTCCTTATCCACCCCAATAGGATCCTGCAGGGAAACCTCACTTTGTAGCTTCTTGGTAGCTCGAATTTGCATAAGTATTTCATTTGCAATGCTAACACTGTGGAAACATAGTATTGGAATATATTTCAACCGACCTTAGCTTCCATGCAATTCAACTACAATCTTATCCTCATACCAAACAACCTGTTTTACCATGCTTTTAATCATCATTTTTTTATATTTATTATCCATCAGGTTCCACCACATATTATTTATAAGTCTTATCTTGTAGCTGGTACCGTTGATATCGTTAGAGTAGCTTATGTCTTCCTTTGTTTTTCCCTCTGAGTCTGCTACTTCTTTGTCAGTACCTATTGCTTCACTGTAGCCACCTGCTTCACTATGGTCACCTATTGCTTCACTGTGTCCACCTGCTTCAGTATGCGCACCTGCTGCTTCACTGTGACCTACTGTTTCTTTGTTGGCAGCCATTTCTTCACTATGCGTACCTGTTGCTTCACTGTGGCCTGCTGTTTCTTTGTCTGCTTTATTCGCTGTATAAAGCTCAAGTTTTTCTTCCAGTTGCCTCTTTTCCTTAGAAAGACGTCCCATTTGTAACAGTATTGCTTCTTCAACCTCTAGGTCGATATTCTTTGATAAAACATTAGTAAGTCTCGTTAGCGAGGCTTCAATATCCCTGAGCTTAGAGGGTATACTCTCAGCTTTAATTCTGGTATTTAAAAAGCTGAAGAAGAGTTTGTTTGATACTGGAATATTATTAAATGTTGGAGAATAGCTGTCAAAGACGCCCTTAAGCCTATGCAGCATCAAATGATCAGCCTCGTTTCCTAATAAATTTTTACAATTACATCGAGTTCTTTTACTTTTTTCCTTCATTTCACACATATAATAAAATACTTGCTCATTATTTGAATTTGTCCTATTTGTAACCTTGGGCCTCATATAGCTACCACACTTTCCGCATTTGAGTAGCCCCGATAACAGCGCCTGATTATTCTTCTCCTTGCGATACGATTTAGCCTTGTTTCTCTCTAAAAGGTTTTGGACCTGTACCCATATCTCCCCTGGTATTATCCCCTCATGTCTTCCAACTGCAATTACCCATTCATCAATTGCCCTAGGCCTTTCAACTATACCCATGTCCTGCTTTGTCTTGTTGTATGCCATCAGTCCATATATGCCACTGAACTGCTCAGATGGTGAATATATATCATATCCTCTATTAATTAAGTAATCATATGTATTAGTATCTGCAATAGCATAAACAGGATTGCTTAAAATAAATCTAATTGTATACCTTTTAAAATCCAGTCCATTCTTTGTACTAATGTTGTTTTCAAGTAAGAAATGTTCCACCGCTGTCAGCGATTGTAGTTCAATATATTTTGAGTATATTATTCTTACTATTTCGATCTCCTCTGGAATTTCTTCCAGCATGTACAGCTTTTTTTCCCTCTGCGCATCGTCATTTATCTGAACAGATCTGTAACCAGTGGGTGCCACACCGCCAAGCCAGCGTCCGGTTTTTGCAAGTTGAACCATATTGTCTCTGATTCTTTCAGCTATAGTCTCTCTTTCAAGCTGAGCAAAAACAGATGAGATATACATCATTGCCCTTCCCATAGGAGTGGTAGTATCAAACTGCTCTCTGATAGAAACAAAACTAATACCGTATTTTTCTAGGTCCTTTATCAGTTGTGAAAAATCAGATACATTTCTGCTGATTCTATCTAATCGATAGCATATAAGTATATCGAAACGTTTGTTCATAGCATCTCTTAAAAGCTGCTGAAGCTGAGGACGATTTATATTTCCACCAGAAAAGCCTTCATCCTCATAAATGATGAAGTCATCTTCAGAAATACCAAATATCTTGGCAGCATAGTCTTTACATAGCTGTATTTGATTCTCAATGCTGTCACCCTTTCCGGTAAACCTACTCTTTCTAGAGTAAATGGCAGCTCTCATAAAATCACCCTTCACAACGCAGTTTATGTATTATTTTTTCGAAAATTTCATTCTTCTCATTTTCATCCATCGGCAAGGTCAAAATATAATCTCTTACTATTTCCAAATATGCTGCTCCCATTTTTTCTCTTAATCGTTGCTTATCTTCCTCAGACTTAGGAAAGTGTACTATTATTATGTAAGGTTCTTTTGACCCTCTCATCTACCTCCCCCTTAGCTAAGCCGATGACCATACAAACATAAAAATCGGCATAATCCCAGTTATATAATTTATATGCCCACTCAATAGGCATTATGCCAATAATATACTTTTCCACTCTGAACTCAGCGTGAAAGAAGAAGTATATTATTGAATGCACTAAGCAATACGTTTATAATGTTTTATAAAGGGACTAAATATATATTATTTGAGGTGTTTCGTGATGGAAAAACTTGATAAAATAGATAGGAAGCTGCTTAATTTATGTCAAAAGAATGCAAGGTGCTCTCTTAGTAGTCTTGCACAGCAAGTTTTTTTATCTGCGCCAGCTGTTTCAGCTAGATTGGAACGCCTTGAAAAGCTTGGTATTATATCATCCTACCAAGCAAAGATTAATTTGCAAAAGCTAGGCTATCATATAACAGCATTTATTAATCTGGACATGGAGCCCAGCCAAAAGCCAACCTTTTACCCATTTATAGCTGAAGTGCCAAATGTCCTTGAGTGTAATTGTGTTACTGGTCAGTATTCAATGCTTATAAAGGTCGCATTTCCGAGCACCCAAGAGCTGGATCAATTTATCGGCCGACTTCAGCAATTTGGCAAGACATATACCCAGATAGTTTTTTCTACCGCAGTTGGACCTAGGGGTATAATGCTTTGTGAGGAAGCAGAAAGCCAAAATGACAAAGACTAGTTAAGGATAACTTTTATTATGGGGCGTATATATATGATACCTAGATATATAGTGAGACATAGATATATAGAGCGTATTTATGAGAGAAATACTATTATTTTAATTTCAATAGTATTTTTAGGCATGTTGTTAGCTGGCTGTGGCTATGAAAGTCCCACCAGCAGCAATATTACATACCCCTCTAGCACCACAGAAAATGCCCCAAACTCTTCATCGGTTGCTAGTAGCACGTCACATTCCTCTAACTCATCGGAGGTTATAAGCAACGGTCAGACACCCAGTACTGACTCGGTTATCAATAGCGGTTCTACAGGTGAAAGCAAATCAAGTGAAGGAAATAATATCAATGGTGAAAATGACCCTATAAAAGATAAAATTAAAGAAATGACCATGGAAGAAAAGCTTGGACAATTGGTTATGGTAGGCTTAGATGGTTATTCAATTGATGATAATGCCAAAACATTTATATCCTCTTACAAGGTTTCAGGCTTTATATTCTTTAGTAGAAATATTGAGTCACAGCAACAAAGCTTAGAACTCGCTAATTCCCTAAAAGCTTTCAATGAAGAAAACTCAAATATCCCCCTTCTTCTAGGTGTGGACGAAGAAGGCGGTAGAGTATCCCGACTTCCCATTCAATACAAAAAGCTTCCTACAAACCAGAAGATTGGCAGCATTAGTAATACTGAATTCAGCAGAGAAATAGGAGAAATACTTGGACAACAGGTTAAGTCTCTTGGCCTGAATCTCGATTTTGCACCAGTAATGGATATTATGAGCAACCCTAAAAACACAGTAATAGGTAATAGGTCATTTGGGAGCAATGCTGATGTCGTTAGCAGCCTTGGGCTCTCAACACATGATGGAATAAAGTCTCAAAATGTAATCCCTGTAATTAAGCACTTTCCTGGTCACGGGGATACAACTGTAGACTCACATGTTGGTCTGCCAGTTGTTACAAAGAGCCTGGATCAGCTCTCAAAGCTTGAACTCGTTCCTTTCGAAGCCGCAATTAATAACGGCACTGACGTCGTTATGGTATCCCATATCCTAATGCAAAAACTGGATAGCAAGTATCCCGCCTCCTTCTCAAAAGCAATCATTACCGATCTACTTAGAGATAAGATGGGTTTTAAAGGTGTCGTAATAACCGATGATATTACAATGGGTGCTGTTACAAAGAATTATGCATTAGGAGATATGGCAGTAAAATCTCTACAAGCTGGCTCAGATATTATTCTGATATGTCATGACTTTAATATGCAGATAGATGTGCTGAATTCTATCAAATCTGCTGTAGAAAATGGTGAAATATCTGAGCAGTATATAGATGAAAAAGTCTATCGTGTCTTAAGCCTAAAGGAGAAGTACTCTGTCTCAAATGCCCCTGTTGCCTCAATTGATGTAAATGAGATAAACAGCAAGCTAGCTAGTATTTTGCAGAAGTATACGAAATAGTTATATAC
The DNA here is from genome assembly GCA_023433945.1 of Bacillota bacterium. GTDB lineage: Bacteria > Bacillota > Clostridia > Acetivibrionales > DSM-1351 > Ruminiclostridium. The sequence continues at coordinate 7,904 of JAEYTP010000114.1, read as the reverse complement.
TGTTCCCATATTGCATTATACCTTGCCTAAGAATTAAGTTAAATCTTACTCAATATTCACGGTGCACTATGCCACCTTGGGCTGTAAACTAACCCTCACGTTACGCTGTCAACTACCACACACTCGAGGCTGTCCATTACCTAGCATTACTCTGTGCACTCTATGCCATACATTGAGCGCCCACATTGCAGCTGTCTCCGCGTCCCATATCCACTTCAAAGCCAGCAGAATTGATCCTCTTTTCAATACATTTTCTACAATGAGCAGCTTCATCACCAATACATATTTTGTTCTGGTAGAGCTGATACTTTGCCCTTTGTACTGTTGGTGTAAGGTTTGGCATGACAACATTTGCCCCTGCACTCAGAGCTTTTTCCCTACCTGTTTTATCCAAAGTACCAAGTGCAGTAGTAGCTGGCAACAGTGCTTTTGGTACAAATAGTCTAGCAAGCGCAACCATTAGAAGGGTTTGCTCCAATGTCCCTCCTTTTTCTGCAGCAAGAGGTGTTTCACTATGCGGAATAAAAGGGCCAATTCCTATCATATGAGGATTCAATTCCTTTAAAAAATGCAAGTCTTCTGCTAAGTGCTCTGCTGTCTGACCAGGCAACCCTACCATAAATCCTGCTCCCACTTGGTAGCCCAATTCCTTTAGGTCATATAAGCATTTAATTCTATTTTCAAGGCTCATACCAGGGTGAAGCTTTTGATAAAGCTCTTTTGATGCTGTTTCATGTCTGAGCAAATACCTGTCAGCGCCTGCTTTTCGCATGCTTTCATATTCATGAGAAGGTCTCTCTCCGATAGATAGAGTTATAGCACAATCAGGGAATTCCTGCTTTATGCTGCTAATGATCTCAACCATTACCTGTTCAGAGTAATGCGCATCTTCAGCACTTTGAAGCACAAAGGTTGAATACCCCAGCCTTCTGCCTTCTCGGCAGCACTCCAATATCTGATCCTTTGTAAGCCTGTAACGTTCAACGTTTGAGTTTGCCCCTCTGATACCACAATAATTACAATTTTGTCTGCAGATATTTGAAAATTCTATCAGTCCACGCATAAACACTTTATTGCCATAATGAGCTTGTTTGGTTTCTAAAGCATATTTGTAAAGCAAGTCTCTATGCTCATCCTGAATATTGTCAATCAACCAAGCAGTCTCTGCTTTGGTTAGATTATTTTCATTTTTTAGCCTCTCAATTAGTAAAAATGCCTTGTCCATTACGTCACTCCTTTCACATTGGGTAATCCTGTGGTGGGACAAATGTTATCCCACCTTGACTCTCTATATACCTTGATTTTCAATAACATATTTATTGCTTATTTATTGCTTGCTCATTTCTTACTTATTACTTACTAATTTATTATTCAATTAGAAAAACAAATCCCTTTCCCCTTTTTCTATAAGCGCGAGTCTTTCCTCTGTTTTCTTTCTCATGGTTGTACTAGGAATATTCTCTAGGTTATCCTTTATCATTTTCTCACCCAGCTCACGCAGCTCTTCATCTGCATAGTCCATAAGATACTCCTTAAATGTCATTAGAGCATTTGGGTAACAAAGATTATGAATCTTTCCCTCTTTTGCAAACTGCATAAACCTGTCCCCTGTCCTTCCTGCACGGTAGCAGGCGGTGCAGTAGCTTGGAACATAGCCTCTGTGACAGAGTGACTTCAATACTTCCATTGGGGTTCTATTATCTGCAGGTTCAAACTGTTGGGTTGAGCAGCCTTGGCTTTCTCTTTCTGAATATCCTCCCACCCCTGTACTAGAACCGGCACTAACTTGAGAAACGCCTACATCAATTACTTGCTCACGGAAATCTACCTCTTCTCTTGTTGAAAGAATGATACCGGTATATGGAACGGCTAATCTCAAAATAGCCACTATCTTCTTGAAGTCCTTATCTGAGACCATGTATGGATAATTTTCAACTGATACACCTTTTGCAGGTCTGAGCCTTGGAACGGATATGGTATGAGGTCCTACTCCAAATGCGTTTTCTAAGTGCTCAGCATGCATTAACATTCCAAGTACCTCATATTTATAGTTGTACAAACCAAATAATGCCCCTATTCCAACATCGTCAATTCCACCCTGCATTGCTCTGTCCATGGCTGTTGTATGATAATCGTAGTTACTCTTTGGTCCACTCTGATGCATTTTCTGGTAAGTCTCTCTGTGATATGTCTCCTGGAATAAAATATATGTACCTATTCCGGCATCCTTCAGCTTCTTATAATTCTCAACTGTTGTAGCGGCAATATTAACATTTATTCTTCTGATGCTCCCGTTCTTTACCTTTGTTTTATAAATAACGTCCATTGCATGAGTAATGTAATCAATTGGGCAGTTTTTATCGTCTTCTCCAGCCTCTAATGCTATTCTTTTGTGCCCCAATTCCATGATAATCTCTGCTTCTTTGCGAATCTCTTCATCTGTAAGCCTTTTGCGCCTCATTCCACTTCCGCACTGATATCCGCAGTATTGACATTTATTTACGCAGTAATTAGATACATACATTGGTGCAAACATTACTATTCTTGTACCATAAATGCTGTCCTTTATCTTCTTTGCTGTATCAAATAGCTTGCTATCAAGCTCTGGGGCTTCATTCTGCAGTAGTACTGCCACCTCTTCTAGCGAAAGGCCCTGGCACAAGCTTGCCTTATCAAGTATTTCATCAATTTTCTGAGCAGTTGAGTTTTTAGCATTCTCTAATAATAGCTCTATCTGGTTATGATCTATAAAATCTGCTTTATAATTATTCGTATTTTGTTCCATATTAATATCCCCCTAATAGTCAGTTATTCTTGTATTCTTCATATGTAAGCTAAATTTCTTCTTAAGCTATTTAAATTCTTCATAAGCTAATTAAGATGTTTCATAAAGAAATTTGGTATCATTTATACTCATGACGCTTTAATCTCTTTTATACTCTATGATTTCTTAAGCACCTTTTAAGATATCTTAAGAATTCTTTTTCGAATTCCATATCTGAGAAGCCTCAGGAAAAGGCATAATAGCTCTTTCCAAAATGTCTGTTACATAACCAATAAGTACACCGTAGTTAACTATTGGAACACCTTGCTGTTTAGCCGTCTCTATTCTTGAGAGCATTGCTTTATTGTTAATCATGCATGCTCCGCAATGAATTATCATAGCATATTGTAAAAGGTCCTCTGGAAAATGCCCTCCATTGGTATAGCAAAGCTCCAGCTCTTTTCCTGTAATATTTTTGAGCCAACGTGGAATCTTGACTGTACCTATGTCATCTTTTTGTTGATGGTGAGTACACGCTTCCGCTATCAGCACCCTGTCCCCGTTCTTTAATTTTTTGATTTGGGTTACGCCTCGAACAAGCTCTTCAAGGTCACCCTTATATCGGGCAAAGATGATGGAGAAGGATGTTAACGGTATATTTTTTGGAGTAAGTGCTGCTACCTTATCAAAGGCCTGTGAATCGGTAATAACAATTCTAGGCGGTGCCACAAGCTTTTTTAATGTCTCTTCAAGCTCGGTTTCCTTTGTGACAATACAGATAGCATTTTTGTCCAACACCTCTCTGATAGTCTGCTGTTGTGGCAAAATCATTCTACCTTTTGGAGCCCCGGAATCAATAGGAGTAACTAGCACAACTACATCTCCATCGTCTACCAAGCCTGAAAGCAGCGATTTTTCTGTATTATCTTTTGGTGCGGCAGCAATAATAGCCTGTTTTAGCTCTGGAATGCCATTTCTCTCTGCTGCTGATACGAATATAGGTGCACTGTTAAAAAAATGTGAGTTGCTAAGCTTTGATGTCAAAGCACGCATATCATCGTCATTAATATGTAAATCAGCCTTATTTACAACAATTATTGCAGGTAATTTTTTTGCTTTAACCTTTGCTGCTATATCCTTTTCTAGCTGTGTTAGACCAACCGTTGCATCAACAACAATAATAGCGATATCTGTCTTGTTTAACACGTCTATAGATTTGCTCTTTCTGAGCTCACCTAATTCACCTTCATCATCTAAACCTGCGGTATCTACAAAAACAACTGGTCCGATAGGCAGCAGCTCCATAGATTTGTAAACCGGATCGGTAGTAGTTCCCATTACAGGTGAAACAACAGCTATGTTTTGACCTGTGATAGCGTTAATCAGGCTTGATTTACCAGCGTTTCTTCTTCCGAATATAGAAATATGTACTCTTTCAGCTCTTGGGGTTTCATTAAGTCCCATAACTTTATGCCTCCTTATTCATTTTTAGGGATAGCATAGAATGTGGGACAAATATACCTTAATATATAACCAGGTATGTTGATAGAATTGAAACTACTAATCAAAGATATGCTATCATACGGTTACAGAAGGGATTTTCAAAAATAAAAAATGCCCTTTTGCAAGCGCAAAGAAGGCATGGATACTCTGAAGATATCAATGATATCAGAATGTCCTCCTATCTCTCAGGCTTACCCCTCAAGGTCAGATGACCAATATTCATTTTTAATACTATTATTTAGCTTATATTAATAAAATAAGCTCGATAACGTTAGTTAATTTATTAACATAGTTACGTTAAGATTATTTTACTTCATTTTGTAATGCTAGTCAATCATTCCATGGTAAATTTTTATTATTTAAATGCTAATCTATATAACCAATAATGAAGGTTTACCACTTTCTATGGTAAACCCTCTTTATTGGTTGCTAAACAGCTTTTCTGTTAATGCTGTGAATTCCAAATTTTATCATCTTCCCATCATTCATTATCGCGTTAATAATCTTTAATAAAACGCAGGAATACCCTCTGCGTTCCAATTAAGTTTTTTTACATATGTATGGCGATTGATATCATATAGTGGATCACCCTCAATATCCTTATAATTTCTGGCATGATACACCAAAATGTCTTCTGTTCCATCCTCCGAAACAGTGAAGCTGTTATGTCCTGGACCATATATATTTAATTCTTCGTCAGACTGCAGTACTGGTTTATTAATCTTTGTCCATGATGTAGGATCTAGCGGATCGCAATTTTCAGAAGCCATTAACAACCCCATGCAATAGTTATGATCTGTAGCACTTGCGGAAAAGGTTATAAATATTTTTCCGTTGCGACGTATAACAGCTGGCCCCTCATTTACCCAGAACCCATTTCTTTCCCATAAATAATCTGGTGTAGTCAGCATAACCTGAACACTATCCAAACTCCATGGGTTTTTCATTTTTGCAATATAGAGATTAGAAATGCCTCCTGAACCGTTTACCTTTTGCGCCCAAATCATATATCTGATGCCATTAAGTTCAAAAGTAGTAGCATCCAATGAAAACTCTGTAAAAGAGAACGGATCATTTTCAGCCCTCTGCACCATGCCCTTCTCCTGCCAGTTTCCAACCATCGGGTCATCACCTTCACATTCAAGCACATACGGACGTATTTTCCATATATCTTCTGCTTCACCCGCAGCAAAGTATATATACCATTTTCCATCGATAAAATGTATTTCTGGCGCCCAGATGTGCTTGCTCATAGGGCCGTTATCATGCTTAGTCCAAATGATTTCTGGCTTTGCATCTTTTAGGGCAGTGATGCTCCGTGTTCTTCTTATTTCAATTCTGTCATACTCAGGAACAGATGCAGTAAAATAGTAGTGCCCGTCATTATGTTTATATATCCACGGGTCTGCCCTATTTGGTATTATCAACTTTGAATACTCAGACATAATAATCTCTCCTCATATCTACACCTTAACTCTTATTACATTCCATGAATAACCTGAAAGAACGCTATTAACATGATTGCTCTCAACGATTGTATTATTGGATATATATGGCGTAACTCTCATAGGATTCTCCACATTATTTGATGCAGTAATGTCACTATGACTCATACATATATGCTCAATTAATTCGCATTTATTAAAATCCCTCAGATCTATGCTTAAAGCAGCATTTGAACTGCTTCTGTTAACTGCAAAAAAGGTTAGTTCACTTAATTCTTCATTATAAACCGACAGACTATCAATAACAGGTACCTTTTCAAATTGTTTGGTACTGTAATAAGCTGTATTAATAACTGATTGCAGAACTTCTCCTCTGCCATATTTAGAAATATGCATAAAAGGATAAAATATAGTATTTCTGAAGGTAATTCCATCTTTCATTGCAATTATAAGTGGTCCTGTATTAACAAGTAGTGACTGGCACGCAATCTTAACTCTGTCTGCCCTTCTGACAATAGACATCATCATAGAAGCAAATGCTAAAGCATCCTCCATAGTATGTTCGCCACAATCATAAGGATACCCAGTTCCCCACTCCTTATAATCCATACCAGCATGTTTTTTGTGTGCTATGACATTCCATTCGTCAAAAGATAGGTTCATAGTTTTATTACTTCTCTTGATTGACTTTACATAATCACAGGTTGATATAATATCATTAATCTGCCTGTCTACATATATTGATCTAGAAAGATATTCTGCTGTATCATGGTATACCATTTCTTCATTAAAAAAATACGCCGTATCAGGTATTTCTGTAAATCTCAGGCTCCTGTCTATGTAATGATGTAGAGAAATATAGTCTGCTATATCATATGTATGCATGAGAACTGTTTTATCCCATTTAGGAAAAGAATGCATTCTTGATGTAGAGCTACCTACTGCAACAAGCTCTATTTCAGGATCGACCCATTTCATTGCCTTTCCTGCCTCACAAGCAACCCGCCCATATTCATCCGCTGTTTTTGCTTCAATTTGCCATGCGCCGTCCATTTCATTTCCCAGGCACCAGGTTTTTATTTTGTATGGGTGCTCAATGCCATGTGTTCTCCTAAGATCACTGTAAAAACTTCCTTTATTAAAATTACAATACTCTACAAGATTTCTAGCGTCATCCGCACCCCTTGTACCTAAATTTACTGTCATTATAGGTTCGCACGATACCTTTTCCATCCATTTCATAAATTCGTTAAGGCCAAATGTATTAGGCTCAATTGCTCTCCATGCAAGATCAAGTTTTGTAGGTCTGTTTTCTACTGGTCCAACACTGTCCTCCCAATTAAAACCAGATACAAAATTCCCGCCCGGATATCTTATCATAGATAGGTTCAGTTCTTTTACAAGCTCGATAACATCCAATCTAAATCCATTTTCATCCGCATTCTCATGTTGGGGCTGAAAAATCCCATTGTATACAGTAGCTCCCATATGTTCAACGAAAGATCCAAATAGTCTTTCATCTGTTTTTCCTACTTTAAAATCTCTACATAATACAACTTTTGTTGTTTCCATGTTTACCTCCCACTAGCTCATTAATTATAGAGCAATTACTTACTACTTCATACCAGATAAAGCTACGCCCTTTATAAAATACTTCTGCAAAAAAGCATATGCTATAAGCAATGGTATTAAAGAAATCATTGCCGCCGATAGCGTCGGTCCGTATTCAATTATTCTTTGTCCAACAAACATTGCCAATCCTGCAGATAATGTACGCATTTCGGCACTGTTTGTTAATAATAACGGATAAATGAGGTCATTCCAGTTATTCATAAACGTCATAATACCTACAGTCAATAAAGCAGGTTTACACAGAGGAAGCATAATATCCCAAAAAATCCTATATTCATTAGCACCATCAATTCTAGCAGCTTCTTCAAGATTTTTAGGTATAGATATGAAGAATGAGCGCATTAAGTAAATAGCAAAAGGCCATGTTAATCTTGGTAGGATTAATCCTAAATAAGAATCTAATATACCCATTTTAAATTCAAGAATATATAATGGTATCATTATTATTTGAAAAGGTATCATCATAGTTAGTATTACAAGTATAAACAGTATTTCCTTACCTTTGAACTCCAGTCTTGCAAACGCATATCCACCCGATGCTGATAATAGACAATTTGCAA
>JAEYTP010000155.1 GCA_023433945.1 Bacillota bacterium | reverse complement strand
TTGGCGGACAGGATATGAAGTGCCTTAAGATAAAAGACGGCATAATTGATAGTATTATGCTAAATGAGGCATGCTCATCAGGGTGTGGCTCATTCATAGAAACCTTTGCCAAGTCATTAAATTTCTCCATAGAGGACTTTGCAAAAGAAGCCTTATTAGCGGAAAAACCTGTTGATTTAGGCTCTAGATGTACTGTATTTATGAACTCCAGAGTTAAGCAGGCACAGAAAGAAGGAGCATCAGTTGGAGATATTTCTGCAGGCTTGTCCTATTCTGTTATAAAAAATGCTCTCCTTAAAGTTATCAAGATAAGAGACCCAAAAGAAATGGGAGAAAAAATCATAGTTCAGGGTGGAACCTTCCTCAATGACGCTGTACTCAGAAGCTTTGAACTTATTGCTGAAAGGGATGCGGTTAGGCCAAATATTGCGGGACTAATGGGAGCTTTTGGTGCTGCTCTTCTGGCTAAAGAACGATTTGAAGGGCAGGAGACTAGCTTGTTGACTCCCGAGGGAGCAGGTTCATTCGACTTTAGCACTGAACTAAAGAGATGCAAACTTTGTAACAATAACTGCCTGCTTACTATAAACCAATTTACAGATGGTAGCCAGTTTGTATCAGGCAACAGATGTGAAAGAGGTGCGGGAATTGAAAGCTACAATGATGATATCCCAAATCTCTATGATTACAAATATAAGAGGCTTTTCGGATATAAGCAGCTGGGAGTAAATCAGTATACCAGAGGCACTGTAGGTATTCCGAGGGTACTCAATATGTATGAAAACTATCCATTCTGGTTTACTTTCTTCAATGAACTGAAATTCAGGGTGGAGCTGTCACCACGATCATCAAAGAAGATTTATGAGCTTGGAATAGAGACCATGCCTTCAGAATCAGTATGCTACCCTGCAAAGCTGGTACATGGGCATATAACAAGCCTTATTAACAAGGGCGTAAACTTTATATTCTATCCTTGTCTTCCATATGAAATGGTAGAGGATAAGGCAGCTGATAATCACTATAACTGCCCTGTTGTAACCTCCTATTCTGAGGTTATTAAAAACAATATGGATATTCTAAAGGAGAAAAATATCAAGTTCCTTAACCCATTCTTACCTTATGATAATAAAGAAAGACTCAAGAAGAGATTGTATGAAGTTATGGGTAAAGAATTTGGCATCGCTCGTAATGAAATAAGTGCAGCAGTGGATAAGGCTTGGGATGAAGATGAGAAGGTAAAAAGCGATATACAGAACAAGGGAGAAGAGGTACTCAAATATCTCAGAGATACAGGCAAAAAAGGTATTGTATTAGCGGGAAGGCCTTATCATGTTGACCCAGAGATTAATCATGGTATACCACAGGTTATTACGTCTCATGGAATCGCTGTATTAACGGAGGACTCTATATCACACCTTGGAAGGATTGAAAGACCTCTACGAGTGGTAGATCAATGGAAGTACCATTCAAGGCTATATGCAGCAGCAACTGTTGTCACTGAATATCCTGAATTGGAGCTTATTCAGCTCAATTCCTTTGGCTGTGGTCTGGATGCAGTTACTACTGATCAGGTTCAGGAGATACTTAGCAGCAATGAAAATATTTACACTGTTTTGAAAATAGATGAGGGCAACAACTTAGGTGCTGCAAGGATAAGAATTCGTTCTTTGGTTGCAGCTATTGAAGAACGTGATAAAAAGTCTATAAATATTGAGAAAACCTCCAGTAAGTGTGAGAAGGTTGTATTTACCAAGGAAATGAAGGATAAGCACACAATATTGGCACCGCAAATGTCTCCTATTCACTTTCAATTCTTGGAGGCCGCCTTTATTGGTGCAGGGTACAATGTAGTTGTACTTCCTGAAGTAAATAATGCAGATGTTGAAGAGGGACTTAAATATGTCAATAATGACGCTTGTTATCCTTCAATAATTGTTGTTGGGCAAATAATTCATGCACTAAAGTCGGGAGAATATGACTTGAACAATACTTCGGTGCTCATTTCCCAAACAGGTGGGGGCTGCAGAGCCACCAACTACATTGGCTTCTTGAGGAAGGCATTACAAGACGCTGGAATGGGGCAGATTCCTGTAATATCACTCAATGCACTGGGATTAGAAAAGCAACCGGGCTTCACTTTTACAAAGGATCTCATCGATTTAGCTATGCAGAGTATAGTTTATGGTGACACATTGATGAGGGTTCTCTATAGAGTAAGACCGTATGAAAAGATTGCGGGTTCTGCTAATTTGTTGCATGATAAGTGGGCAAAGATTTGCATAGAGGATTTGAAAAACAAGAATAAGAAAGTATTTAAGCATAATATCAAGAATATAATTCATGAATTTGATAATCTTGAGATTACAGATGAGGTTAAACCTAAGGTTGGTCTTGTTGGAGAAATACTAGTAAAGTTCCACCCCGATGCAAATAATCATGTTGTCGATATTATTGAGAGAGAAGGCGCGGAAGCTGTAATGCCTGATTTCATGGACTTTATATTCTATTGTGCTTATGATGCCAACTTCAAGTACAAAAATCTTTCGGGTACATGGAAAAAGCTTGTTGTTAATAATGTAATAATATATATACTAGAGAACTATCGTAGACATATGAAAAAGTATTTGAACAAGAGTAAGCGCTTTTCTGCACCACACTCAATATATCATCTTGCAAACAGTGCTTCAGATATATTGTCACTTGGAAACCAAACTGGTGAAGGGTGGTTCTTGACAGCTGAGATGATTGAGCTCATAAAGAGCGGAGCTCCTAATATTGTTTGCATGCAGCCATTTGCTTGCCTGCCAAATCATGTTACCGGTAAGGGCATGATAAAGGAATTAAGAAGAAGGTATCCAGAAGCAAATATTGTTGCTGTTGACTATGATCCAGGTGCAAGTGAGGTTAACCAGCTAAATCGTATCAAGCTCATGTTGTCAGTTGCCTTCAAGAATCTCAAGGCAGATAAGCCAACATTGGTTGAACAAACTGATGAGCAGATGAAAGCGTAAAGGAGCACATCATTTTTTGATAGAATCTGGCTAATTATTTGTAGTAATCAATGCGGCAAAAATAAATAAGAAATTACAAAAACATCCTGCCCAACCTTTTGGGGGCAGGATGTTCTATGTTAATCAGGGTACATTCATTAAATGCATTATATATAAACCTAATGTTTGTAAATAAGGCTAATTAGCAGCTTTTTGTTTTGCCAATGTTTTTACGCCTTTAGTAAAATAAAGAATATGGAATACCCAGACACATGCAAGCACGATTTGACCGACAAGTACTTCATGCATCATAAAAAAACCTATCGACATAAGAATTGTAACAGTTATCATAACACGTATTTTTACCGCCCAAGTCATTCCTTGTCCTCTTACATAGCTTTCAAGGTTTTTCTTATAGAGCTTGGTATTTACAAACCAGTTGTGAAGCTTTTCTGAGCTTTTGGCAAAAGAAAATGCTGCAAGTAATAAAAAGGGAAATGACGGAAGGAGTGGTAATACAGCTCCCACTGCACCGAGTCCTAGACCGATACATCCGAGGACAAGGAATAAAATCTTTTTTATTTTCATAGTTGGTCTCCTATTCTTTTTCTCATTCTTTTTTCACAACTATACTAGCTAACTCTCCCATGCTCAACTGAGTAAACCTTGTCCACAATTCTCATAGTGGACTTACGGTGGGATACAAGTACAATAGTTTTATTTTCCCGTTCTTCTTTTAAAGATTTCAAAATTACTGCTTCATTTAAGCTGTCGAGGTTGCTTGTCGGTTCATCAAGCAGCATTAGTGGTGCATCATGTAAAAACGCTCTTGCGAGTCCCAATCTCTGGCGCTCGCCGCCTGATAGCGTTTCTCCCAGTTCTCCGACAGGTGTATCATAACCTAGTGGCAGGCTCATAATAAAATCGTGTATGGATGCTTTTTTACATGCAGCTTTTATTTCTTTGTCGGTAGCATCAAGTTTTGCAATTTTTAAATTGCTTTTAATACTGCCTTGAAACAGGTGTGTTTCCTGTGTTACAAAGCTTATCATATCACGAAGGTTTGATGTGTTGATGTCGTTGACGTTGGTGTCAGAGATATTAACTGAGCCTTTACCCACAGCCCAAAACCGCATTAAGAGTTTCAAAAGTGTGGATTTACCGCTACCGCTTCTACCAATGATACCTACCACCGAACCCTTATCAATGTGTACGGACACATTGTCTAGGATAGTCTCATCCTTGTATGCAAAGGTAAGGTTTTGTGCTGAAGCACCTTTAAATTTAATGGTTTGTTTACCTGTTATTTCTTCAACAGCAGGAGTTTCATCCAAAATATCCAGCACTCTATTACCTGCTGCAAAAGTGTTTTGAAGTGTGCTACCAAGGGCTGCCAACGCGACGACCGGACCAAATGAACTCATAAGTGCAATTGTTGGAATTAGCACACCTAAAAATGGTATACTTCCATTTTGGAATAACATTGCTGATGTAAATACCATTGCCAGGTCAAAAAGGAGAATTACAGTATTTGTAACTGCTTGATTTCTGCCAGCAGTACGTTTTAGTCTTTTTTCATCCTCTGATAAATCATCGGTTTGTTTGTTTATACTCTCAAGTCTTTTTTCACCATGACCGTATTGTATAGTCTCTGAAAGTCCACGAAGGCTATCTAAAACATAGGCTGAAAGATTTCCTGACTTTGTGCGGAAATTGATGCCATCATCCCCACTAAACTTCGACGTTAGCACAGGAATAATAACACCAACGGTAATATAAGCTATAAACGCAATAACTCCAAGAATAACGCTAAAGCTTCCAATAAACACACTCAGCATTGATGAAAAGAAAATTGCTATCACAATAGGAGAAATAGTGTGTGCATAGAAAACCTCGAGAAGCTCAATATCAGATGTAATGACTGATATCAGGTTTCCCTTATCCTTGCCTTCAAGCTTGGCCGGTGTAAGCTTACGCAAAGCCCTGAATACTTTGTCACGAAGAAGTGCCAATATTTTAAAAGCTATAAAATGATTGCAGGCCTGCTCTGCATAACGAAGAAAACCACGAAGTAATGCAAATACACAAACAGATATAAAGATAGCATTTATGGTTAGAGTAGTGTTAATATCCAAAATATTGGCTATTGCATATCCACCAAAAATGGTGATAAGTGTTGCACACAGATGACCAATTAGCCCCATGGTAACAGCTAGAATCATATACCCAGTAAGGGGCTTAACCAATCCAATGAGCTGCATCATAACTTTAAATCCACTTCTTTTTTTCATATTAGGCACTCTCCTTTCCATAGTTTTCTAGTGCCTGCTGTGCGTTCCACAGCTTATTGTAAGCACCTTTGTTTTTTAACAGTTGGTTGTGGTTCCCTTGCTCTGCAATATTACCGTTTTCCATAACATAAATATTATCTGAGCCTACAACATTTGCAAGGCGGTGAGAAATCAGAATAACTGTTTTGTGCTTTGCAAGGGTGTGTATTTCGGACATAATATCGTTTTCACTTTCAACATCTATATTGGAGGTTGCCTCGTCAAAAATGTAAACTTGGCTATCGTGCAACAATGCTCTAGCTAATGCTAAACGCTGACATTGACCACCTGAAAGGTTTGAGCCTTTTTCAGAGAGGGCTGTGTCCAGACCATTTTCACTTCTCACAAAGTCTGCAAGCTTAACTCGCTTCAAAACTGCCCAGAGTTCATCGTCGGTAGCGGTGGACTTACCCATAAGCAGGTTTTCTCGAATAGTTCCTTTGAACAAATAACTCTGGTGACTGATATAGGTAAAGTTCTCCATAAGTGAGGCTTCTGAAAGTTCACTTAGTTCCTTGTTGCCAATGGTAACAGACCCTGTATAACCTTTTTTGCGAGACATTAAAATAGCGGAAACTGTTGACTTACCGCAACCGCTTTCTCCCACGATAGACGTAAAGCTTCCCATAGGGAAGGTCATATCGATACCGTGAAGTATCTCTCGTTCACTACTATAAGAAAAATGCAGGTTAGAACATTTTATTGTGCAATCAGTAGGGATAATTTCATTTTTTTGCTCTGTTTCAGGGAGGTCCAGTAAATGGAAAATTTTATTACTAGCGGCCATACCATTCATAGCAATGTGAAAAAAAGAGCCGAGCAATCGCATTGGGATGAAGAAATCAGCAGAAAGCATAATAATCAGTAGACATCCTGCAAGCGTCACATGACCAGCACTAAATTGTGTTGCTGCAAGGATAACGCCTAGTGCCGCACCTCCATAAGCGATTATATCCATAATTGTAATGGAGTTTAACTGCATTGTTAAAACCTTCATTGTTATCTTGCGGAATTTTTCCGACTGCTCGTTCATTTCATTTTGCTTAAAATCATCTGATTGGTAGATCTTTAGAGTAATTAGACCTTGTAAATTTTCAAGGAAAGTGTCTCCTAACTCAGTGTACTGTCCCCAGTACTTTGATAGCAGCTTCTTGGCCCAAGTCTGAACTCCAGCAATTGCAACGGGTATAAGTGGAACGCAAATAAGCAGAACAATTGCGGAAGGAAAGTTTACGGTGCTCAAAACAACAAAAAGAGTCAGAGGAGCAAGCATGGCATAAAAGAACTGTGGAAGGTATGCACCAAAGTATGTTTCCAATTGATCCACGCCTTCAACTGCTACTTGCACAACCTCTGAGCTCTTAACTTTTTCATTATAGGAGGTACCTAAACGGAGAAGCTTCTTGTATATTTTCTCGCGCAGTATCTTTTTTACTGCTTCTGATGAAAGATAGCTCATTTTTGATGCAAAAACCGTACAGACATAACGTATGATTACTGCCATAAGAGCTATGATAATTGTTATTATAATATCTCTTGTTTGGGAACTCCTTTGAAACAGTTTAGCTAGCAAGCTGGTGATGCTTGCCATCATCGTAATATTAGCAATAAGTGAAACCCACTGCAGTATTACATTGCCCGCTATATATTTTTTACTTTCGCTGACAGTAGATATCAGCCGCTTGTTTATCATCATTCTAAAATTACTCCTTATTTGATCTTTCTTAAAAATACATACATATGAATTGCCAAGAAAAAGACTATTGCTATTGAAACCACTATGTGCAACGCTGAAATGAGAGGCATATAATCATATATCAAGGCAAAGATTCCGCTAACAAAGGCTACAACAACTATCACAAGAAGAGCTGCCTTCTTTAAATCAAGGTTTTTTCTGTTTACGATTGTATGTGCAATGCAAAGCAATAAAAATATTGCGGATACCATTTTATGAATACCGGTACCTGTAAGAGGCGCGCACATTGTCACTACAAAGCTGAGTATAAGTACATAGGTAAAACATTTTTTTGCTAAATTTGATGATTCTTTCTTTCTACAACTCGAGTCCATTCCAATCCTCCATAAAATAAATCGATAAAGTTAGCAATAACTAACCTATCATAAAATAAAATAGTTAGTCGTAACTAACCCGTAACTAAAAAAAGTAGTTAGTAGTAACTAACTCTTAGACCAAAAAAGCAGTTAGTTAGTGCTAACCAGTTTTATTATATTATCCAATATTTTTTCTGTCAACATAATTATTACAAATATAAGGGCAGGATTTGACACAAATATTACAAATATAAGGGCGGGATTTGACAAAAAATAAAAAAGGAGCAGCTGCTCCTTTTTTATTTTATATGATACTATAACGTAAAATCATAGCTGTAAATATTTTGCCGTGGGTCATCATTCTCTGCTTTAACAGCATTGGTTCCTTCTAAAATGAGTCTGTGTCCACAACACTCACATCTGAAGGTGAGACCATTTAAATGTTCTATTTCTGATTCCGGTAAATTTAGTAGAACTCCATTACAAATACTGCATTTAATTGTACTGAATTTCAATATGCTTCCCCCTTATTTTAGAATATTATTTAATATATGCTCTGGATGAAAAAATATTACATCCATCTTTAAAAATACAATGACTATATTACATTATTTCCGAATTTCCCCAAAGAGAAATTGGTCTACAAATAATGTCATTTCCCCCAATCATATTTTAGTGGGAGGTTGAATATAGTTTATATACATAATGGATATTCAAAAGCTAAGGGGGAATAGTAATGAGAGCTTTATGTAAGGAAAATAAAAAATCAGTTGCACTTCCCATTATTATTTGTGCGGTTATTGGAATTTTGGTAGGCGGTTTTTTCTTCGGTATTCAAAGTAATATAGAAAATTTGGACAAGGCATTTTCTCATTCATCACAAATTCTAGATACTGATGTATTTAAAAAAATGTTTTCAATAATATTTAATATAGATATCTCAAACCCTCTCTCAATACTAAAATCGAACAGCCCGGTTTTTGGTATATATGACGAGATGGAATCTATTGATAAAAGTATTTCTGATAATGTTAAAAACCCATCTTTACCCTCAATATCAGAGCATACTACAGCACCAAATACAGCTAACAGCACCGGCAAGCAGTATATAGAGGATGCAAGTAGTATTGTCTTTGAGGGGGATGTTGAAAATGAAGACAAGGAAAATAATACTGTAGTTAGCAGTGGAGAAATTCAAATAATAAATCAGACAAGTTATAGTATCGATATCGATAAATTAATAAAGGAGTCTTTAAAAATAAAACCTGATAAGAAAAATTCACAGATATTCATTTATCATACTCACACTACAGAGAGTTTCTTAAAAAATCTTAATGACAAGACAGTTGATTCAAGAACCTATGACAATAACTATAATGTTGTGAGGGTTGGGGAGGAGCTGACAAAAAATTTAAAGAAATACAACATTGGGGTGGTACATAACACAACAGTACATGATGCCGATTACAACAGTTCATATGCAAAGTCACTCAATACTCTTACTACTAATCTAAAAAAGAATTCAAAGCTCAAGGTCACTATAGATCTCCATAGAGATGCTATGGGGGATGAAAAGCTAAGGGTTGTTAAAAATATTAACGGTAAAGATGTAGCGAGAATAATGTTTGTCATAGGAACTGATCAAAAGCTTGAAAACCCAGTTTGGAAAGAAAATCTCAAGTTGGCCCTCAAGGTTCAAAAACGCCTAAATGAGATAGCTCCAGGGCTAGCAAAGCCCATTTATATAAGCAAGAACAGATATAATCAACACCTTACAGATGGCTCAGTAATAATTGAAATAGGCGGCGACGGAAATACAATTTCGGAATGTGTTGCAAGCACAAAGTACCTGGCTCAGGCAATTAATGATGTTATATATTCAAAAAAGTAGACATGATTATAGGTCTATTTAGCATACAAAATGGCAAAAATCATATATAAGTGGGAGGATTAATCAACCCAAAAAATACATAAATATTATACTTCGTTAGGGAGAAAACATATGTCAAGGACATCAAGGTATAGACAAGAAAGATTACATCTCACAAAAATAGCGATAGTGTTTTTTGTATTCTTTTTTATTTTACTATCAGGAATAGTTTTAATAGATATTAAGTCCAACCAAATAATATCAGCTGATCAGAAATCGGGTATTGTAAATGTTACAGATACTGGGGATAATATTTATTCATTAGAAATATTGGGATGTAAAATTAATTTTAACTTAAAATATGTTAAGAGAGATTTAAATAGGTTGAATGATAGCGAATAATGGCAACAATTATTTTGCAAAAATTTGAATCTTGATATATACTTTATAATGTATTTTTAAAAACGGAGGAACATTGATGCCAAGCGAAAGACAAAAGTATATCAGAAATTTTTGCATTATTGCTCACATAGATCATGGCAAGTCTACACTCGCTGACCGACTTATAGAACAGACAGGAGTTCTCACATCGCGTGAAATGCAAGAGCAGGTACTTGATAATATGGACCTTGAGAGAGAAAGAGGTATTACTATCAAGGCACAGGCAGTTAGAATGGTTTATAAGGCAAAGGATGGACACGAATATATATATAATCTTATAGATACCCCTGGACATGTGGATTTTAATTACGAGGTATCAAGGAGCCTTGCTGCATGTGAAGGAGCTATTCTTGTTGTTGATGCTGCTCAGGGTATAGAAGCACAGACACTTGCAAATGTATATCTTGCTCTCGAGCACAATCTCGAAATAATGCCTGTAATAAACAAGATTGACCTACCAAGTGCACAGCCCGATGTAGTTAAAAAGGAAATTGAAGATGTAATTGGGCTGGAGGCTCACGGTGCTCCAATGATTTCAGCTAAAAATGGCCTGAATATTGAAGAGGTTCTTGAGAAGGTTATAGACATGATACCTTGCCCAGATGCAGATGAAAATGCCCCTCTGCGCGCATTGATTTTTGACTCTTTTTATGATAGCTATAAGGGCGTTATTGTTTATATGAGAGTCAAAGAAGGTACTGTCAAGGTGGGCGATACTATAAAAATGATGTACACCAAAAAAGAATTTTTGGTTACCGAGCTTGGTTACATGCGTCCGGGAGGGCTGGCACCAGCTGATGAGCTGAGGGCTGGCGATGTAGGTTATATTGCTGCCTCTATCAAGAATGTTAGAGACACCCGTGTGGGAGATACCATTACACTGGCTGACAACCCTGCAAGTGAGCCTCTACCAGGCTATAAAAAGGTTAATTCCATGGTTTTCTGCGGTATATATCCAGCAGATGGTTCCAAATACGGTGATTTGAGAGATGCTCTAGATAAGCTGCAGCTCAATGACGCTGCTCTTACCTTTGAACCGGAATCCTCGGTAGCATTGGGCTTTGGCTTCAGATGCGGATTTTTGGGCTTGTTGCATATGGAAATAATCCAGGAAAGACTGGAACGTGAATACAATTTTGACCTTGTTACTACAGCTCCAAGCGTTATATATAAGATTACAACAACTGATGGAGTTACAAAGAACATAGACAATCCTACAAATCTTCCTCCAGTTACTGAAATAGATATAATGGAGGAGCCCATTGTAAAGGCTACAATTATGGTTCCTACAGAGTATGTAGGTAATATCATGGAGCTTTGTCAGGAGAGAAGAGGTCTTTACAAGAACATGTCCTATATAGATGATGGTCGTGCAATATTGACCTATGAAATGCCATTGAATGAGATAATTTATGACTTCTTCGATGCACTCAAATCCAGGACAAAGGGCTATGCTTCTTTTGATTATGAGTTGATTGGCTACAAGGAATCAGACCTTGTTAAGCTGGATTTAATGTTAAATGGTGAAATAGTAGATGCTCTATCCTTTATTGTTCATAGGGATAAGGCGGCTACAAGAGGCAGAAGAATAGCAGAAAAGCTTAAGGAATCTATCCCAAGACAGATGTTTGAAATACCAATACAGGCTTGTATTGGGGGCAAAATAATTGCCAGAGAAACTGTTAAAGCATTTAGAAAAGATGTACTTGCAAAGTGCTACGGTGGAGACATTACCAGAAAGAGAAAGCTGCTTGAGAAGCAGAAGGAAGGTAAGAAACGTATGCGTCAGGTGGGCTCGGTAGAAGTTCCACAAGAAGCCTTTATGAGCGTACTAAAGCTTGACTAGTGCAAGAAAATTTATAATGATGATATTTATGGTTTGACACATTAGTTCAATGTAAATTTGATGACTTACCATATAAAT
The DNA here is from genome assembly GCA_023433945.1 of Bacillota bacterium. GTDB lineage: Bacteria > Bacillota > Clostridia > Acetivibrionales > DSM-1351 > Ruminiclostridium. The sequence goes on along the minus strand of JAEYTP010000155.1, from coordinate 23,184 downwards.
CGGTGATATAGATGACAGATAACACTAATAAAAGTATTGGATTATATATTCATATACCGTTTTGTAACTCAAAGTGCAGCTACTGTGATTTCAATTCTTACGCAGGGAAGCTGCATTGGCAGGACAGATATTTTAAAGCTCTTGAAAAAGAGCTTTCTTTATATGCTGAAAAAGTAAATGCCATGTATGGACATAGCACTGTTGAGACTGTATTTGTGGGCGGCGGCACCCCGTCTGCCGTCGACGCACAACACATTTACAACATACTCAACCACTGCAGACGGCAGCTCAACATAGGTGCCGCCGCAGAGCTTTCCATGGAAAGCAACCCTGGCACTCTGACCGCTGAAAAACTGCACATATACAGAGAAGCAGGGATAACGCGTATCAGCATGGGATTGCAAGCCGCACAGCCGCATTTGCTTAAATTTTTGGGCAGAAGGCATACTGCCCAGCAATTTGCTGAAGGCGTACAGCTAGCTAAGCAAGCTGGCTTTACAAACCTGAATGGGGATGTGATTTTTGGTATTCCCGGTCAGACAATGCAGCATTGGAAAGAAACGCTTGAATTACTTGTAAACCTACAGATTCAGCACATATCTGCTTATAGTCTCAAGATAGAAGAGGGGACATTGTTTGGAGATATGTATGAAAAGGGAACTCTTAAACCTGTTGAGGATGAGTTGGACCGTGAGATGTATCATTACGCAATTCAATACTTAAAGGAGCATGGGCTCAATCATTACGAGCTTTCCAACTTTTCAGTCCCAAGCTTTGAATGTAAACACAATTTGATTTATTGGCAGGAAAGAGAATACATTGGCTTAGGAGCTGGAGCGCATTCTTTCTTGAACAATAAGAGATTTTCAAATGAGGCTAAACTTGAAACGTATATTCAAATGGTTGAAGACGGACTGATACCAGTAATAGAGGATATTGAGGTTACTAGAGAAGATGAAATGGCGGAATACATGTTCCTTGGACTCAGATTGTTAAGAGGTGTTAGCGAGAAGGAGTTTGTAGATAGGTTTGGAGTGAGTATGAAAAAGAAATATAACGCTCAGATAGACAAACTATGCAAGGCCGGACTGGTAAGCCTTGACAATGAAACAGTCAAGCTTACATCAAAGGGCCTCGACCTTGCAAATATTGTTTTCATGGAATTTTTGTAAGTGTTTATTTACCAATAATACGCTTGAGTTTGCTAGCAAAAGTATTATTCTTCTTTTCTCTCCATAGGGAAAGAGCTCTGTCAACCTCTTGAAAGTGTCTATCTAGCTTTAATTCAAGCTTTCTTGAACTATTTTCTACACAAGCACCCAGCTCAAGCTTAGAACGGGTGATTTCCTTTGAAAAATATTCACGGGTAGCTGAAAATTCACTTGAAACACTGGAATATAGCTGATCCTTCATTCCTGTTAGAGCTTCTAGTATAACCCCAAGTTCATTGGAGCTAAGTTGAGTAACAGCCCCTTGACCAACTACTGCTGGAAGCTGTCCATCGATAGGATTAAAGCTTATGGAGTTGGATTCATTGATATAGCCTTCAGTTGCAAGAATCTTTTTTATAGCTTTGATTTCGAGTCCTTCATCTCTCATATTCTTTATCTGGTACATTACATTTGCTAGTTCAGTAGTGTAGTAACGCCTTCCTCTGGTATCCTTCGGAATGCTTAAGTTGAATTCCTTCTCATAGAATCTTAGTGCATGGTCTGTTACATTGAGGGATTCACTAAGTTCTGTGATTGAATATTTTTCCTTTAGTATCTCCATTTGCTAATACCTCCCAAAAAATTATCTTTGCTCTAAGTTGATATTAGCATGATTGTAAAAATATGTAAAACACCTTACATATTTTGAGACAATATTTCCAGCAGCTTCATTATATCCTCAGGACAGGGAGCTATGAATTCTAAGTCCTTTCGGGTGACAGGGTGGATGATTCTTGTAACATTTGAATGTAGCGCCTGGCGGGAAATTAATGTATCACAAATATCTGAATATAATGTATCACCAAAAAGAGGGTGTCCTATTGCTTTTGAATGAACTCTAATCTGGTGGGTTCTTCCTGTTTCGAGTTGAAACTTCAGCATTGCTGCATTGTGATTGGGGAATGTCTTTTCAACCTCAAAATGTGTTACAGCCCTTGCACCAGTATGTGAAATATGCCTTTCCATAATGCTTCCCGGCTTTCTGTCAATTGGAAGGTCAATTGTGCCGTACTTCCCTCTAGGAATACCATGAACAACACCTATATAGTGCTTTTCAAAATGTCCCTGTTGCATTTGCTGTATTAGCATTTCCTGTGCATATTGGTTTTTGGCAAAAATAATAACTCCAGTAGTATCTCTGTCGAGTCTACTGACAGGGCGCACCTTCTTTATAACACCTTGCTTTCTGAGGTAATGGACAATTCCATTTGCAATAGTTCCATCAGGGTGGTATACAGTTGGATGAACAACAATGTCCGGTTGCTTGTCTATTACAAGCAAGCACTCGTCTTCAAAGAGAATATTAAGTGGAATATCCTGCGGTACAATATCTTCGTTTTCTTCTTCAAGTTCGAGCAGTACTCTAATCAAATCTCCCTCTTGAACCTTTTCTATTACCTTTACTGCAACACCGTTTTTATAGATTTTATTCTGCGCCTTAAGCTTATTGAGAAGTCTTGTTGAAATGTTCATACTGCTTTTTAACACATATTTTAACAATCTGCCATTGTCTTCCTGCCTAACTATATATTCAAGTTGCATTTAATTCTCCCTGTAATAGTACTGGCCAAGTCAGAGCATGACAGCGCAGTAGTATAAAAATAATAAAGTTGAAAGTACAAAAGAGCTTACTGCTTATTATTGTCTATAAATTAATTATAACTCATTTTAAAAATAAGTTGAAATAAAGGTTTAAGGTGCGTTACAATTTAATAGATGTTATTATTATAACAAAGTAACACAAATGAATGAAAGAGGACTTCTTGATGAAACAAGCTACAAAGGAATATATAAAGCAAAACTTCGGTATAAGTGATAAGGTTATTGAGCTTGCAATACAGGCTGAAAAACAAGCGGAACTAGTATTTCAAAAAATAGATGAAATCAAGGAAATCAATCAGTACAAGGTTATCAAGGCAATGCAGGACAATAAGTTGAGTGATTCTCATTTTAATGGAACTACAGGCTATGGATATGATGATAGGGGCAGAGAGGTTTTAGATAGCGTGTATGCCCAGGTTTTCAAAGCGGAAGATGCTTTGGTGAGACACCATATTGTCTCAGGAACACAGGCACTTTCTCTGTGTCTCTTTGGAATATTGAGGCCGGGAGACAGAGTTACTGCAGTCACAGGAAAACCGTACGATACACTTGAGGAAGTAATCGGTATCAGAGGTGAAAATTGCGGCTCTTTGAAGGAGTTTGGTGTTGTATATGAACAGGTGGACTTGTTGAGTGGTGGGAAGCCGGATATAAGCAGCATTAAACAAGCATTGGCAAAAAAGACTAGGCTTGTTATGGTGCAACGCTCCAGAGGGTATTCTTGGAGAGATGCACTTACCATTTCAGATATTGAAAGCATTGTTAAAGCAGTTCGAGAGGTAACCAGCGAAGCTATAATTATGGTAGATAACTGCTATGGGGAATTTGTTGAAGAAAGAGAACCTTTAGAAGTAGGTGCAGATATTATAGCAGGCTCACTTATAAAGAATCCAGGTGGTGGACTTGCACTAACGGGTGGATATATTGCCGGTAAAGCAAACCTTGTTGAGCAGGCAGCCTATCGATTGACATCTCCGGGCTTGGGTAAGGAGGTGGGTGCTTCTCTCGGAAACAATAGATTGATGTTCCAGGGATTATTTATGGCACCTCATGTTGTGGCAGAGAGTATTAAGGGCGCTGTGTTCTGTGCCGCACTTATGCAATTATTAGGTTATGAGACATTACCAGCTATAGATGCAAAGAGAAGTGACATTATTCAAGCGGTGAAGTTCAATAATCCTGAGAGTTTGATAGCATTCTGTCAGGGTATTCAAAAGGGCTCGCCGGTAGATGCTTATGTTACACCTCAGCCTTGGGATATGCCGGGCTATGATTCCCAGGTAATAATGGCAGCAGGCGCGTTTGTACAGGGCTCATCAATAGAGCTAAGTGCTGATGCTCCAATAAAACCTCCTTATATTGCATATATGCAAGGCGGTTTGGTTTATGAACATGTTAAACTCGGTAATATGATAGCGGTACAAAAGCTGCTAGATAACAAGGCCTGACTATTAAAAAGGGAGGCATACAAAAGATGAAAGTGTCATTTAAGAAACAAGGCTTTAAAATTGGGACGCTTATCGTGCTAGTATTTCTTCTAATTTACTTGCCATCACTGCTGTTTATAATGTATAACGACGGTATTGATACTGATATACTTAGAATTGGCAGGATAGAAGATGTTGTAAATGTAGACGGTGTTTTTGTACGCAATGAGCAGGTAATTACAGCTCCTGATAGTGGAAATTGCATTATGGATGCCATTGACGGTGCAAAGGTACCTGCTTATTCAAAAATAGCTACGGTAGTTAAGAACGTTCCGATATCCACATATGAGGAACTAAAGAAGAAAGAACTTGAGATTGAAAAGGCTGAAGCTGCAAGGGATAAAAATATAAATGTCTTTTCTAGTGATATTCAGAAGCTCGATAATGAAATAATATCCCAAGTCAAACTACTTTCCAAGCAAACAGACAGGGGAAGCCTGGTAAATAGCTATAGTACAATAAACACAATAGATAGCATATCATACAGAAAGTCAGATATATTTGGAAGCAACAGTAAATCTGCGGCATATATTACTCAACTGAAGAACGAAAAGGCAAAGCTGCAAAGTCAGCTTAATAGCAATATTAGCGAAATCAAGACCAACTATGCCGGCCTGGTTTCATATGCTATTGATGGATACGAAAGCTTACTTACACCAAACTATATTACAAATGCGACAGTGTCTGATCTTGAGAAAATTGAGGCCAGAAACACAAATAGAGACTATCAGATTACTCAAGCTAAAAAAGGGCAGCCTATAGCAAAGATTATTAAAGACCTTGAAAATTATATTATGTGTGCGATAGATGAAAAACTGGCAAATCAGCTTATGGTTGATGATAGGGTTTCATTACGCATAAATGATAACGGTATAAATTTCAAGGCATCAGTTGTCTATAGCTCAAATGTAATGGATGGTAAAAGAGTAGTGGCATTTAAGTATGATACCAAACTAGATGAAACAGTTGGACTCAGAAAGGCTAATATTGACTTGGTTAAATCAAGCTATGAGGGTATGAAGGTTCCATATAGCAGTTTAAAAAATATAGACATGGAAAACAAAACAGCGGAGATTGTTTTGGTGAAAAACTCTGTTGCTGTAACAAGGCAGGTTAGCATTATCGGTGCTAACAGTGAAGCAGTAATAATTGATAGTATTCCGGGTGAAAATACAATTGCGTTGTATAATACATACGTATTAAATCCCAAAAATGTACAGGAGGGGCAGAGGATAAATTGACCAGACAAGAAATAGCACATAATGTTGATGAAATTAATAAAAGAATTGAAGTTTCTGCAAAAAAGTCTGGGAGAAATCCAGACGATATCACACTTATTGCTGTATCAAAGACGGTTGATGCTGATGTTATCAGGTGTGCCTATGACCACGGAATAAGAGATTTCGGAGAAAACAAGGTTCAAGAGATAATGAACAAATATGATAAGCTGCCAGGGGATGTAAGGTGGCATCTAATTGGTCATCTCCAGAAAAACAAGGTCAAATATATTATTGATAAGGTTGTGATGATTCATTCGGTTGATAGTTATTCCCTTATTGATGAGATTGAGTCAAAAGCAGCAAAGTGTGATAAGGTAATGGATATTCTGTTACAGGTAAATGTATCTGGTGAAGAATCTAAGTTTGGAGTTTCGCCTGACGAAGTGCTCGATTATGTACGATATATTTCCCAAAAGCCGCATATTCGCTTGCGAGGATTAATGACAATAGCCCAATATGCCCAAAATACTGAGGAAACAAGGCCTATATTCGCTAAACTAAGTGAGATTTATATTGACATAAAGCAGGAAAGATTAGATAATGTTTATATGGATTATCTTTCCATGGGTATGAGTAACGACTTTGAGGTAGCAATTGAAGAAGGTGCGAACTTAATCAGAGTAGGTACAAGTATTTTTGGAGAGAGGCATTACTTATAAATTGGCAGTATACTTTAGATAAAACCTTAAATTTACTAATGAGTAGGGGGAATTTAATATGTCAGGTCTATTGAACAAGGTTTTTAATTTCGTGGGTTGGGAAGCAGTTGAAGAAGATGAAGAATTCGAAACTGTAGACAATCATGATAGAAACGAGATTAAAAACGATTCTATTCAAACTTCATTCTTTAACAATAGTTCAAAAAAGAAAGACAATGGGAAGGTAGTGAATATTCACTCTCAGAGCCAATTTAGAATGGTGGTATCCCAGCCTGAAAGCTTTGATGATGCTCAAGAAATATGCGACCATCTCAAGAGTCAAAAGCCTGTTGTTATTAACCTAGAAAGTGTTGAAAAACAGGATGCTCAGAGAATTATTGATTTCTTGAGTGGATCAGTATATGCGTTGGATGGAAGCATTCAAAAAGTGTCCAGCGACATATTTGTGATTGCTCCAAATAACGTTGATGTGAGTGGAGATATGAAGGATGAGTTGAGAAACAAAACTGTTTTTCCTTGGGCTAAATAATTTTGCAACTTTGGAGGGTTAATAGATGGGTGCAGTGTATACAGCATTAAATATTGTTCTTGCAATTTTTGAATTTGCATTAATTGCACGCGTATTATTATCATGGCTTCCATCCATAAATGGGAAGGTTGTTAATTTATTGTATTCAGTTACAGAGCCCATTTTAGCACCTATCAGAAGTTTGCTTAGCAAGTCCAGCTTTTTTGGAAATTCCATGTTTGACTTTTCTCCTATAGTAGCATTTTTACTTATTTCAATGATAAGGAACTTCCTTGTCAGGATTTTGTTTTTTTAATTTATGAGTGTAAATAAAGAAGAAATATTAAAAGGTATTATTAAAATCGAGGATAAGGTACTGGCTTCAAGGCTTTTAGACAAAGCCGAGCAATGCCGTTATTCCTCTTTTGTGTTTTCAGATTTTCTGACTCCATATGAGGCAGCATTGGCTAAAAGGGTATTGAGTAAGCTGGAAACGCTGCATTTTGCATTTTGGGGAGGATATGATGACGCTGAACGTGTAGTAGCAATCATCAGTCAGGATATTATTTTTAAAGAAGACATACAGCACAATATCAATCTTGGTTTTATAGAAATAGAATTATCAGCCGACAAAGCTTTATCACACAGGGATTATCTAGGTTCACTTCTTGGACTAGGGATAAGGCGCGAAAAAATAGGCGATATCTTGGTAGATGAAGGCAAATGCACTGTTATCGTTCACGATCAGATAGCCGATTTTATTGTATATAATGTTGAAAAAATAGGTAATGTAAAGGCTTCCTGCCATAGAATAAGTTCATACCAATTTGCACCACCTAAAAAGCAGGAAAAATTAATTTCATCAACTGTTGCATCACTAAGGGCAGATGCAATTGCATCTAGCGGCTTTGGTATTTCGAGGACGAAAATTCTGGATTACTTTAAATCCCAAAGAGTAAGTATAAACTGGGAGACTATTCAAAACCCAGCCAAGATGCTTATAGAAGGTGATGTTGTTTCAATCAGGGGACTAGGAAGAATGGTACTTGAAAAGGTTGGAGGGACAACAAAAAAGGACAGAATCAGCATATTAATCAAAAGATTTATATAGAGTTAACAACAGAAAGGGACAGGTGCCGATATGAATTATACTCCTAATGATCTTGATAACCTGAAGTTTCGAAAAGTAGTTAGAGGCTATAGCGAGGACCAGGTTAACGAGGTTCTTGATTCAATTATCCGAGATTACGAAATGTACATCAAGGAGAACATTGAGCTAAAAGATAGAATTTCAGTATTAAATGAAGGTATTCAGCATTACAAGAATATTGAAGAGTCACTACAAAATACTCTTATTGTTGCTCAGCAAACAGGCGAGGAAATCAAGAAGAATGCCTATGAAAAAGCGGAAAACATAGTAAAAGAGGCTGAGTTACGTGCACAGAGAGTAGTGCAGGACGCAAATGCGGAGGTAATGAAGATTAAATTTGAGTATGAAGAGATGAGAAAGAGACTCCATTTGTTCAAATCAAAATCGGAAAGCCTATTACTTTCACAGCTGGAACTATTAAAACAGCTTTTTAGTAATGATGAAAATGAGGCATAAAGTACTACTTAAAAAAATAAAGAGGACTGGATATGATTAGACACAATGTAAACCTAGATAGTAAAAGTTACCCTATATATATTACTACAAGTTTTGAAGGACTAGGAAAGCATATTCAGGAGTTCAGGCCTGGCAAGAAGGTCGTTGTTATTACCGACTCAAATGTTGATCCGCTGTATTCAAATGATTGTGTAGCAGATCTTGAAGTTGCTGGTTTTGAGACTATTAAGTATGTTTTAAAAGCGGGGGAAGAAAACAAGACACTTGAAGAAATTAATAAGATATATAAAATACTTATTGACTTCAAATGCGATAGGAGCAGTACTTTGGTAGCACTGGGCGGAGGGGTAGTAGGTGATATGACAGGCTTCGCTGCTGCTACATATATGAGAGGCATTAACTACGTACAGGTTCCAACTACCTTATTGGCTCAAGCTGATAGTAGTGTAGGTGGTAAAACAGGCGTAGATTACAATGGTCATAAAAATGTAGTAGGCTCTTTTTATCAACCGCGATTTGTTTATATCAATGTTAACACCCTTAAGACACTGCCCAAAAGGGAAATATCCTGTGGTCTTGCTGAAACAATCAAGCATGGAATAATATTGGATCAGGAATTTTTGGAATACGTTGATTACAACATTGATAAGATTTTTGCTTGTGATGAAGTGGTGCTTCAGTATGTTACAAAGAATAACTGTGCAATTAAGTCAAGTGTTGTTGAAAAAGATGAAAAGGAAGATGACTTGCGCGCAATCCTAAACTTTGGACATACCATTGGTCACGCAATAGAAACTGTTGAGAATTTTAGAATGCATCATGGGGAATGCGTATCAATAGGTATTGTTGGGGCATTCTTGCTGTCACAACAGCTAGAACTTATGACTGATTCCACTATAAATAGGATTAAGGACATCCTTATAAAAGCGGATCTTCCTGTTTCCTTACCGTCACTCAATGTTGATTTGGTTTATAATCAAATGTTTTATGATAAAAAAGCAAAGAACGATAAGCTTAGATTTGTGCTCCCAAGAAGGATTGGGGAGGTATTTCAGTGCTATATAGAAGATGCTGACATAATAAAGAACGTTTTACTGCAACTAAAGGGTTAAACAAAGAGCTTTATTCTTTAGTGTTAAGGTTGGTATAAATTAGCGTTCTTTGAATCAAACAATTTTTTTTACTGGCTTATAATAATTATCAATAAAAGCAAACATAATTAAGGTAACTTGATTATGTTTGCTTTTTGCGTTTGCAAATTTTTGAAGTGTGAGGAAGGTATATTGTTTATGTCCAGTGATAATGAACTTTTAAGGCTGTTATCAAAAAAAATAGATGATATGTCGTTGAAGATGGAAAAAATGAAGTTCATTGATTACGTATATTATCTAGAACACCCCAAAAAAATGCTTTGGGCTAATTTTGTAGGTGGTATTGCAAGAGGCTTTGGTATAGCTGTAGGATTTACTATTCTAGGAGCTATTATGATATATATACTCAATAGGGTGGTGGAATATAATCTACCGATTATAGGTGAATTTATTAGCGATATTGTTAAAATAGTTCAAAGCAGTATGAAAAATGTTCGTTAGACCAAACATAATATCAACTTTACTTTTTGGGAGGTAAATATGAAAAAGGAAGACATGAGATGTTTTGAAGACAAAATTAATAAGAAAATTGAGAGAATTAACGGTACTCTTGCAGCGATGAAAGACTTTGATGAAGCCAATATGGAGGAGCACGCTCCAGAGCTCTCTAACTATGATAACCATCCTGCTGACCTTGGAACTGATCTATATTCATTGGAAATGAATCTGGCGTTAAAGGTGCATGAGCAGCATAAACTAAATAAACTACAGCATGCATTGAAAAAGATTGATAATGGAACCTATGGGAAGTGTGAGCATTGTGGTAAGGAAATTGACAGCGAAAGGCTTGAAACTATACCAGAGGCTAATTTTTGTATACAATGTGAGCGAGATGCTGAGGCCAGAAGGGTTGATACCCCTGATCAGCAATACGATGAGGTTTTTGATGCGCCATTCGGAAGAAAGTATTTAAATAAACGTGAAGATGATGAGTTTGAAGGTATGGATCAGCTAAATGATCTCATGAAATATGGCTCTGCTGATACTCCGTCTGATTTAGGAGGATACTGTGATTATGAAGAGTACTATACAAATGAGATAGATAATCAAGGAATTGTTGAAGAGGTAGATAAAATCTCAAATCAGCAATATAAGGATCAGTTGCCTTAGCACCTATAGAGGTTATTGATTGATTTAACATAGAATCTCAGAAATCACTTAACTAAAGCCGGTGATGAATAACGTGATATGCTTCCCTTGTAGTAGACAGTTAAAATAATATAACTGTTAATCACAAGGAGGAGCATATCATAACGTCATCAAAAACACATTGACAACATAAATAAAATAGCAGTAACATATTTATATATTGAAATTTTATATACTATTTAATTCTGCAAATAGATATATGCTGGTGTGGCTCAAAGGCAGAGCAGCGGTATCGTAAACCGCAGGTTGCGAGTTCAATTCTCGCCACCAGCTCCATAAAAAATCCTTGGAATTTTATTATTCTAGGGATTTTATTATTCCACTCTTTATTTACACTAATATTCTTTCCATTTTCGGATACAATATAAATTAAAATCAATCTCAAAACAAAATTGGAGGATTAATAATGAATAGCTTTGATCATAATTCCTTAACTACCTATGATAGATTACTTAGGGCATGGGAGAATTCAATGGAACTAGTAAGAGATTTTGAAATGTATTCAAAAAGAATTGAAGAGCAAGAAGTTCAGGAGGTTTTTAAGAAGTTTGCTGAGGATGAAGGGATGCATGCCAGTCAATTAAGAGATTTACTTGAAAGATATAAGCAATAATAATCAAATATGTATATAGATGTAATTAATTTCTGAGCCAGCTGATAAAAACAACTGGCTTTTATGCTTTTCATGACGTAAAATTGACATTTCGGTCTCACTTGAATGTTTATATGAATATTTGTGATATATTAAAGCTAAACAATAATGCATTCGAGGAGAGAACTTATTATGAAGAAAATTTTAGCAGTAACAATGATGATATGCCTGTTGATTCCAACATTGGCAGGATGTTTTTCTGACCCGGTACAGGATGACTTATTAAATTATATTAATAAGGAAATTCCAACAGTTCGTACACTAGAAAATAGTGTATCAAAGATGTATACTGATATAACAAGTGACGGAAATATTGATGATGCTACAGCGGCAACTAAATTTGAGTCTGAATTATTACCGGCATCAGATGAATTAATTAGTAAAGCTAAGGCAATAGTGCCAGCTACTGATGAGGTAAAAAAGGTTCATGATAAATACATAGCTGCACTTACAGCACAGCATGACGGATTTAAGGTTTACAAGGATGCGTTTGCTAGTAGTGATGTTGACGCAGTTACAAAGGCAAATGACCAGATGACAAAGGCACTGAGTACTTCTAATGAATTTCTGACTGAGCTTAGAGCTCTTGAGGAAAAACATAATGTTGAAGAAGTTGCGGATTCAAGCACAGCTAAATAAGCAATGAATTACATAGTATAATTAGTCAGGTGCTTTAAATGGTGCCTGGCTTTTTTCATTTTACATAACACAAGCCACTCGTTTATAGGTGGTATTGACTCTACATAATTACCATGGGCTACCAGGCTTAAAACCATAGATCTGAACAGTTTCAAATAGATCACTTTTTGCAATATCTTCGGGTGTTACTATAGGACCTTTATTGCTATCTATGTCAAAGTTAAAGTGAATGAACGCCTCCCAAATGATTTGCGCACAGTTTAGGCTTTTAGGCTGGGATGTGGAGTTCTTTTCTGCAAAAATATTATACTTTATTCCACTTAAGGTGTTTTTAGCATAGCTAGCGATTTCATTAAGTTTTGAATCATCTGTATTTTTCAATTTCAACACCTTGAAGGTGGGGTAGTACATCCACTTTTCAATGTTTTGCTCAACACTTACTGAGCCGGGTGCCAGTGATTCTAGCACAATACCTTTATCAGCATCGATTATTATCCCGCAGTGACCGTGTTTCCAACCCAGTGTACTGACGGATTTTGTAACTAATATATATCCGTTTTTGTACGGGGCAATGTCAAAATACTTGGTATCATTGCCATATGCATCTATTGTAAACTCCTGAAAAGTAACGATATTCATACTGCTTGAATAAATTCTTGGTCTTCTGAAATAATTCTTTTGAAAGGTTAATAACCTTTGATAACCTTCATTTTGTGCTAGTACACTATCTATTGCTTGTCTATCAACAATACCAGTTTGAGAGGAGATTAAGCTGTAGTCAGAGTCGGATAGCTTATGATTATTCATTGATACCTTTAGAGAGGAAAGGTTAAGGGGCTGTTCCTTTGGATAGTATGCAACATCATATTCATTTTTTAGAATGAAGCCACAATAAACAATAATTAATATGCAAATAGCTGAAATAAAAAGTTTTTTTCTGGACATAAACTATACCTCATGTATTTGATTCTATTATTAGCATATATAGGAAAAATATTATAAAAAAGTATAAATATTATCAGACATTTTAAATCACAGACTGTATAATAGTTGTAAATATATTAATTACAATTTATAAATTGATTAATATTATTACATATATGATTAAAATAATTAATTGGTAGACTGAAAGGATGGGAATTATGAGAAATGATAAAAGAGTAGCGGGTATTATTCTTGTTATTATGGGTTTAGCTTTATTAATTCTTAAAGGCTTTTTTGGTTTCAAAATACTTAATTTTGAGCCATATGATTCATGGGTGTTTATAGTGCTGCTTGTTGGAATAAGCTTTGAATTTGCTTTTTTTATTACGGGCAGAAACCCTGGTTTGTTAGTACCAGGAGGTATTATTACTACAAATGGCCTGCTATTCTTGTTTGAAGTATCAACAGATTGGAGTTTTGCGGAATACACTTGGCCAATATATATATTCTCTGTTGCAGTTGGTCTGTTCCAATTATATATGTTCGGTGGTAAAGCAAGGGGGTTACTCATTGCTAGCGGAATAGTTGGGCTGGTAGCTGGTGTAATGATGACTTTCTGCATGCTTGGTGCCATTTCAGATATAGTAAGTATTGGAACATTAATACCAATCGCACTTATTGCAGGTGGAGCAGCAATATTCTTTAGTGGAAGAAATGGCAAAAGGATGTATTGACAAAAGTATTGTTTTGGTTGACATGACTAGGCAATTTTTGTATTTAAATCAAACAGATGGTCTATAATGACAGACTTTATCACGGTCTATCGTTATAGACTTTTTTGTGCATACAAATACTTGAAAAATAAGGAATAATAAGGCATATTTGTTATAGATGTTTTGAGCATTCAATATTTTTTGAGGATTGTATTATTGTATAAATTTTTTGGGGGACATTTTTTATGGAGAAGAAGACTATTTGGTGTTTAAATAATGCCAAGGATATTGTAGGGCCAAATCAACAGATTCTTAAGGAGGAATTCGGGGATAAAATAACCTTCGGAAGCAGGATTCAGACCATATGGGACGACGTAATGCCCGAATATGCCAGTAATAATCTAATGCCATGGTGTGAGTATTTTGTCCCAATAGCTGCTAAATGTATCGGACAGAACTTTGAAAGACACGACGCTGCAGGATATATAGATAGAATAAGACATTATTACAAACAAAAAAATCAGAGTGATTATAGCTATTTTTGGACAGAGGAATGCTACAAAAGCAGAGGGTATCGTATGATAACACCAGAGTTTGAGGGATATTACTCCATTCTCGAAAAAACTGCTCCCAATATATTAATTGGCTATAGTCAGGGTGGGCTTGTTGCGAAATACTTAGAATGGCTGGATAAGGTGGTATACGGTGACAGGGGGATAGTTGCTGGCGTCATCACTATTTCAAGCCCAAACTGCGGGTCGCCTATAGCAAATGTAAAAAACAAGAAGAGTATATTGAAGGGCCTAATCAAGATAGGGCTGGTAATCATTACAGGGCAGACACATGACTTTGTGCTGGACCCAATGGTTGATGTTATCTATGGAGCGCTCAGCCTGTTCGGCGACCCGCTGACAGAAATAGTTGATGTGCTGAAAAAGGTGATAGCATCACTTAGTGATGAGGGGGACAAGTATGATACCCTTATTGAAAATCTTTATTCTATGATAAACTGGCTGGGTGGCTTGCAAAATGACATTGATAGCTCCCTTTTTGACCTCAATATTGAAAGACTGAATGACAAGGCTTCTGTACTTAGTATAATTAATAGCAAATATCCATCATCAGCAATAGGTATCATTTCTACAAACAATGACTTAAGAGAGCTTTTAGATCCGGATGCAGTAGTTGTCATGAAAAATGCTCTCCTGACAGCATACGATGAGAAGAAGGCTTCAAGTGCTGCAAGTGATGCAAGTGCTGCAATAAGTGGAGAGCTAGACCTTATTCCTAGGGTGGTCAGTGCTTTGGCAGACCTCCACTACGAGAAGATTCAAGAAATATACACAAACCAGATAATGGTAGAACACATCAACGTCAGGACCTCAGCACAAATCATAAAGAATGTCATGGGCTTCTATGATGACGGGGTCGAAGTGCTGGGCATTGAGAAGTTGGAACACGACTTTATTATACCGTCGGCCTGCCAGCTGACGATGGACAATGGTATACTGTCCCCAAGCCGCAACAGGGTTAACAATCTCGCAAACCACCGCTCAGGTGCCGACGCCAAGTACCAAGCAGGGCAGAACAATTTTGAGGATGTGAGGGAGATATTGAGGGGGATGGTGTAAGGGGGAATAAAGTAATGGGTCATAGGGGAGTCCTTCCAGTGGCTGGTATGATAGGATTATCCAAAATGGAGACCTAGCGGAGAGAGACCGATATTAGCGAGGAACAAATGGGTTCCTCATCACTCCTCTGTTAGTGGAAATGTTACCTGCCATTCTCCATGGATTAGTGTGCTGCACGTCCAGAATTCCCCACAAGCCTGATATTGTGCAAGCTTCTCAAGAGGTATATCAAATACGTACTCCGTGTAACTATTTTGATGCGATTCATCCCAAAAAGAGATGTTGTATTCGCAGGATACCTTATATCCATCTGAACCTCTTAAATAGATATCACCATGGTTGTCTGTTTCAAGAATATTTCCGTAGAATGCCTGGATATGAAGCTTTCCGTCGACGATACCAGTACCGGTAATGGACACGCCGCTAATGGGAGAAAAACTATTCCTCTGCTGTGGCTTCAATATCTGCTCTGAGTTGATAGGTTCACTGCCAGAACCACCCCATCCTCTGATTTGTGGTTTTTCCAGCAAATCCGGGTATTGTGGTACAGCTGTTAGGTCTATTTGCTTAAGCGCAAGATCTTCATGCTGTTTATTGCTTAGAATGTTGCGAACAGAGAAAGTGATTTTGTCACCTGGGATAGGTTTTTCATCCCACTGGGTAAGACTTATCAAGAAGGTTACTGTTCCTGTTTCTTCATTATAGTCAACTAGATTGCATGTTGCTGAAGAAGAAAATGGCTTGTTGATACTGTAACTATCAAATAAGTCAGTTGTTTCATCTAAACGTGAGCCTGTTGTATCACGCATTGAAACTAGAATTTCGGCACGTTCGTTATGAATGTATGCAGATATGACTTCCATTTCAATTCCATCGTACACACAGGTGGTATGAACCGCTTTGAGTTTTTGTGCAATAGATGGAAAAATTGAGTATAGCATAGAGTATGCGAGTTCATTGTTTACTGCAGCAAGTGCAGGTACTGAAGCGACAATCAGAAAGCAAAGGCATGCCGCAATAGCAATTACTTTTTGCCATAATTTTGTCGTTGTTTTCAACACTTTATCTGTGTGAGCATCAAGAACATATTCATCCCTAATACCGCCGATAGCATCCTGTAATATTTCGGATTTCATAGCACAATACCCTCCTTTTTTAGTTGCGACAATAGTTTTTTCCTTGTGCGCATAAGCATTGTTTTAACTTTGCTTTGACCAAATCCAAATCGTTTTGAGATGTCAATAATGGAATCGAAGTACCAATATCTGCATATAAAAACACGTCGTTCGTATACGGGCAGCAAATCAAGAAAGCAATTAATTAATTGTGTTATTTCCTGTGCCTCTATATCCGCTTCTATTGTACATCCAGCAGGAATACATTCTTCCAACTCATCAAACACAAGGCGCGTTTCGCCGCTGCCACGTTTCTGGGCGGTCCTTTCGCGTAACTTTTTCATAGAAAGCTGCCTTGTAATTTTTCCAAGAAAAGTTTGTAAAATGGTAGGTTTGTGGGGAGGTATTGCATACCACGCTCCTGCATACGTATCGTTTACAACTTCTTCAGAATCCTCTTTGATATGTAAAAAATTACTTGCAATGCTGTAACAATATCGCCCATATTTGCTTTTTGTTTCGGCAATGGCATATTCATTCCGCTGCCAAAATAGCTCGACAATTTGGTTATCTTCCATCAATTCACCTCCTTTTTTTTATTGATGATAAGGCCTCTCACCTTAATACTACCGTTTGTTTAGATTTGGTCACAAGAATTACTAACATCTCCAAAAGGTATTTTAATATACAATTAAAAATAAAGGAAGTGAGCACTTGAAATTATAACAAGAACAAGACATATAGTTGTCGTGTTCTTGTGCTATAATGGATATCAGTGGCACTATAAAATGGAAAACCAGGAAATAAGTAATAAAATATCGGAGGTTGGCATATGAAACTTGATCGTCTGCTTGGTATTCTCACAGTTCTTCTCAAAAACGACCGTGTAACCGCTCCTCGGCTTGCCGAAAAGTTTGAGGTTACACGCCGTACTATCGGGAGAGACATTGATACGCTTTGCCAAGCAGGAATACCCATTGTAACACATCAGGGTGGAGGGGGAAGTATTTCGATTGCCGACGGCTATAAACTAGACAAAAACATTCTCACTACCGACGAACTTTCCAATATTATCGCAGCACTAAAGGGGATTGGCAGTGTATCTGAGAAATCTCAAGTTGAACGCACGCTCGATAAGTTATCTACCAACAAAGACACTATGGTGTCTTTAAGGGAACCTATTGTCATTGACCTAGCATCTTATTATAAAGGTAGCCTTACGCCTAAGATTAATGCTATCAAGCAGGCCATACTAGGGCAGAGGCTGATAGAGTTTGACTATTACTATGAAAAGGGCCAGACACACCGTAGGATTGAACCATACTTTGTTATTTTTCAGTGGACGGCATGGTACGTATTTGGATTCTGCTTGGAGAAAAAGGACTGGAGGTTGTTTAAGCTAGGGCGGCTATGGGACTTGCAGCTGTGTGAGGAAGCCTATAAACAGCGTGAAATACCGGGGGAAAGGCGAGATTTTAATGCGCACCTGCCTGACGATAAAAAGTTGGTGATTTTATTTGAACCATCTGCGAAGTATCAGATAATAGAAGCTTATGGCTTAAATTGCTATACTGAAACAGAGGATGGTAGACTGCGGCTAGAGATGGGCTATACAAATAGGGAGTACACAATAAGCTGGCTGCTAGGCTTCGGGGGCAAGGCAAAAGTTATTGAGCCAGTTGATATAGCTTACGAGTTAAAAAGTATTGCTGAAAATATAATTCAGAACTACAAATGAATAAGACAGACTGTTGTCTTGTTCGGGGTGATATGATGGATACAAATAAGGATGAGATATGTCTCATCAAAGTGAAATAATGGAGGAATGGAAATGAACAATGAAATTATTAAAAGAGCTGAGGAAATTATCCTTCAGAATACTGCCCATAACTCACCTGAGGGGGCTGAACCGTACTGTGTTTTAGCGCTGATTGATGCCAATGGTTATCCTACGGCAGCAACCATTACTGCGGCAAAGGCAGAGGGCATCAACTGGATTACTTTTTGTACCGGGCTTGGGAGCAACAGTACAAAGCGTATAAGTAGTTGCAACCGTGCAAGTGTTTGTTTTAATACGGGCGGACAGTATAATATATCATTAGTCGGAACCATTGAAGTAATAACGGATGCGGCTGTTAAACAAGAGATGTGGTACGAGGGCCTCAAAAACCATTTTAGCGGCGCTGATGACCCCAATTATTGTGTTTTGCGTTTCCACGCTCAGCGATACAACCTTTTAGTGGATTGGAAGGAAGCACGGGGGGAACTATAAAAATTCCATTAAAAACTACCTCCTGAGATAGTGTAAATGGCTTATTAAAAAATAGAATAAGTAGATTTTTCAGATAGTGTAAATGGGTTATCAAATAATGGATTAAGTAGGTTTTTTGGATAGTGTAAATGGATTATGAAAAAATAGAGTAAGTAAATTTTTAAATAGGGAGTATACATATGATTCAAAATTATAACGATTTTGTAATTTCTCTGCTTGATGCAGGCTTTTCTATGGGTGGTGGAAACAGCGATGGGATTTTTTCTGTGGTTTCATGGAACTGGGATCAAGAGCCTCCCTATGAGACACCTGTACGTTGGCACACTGGAGACTCCGAAACCGACCCTTGGGAGTGGCGTATCCGAGTTTTGGACGAGCGTGACGATATTGCTTATGCGAAGCTGTTTTTCAAAAAGAGTGGTTACATCACTAAAGAATGGTACCCATATTTTTTAGCAGCAAGGCGCGGTGGGAAAAATTTCATGGACGAATATGAAGATGGTACTATGAGTCACTTTGCTAAGCGCATTTATGACATTATTATCGAAAATGAAACCTTGCCTCTTCATGCAATCAAACAAATCGGAGGCTTCACAAAAGAGGATGCATCCAAATTTGATAGGGCTCTGGTTGAACTACAAATGAAAATGTACCTTACCATGTGCGGAAGGCAACAAAAGCTTTCCAAAAAAGGAGAGGAATATGGCTGGTCGTCCACTGTATTTTGCACAGTTGAAAGGTACTTCGGTAAAGACATAATGGATAAAGCATATAAAATCAATGAACGGGAAGCCACAGAAAGAATAACAGAACAGGTTTATAGATTAAATCCTACCGCAGATCCCAAGAAGATTACGAAATTTATTAAGGGTTAGGGCAATTTTTAGGGTAGGGTGAATGTATGCATTTTACTTGACAGATATATTTTTAGATAGTAGTATCATTATAAAACCTATAAGAATTATAAGGATTGAGGCAAATATGGAACTATTATCTAAATTAGAGCTACTTAGGCAAAGACTAAGGGAGTTAAGTGGTGCAATAATTGCGTTCTCGGGAGGGGTAGATTCAACTTTTCTACTGAAAATTGCCTACGAGGAGCTAGATAACAGAGTAATTGCTGTTACAGCAAGGTCATCTACATATCCAGAACGGGAGCTTAATGAAGCTATTGAATTCTGCCGACAGCTAGGAGTAAAGCACCATATAATAGAATCTGAGGAGTTAGAAGTTGAAGGCTTTTCAGATAATCCTCTTAATAGATGCTATTTGTGTAAAAATGAGTTATTTACAAAAATTCGGTTAATTGCACAAGAGGAAGGTATTCAATATATTTTAGAAGGTTCAAATATCGATGACCTTGGAGATTATAGACCCGGTCTTAAAGCAGTTGAGGAGCACAAAATTCTGAGTCCACTAAAGGAGGTCGAGCTATCAAAGACTGAAATAAGAGAGCTGTCAAGAAATATAGGCCTTAAAACCTGGAACAAACAGCCATTTGCGTGCCTTTCTTCACGTTTTCCTTATGGTGAGAAAATTACCAGAGAACGACTTTCAATGGTAGATAAAGCAGAACAGTTCTTGCTGGATTTAGGCTTTAGGCAGGTCAGAGTAAGATTTCACGGCAGCATTGCAAGGATAGAGGTTCACCCAGTTGAGATTGAGAGGATTGTAGCTGAGAGCTACAGGCAACAAATTCACAGTAAACTTACCGAGATAGGGTTCAAATATATAGCCATTGATCTAAAAGGCTACAGGACTGGTAGCATGAATGAAGGTATAAAAGTATAAATAAAGGTACAAAAGAATAAGTAAGTTTAGGTATAAAGCATGAATCTATTTGGTAGAAAATTACGTAAGTATAAATATTTAAAATCTCTATTGACAAATAAAACCAGGCAAATTATAATCTAATACATAGTAAACAAATCGGAATTATATATTTAATGCAAGAATATAAATAAATAGTAGCAGAATCTTTACGCTTATAAAGGGGGAAACCCCTTTTAAAAATATCTTAATACATAGTAAACAAATATGTATAGCATCAGAAAGGATGATAATTATGGAAAAGAATTTTATTAAGAGACTAAGTGCCATTATTTTAACCCTTGCAGTAGTTGCTTCGGTTACTGCTTGTGGGAGCAATACTGAAAGTAGCAATACTTCAGCGGAAGCTTCTACCACAGCCTCAAAATCAGTTGAAGCATCGTCTACGGTAGACAAAAAGGCAGAAACACTTATTTTTGGTGTGGCCCCAGGACCATATGGGGATATGGTGAAATACGCTATACAACCTGAACTTGAAAAAAAGGGCTATAAGGTTGAAATTAAAGAGTTCAGTGATTATGTTCAACCAAATTTAGCCCTAGCAAATGGTGAAATACACGCAAATGTTTTCCAACATGCAAGATACCTAAAAAAATTCTCAGAAGATAAAAATCTCAAGCTTTCAGAAGTAATTAAAATTCCTACCGCTATGGTGGGGGTATACTCACATAAGCTCACTGCAAAAAACATTGATGAGCTTAAGCAGCAGCTGAAAAAAGGTGATGTAGTTACTATCGCAAATGATGCTACAAATTTAGCTCGTGCACTTGTATTATTAAAGGATTTGGGATTGATTACTATTAAGAGTGAAATTGATGCTACAAAGGCATCAGAGAAGGACATAGACCAAAACCCATATGGTTTGGTAATTCAACCTGTTGAAGCAGCACAGCTTCCAAGAACCTTAGATAGTGCTACTATTTCACTGGTAAATGGAAACTATGCCATTGCGGCAGGTATTCCACTATCATCAGCTATAGTAAAAGAAAAGCTAGTTGAGGATACAGTTAACCTTATTGCGGTAAAAACAGATGATATTGATAAGCAGTTTGTAAAGGATATAAGGGAAATTGTTGAGTCAGAGGCTTTTAAAAGTCAAATAGAGAGTGATAAATATCAGTTCAAGGAATTCCAACGTCCTGAGTGGTATATAAAAAAGTGGAACCTACAAAATTAAGGATGTGTACATATAATGATAAGTTTTCAGGACATTAATGTTAGCTTTAATTCAAAGGATAATCTGGTTGAGGCAGTGAAAAATGTGACTTTTGAGATAAATGCTGGAGAAATCTTTGGAATTGTTGGTACGAGTGGTGCAGGTAAAAGTACCCTTCTAAGGACCATTAATTTGTTGCAGAAGCCATCGTCTGGGAGTGTCGTAATAAATGGCACTGATATAGCTTGGTATGTAGGAGAACATTTAAGACAACACAGGCTTAAAACAGGTATGATTTTTCAGCACTTTAATCTTATTCATACAAAGTCTGTATATGAGAATGTCGCTTTTGCAATGAAGGCTGCAGGAAAATCCAAACAAGAGATTAAGGATACGGTTACTGAGGTGCTTGAACTGGTCGGGTTGTCAGAAAAGGCAAAGACGTATCCATCAAAGCTGAGCGGCGGACAAAAGCAGAGGGTGGGGATAGCGAGAGCTATTGTAAATAATCCTCAAATTCTTTTATGCGATGAACCTACCTCAGCTCTAGATTTGGAATCAACAAACTCAATTCTTGAGCTTCTAAAAAAAATTAATAGGCAGTTGGGAATTACAACTGTAATTATTTCTCATGAAATGAGTGTTATCAAAAAGGTATGTGACCGAGTGGCAGTAATGAAGGATGGAGAAGTGGTTGAGCTCAATAACGTCTATGATATATTTGCTACTCCCAAGCATCCATTTACTAAGCAGCTTGTAAATCATACCTTGAATCTAGCATTGCCTGAAAGAATCACTAATGACGGCTTTTCGATATTAAAGCTTGTTTTTAGAGGAGAAAGTGCAGAGCAGCCCATTCTATCAGAAACGATAAAAAAATTTGATGTTGACTTAAATATATTGCACGGAAAGATAGAATATATTTCAGAGTATCCAATTGGAATACTGATAGTAAGGCTAGACACAAGCAAGGAGAAATCCAATGAAATATTGACTTTTCTAAAAGAGAGAGTTGCAGAAGTGGAGGTGCTTCATGGGTGATATGACAATTACTGAGCTGATACAGAGTCTTTTAAAGGCCTTTCAGGAAACGTTTCTTATGTGTGGTGTTTCCCTTGGTATAGCAATTGTAATAGGGGTACCTCTTGGACTGCTGATCTTTATTACGAGAAAAGGACTGTTCTGGGAAAATAGAGTTTTAAATTTCTTTGGAGGCTTTCTCATTAATATAGTAAGATCAACTCCATTCGTCATTTTGTTAGTTCTTCTTATTCCTTTTACCCAAAGAATTGTTGGATCGACAATAGGACCTATGGCAGCATCAGTTCCGTTAGCAGTTGCAGCGGTGGCGTTTTATGCAAGACTTGTTGATAATGCTCTATGTGAAGTTGATAAGGGTGTCATAGAAGCGGCTACAGCCACCGGTGCTAAAACCTTCATGATTATTAAAGACGTATTAATGGCAGAGGCATTAGCTGGGTTGCTGAGGGGGTTAACGGTAACAGCAATAAGTCTTATTGGTTATTCAGCTATGGCTGGAATAGTTGGTGGCGGTGGGGTAGGTGATTTAGCAATAAGGTTCGGATACTACAGATACCA
>JAEYTP010000153.1 GCA_023433945.1 Bacillota bacterium | reverse complement strand
ACAAAATCCTTTACATCATTAATAGATTTTAATGCAATTTCGAATGATTTCATATTTTTCACCCTCCTTATTAAAGGTAATAATTTCTAAATGCTTTTCTATAATAAAATATTAAATGTTTTTATTTAATTAGTCAATCATGCATATTCTACAAACTTAGTACTATGTTTTCATTTATTTATTTTATATGTACCACCAATTAGCAGCTTAAACCATGAAATGATATAATATTATTAAAATAATCTATAAGTGAAAGATAAAATTGATTTTTATTAGTAAAAGGGGACTGACTATGAAAGAATACCAATATAGGAAAATTGACGCTTTTACAGCACAAAATTCTACGGGTAACCCTGCTGCATGTATTTATACTGAGAACATTGAAGAATTAAGTGAGACACAAATGCTTGAGATTGCAAGACAGCATAAAGGGTTTGTATCAGAGGTTATTTATTGTTCACCTATATCTGATTCATCTTCTTCATATTTCTTAAGATATTATTCATCTGAGTGTGAAGTGGATTTCTGTGGACACGGAACTATAGCCTGCATATATAACCTTATCAAAGAGACTTCTACTTTACAAGACCAAGAGCAAATCTTGATCAGTACAGGTAAAAAAGGTGATGTTACAGTATTTAACGAAATAAAATCAAAGGATTCGATCTATATTTCTGCCCCAGAACCTTGTTATATTGGTACATATATAGATAAGGATATAATTGCTCAAAAGCTGCAAATACCTTTAGATAGAATATCAAACAATTACCCAGTTGATATAATTGATGCTGGACTAAGAACTTTAATTGTACCAATAGTAAGCTTGAAGGATGAAGTTAACATTTATCCAAATGAACAAGAGCTTAAGGCGTTTTGTTCAGCAAATGAAATTGATATAGTATTAATCTATTCGCTTGAAGTAAGTGATAATAACAATAAGGCTCACACAAGGGTGTTTGCGCCTAAGTTTGGTTACTTAGAGGACCCTGCTACAGGCTCTGGGAATAGTGCTTTTGGATATTATTTATTAAAAAATAAACTTTGGGATGGTACAGATATCTCCTTAGAACAAGGCGGCTCAGACAGAATTTTTAATATAATAAAAATTTCTTTTAGAGATAATCGAGTGCTCTTTGGTGGAAGTGCAACCACTAGAATAAAGGGAGTGTTCTATTTATAAATCAGTAATTAATATTAAAACTCTTAAAATTGTGGTAAAATAACGGTGCGGTTTTATTTAGCAATGAGAGGGAAAAGATATTAATATGGAAAACATTGGCGATAAAAATATAGATAAAAACATTGATGAGATAAATGGTGATGAGCAGAGGCAAAAAAAGACCGTAGGTTTTATGACGCTCGGCTGCAAGGTAAACCAGTACGAATCTGAGGCTGTTTCCACTATATTTGAAGATAGTGGATATAGCATCGTTGACTTCGATGAGGTGGCAGATGTATATGTAATTAATACCTGTACAGTTACAAATCTAAGTGACAGAAAGTCAAGACAGGCAATAAGAAAGGCTAAAAAGCAAAATGCAGATTCTATAATAGTTGTTATGGGGTGCTACGCTCAGACTTCGTCGGGTGAAGTAGCTGAAATTGATGGTGTAAACCTTGTGATTGGAACCAAGGACAGAAATAGAATTATTGAATTTATATCTAGAATAGAGGCTGGAGAATGTAGGATAAATGCTGTGGATAATATAATGACCACAAACATTTTTGAGGACCTAAAGCTCAATACTTATAAGGAGAGGACCAGAGCTTATATAAAGATACAGGAAGGCTGCAGTCAGTTTTGTTCATACTGTATAATACCCTATGCAAGAGGGCCTGTAAGGAGCAGAAAACCGGAGGATATTCTAGAAGAGGTCAAAACATTGGCTGAAAACGGGTTTCTTGAGATTGTTCTTACCGGCATACACATTGCATCATATGGAAGAGATTTAAAAACAATTGATTTACTTGGGCTTATTAAGCAAATTCATCAAGTTGAAGGAATTAAAAGAATAAGGCTTGGATCAGTTGAACCTAGAACAATATCCGAACAATTTGTTGAGGCAGCCAAACAGCTACCAAAGCTTTGTCCGCACTATCATTTGTCGCTGCAAAGTGGATGCGATGAAACCTTGAAGGCTATGAACAGGAAGTATACATCTGAGGATTATATGAAGTGTGTAAAACTTCTTAACGACAATATCAAAGATGTTTCATTAACTACTGACCTGATGGTAGGTTTCCCAGGGGAAACAGATGAAAATTTTGAGCAGTCTTTGAACTTCGCGCAAAGAGTAGGATTTCTGAAGATACACGTATTTAAGTATTCTCCTAGAAAAGGAACACCGGCGGCTTCCATGCAAAACCAAATTCCTCCTTCTGTTAAGGATGAGAGAAGTGAAAGAATGCTGAAGCTATCCGATTTGCTTGAAAAGCAATATATGTCTCAGTATTTGGGGAAAACTGTAGAGGTAATCTTTGAACAGCAGGCTAATGGTCAAAAGGATTTATATGAAGGGTTAACATCAAATTACATGAGAGTAGTGGCAAAGTGCTCGGAAGATATAAAGGGTAAAATGTTGAGCGTGAGGATTGAGAGCATTGAGGGGACACATTTTCTGGGCAATATTATTTAATTAACTTTAAAAAAGGTTGCAATATGTACCATGATGTATTAGTATAAAGATATATAAATCTGGCAGTTTTATTAGGGAGTGATATATATGGGCTTAAATGAAACAATGATGTTTAACGTCGATAAGGACAATAAAAATGAGGCAAATGAAATTTTAGTTACTGTATATCAGGCCTTGAAAGAAAAGGGTTATAATCCTATTAATCAGATGGTTGGTTATATACTTTCAGGAGATCCTACCTACATTACTAATTATAAAAATGCCAGAAGCATTATTAGAAGGCTTGAGAGAGATGAATTATTAGAGGAAGTACTTAAATATTATCTCGAGAACAATGTTAAATAGTTAGTTGGATAAGGCACTCTTTAATGAGTGCCTTTAGTTTATCATAAATTTTAGGTGGTAATGTTCATGGATATAGTTAGATTAGGAAAGGAAGGACCTTTAGTATCAAGAATGTGTTTTGGCGGGCTTATTATTGGCCCTCTGCAATCAAATCTTTCACACCAAAGAGGTGGTGAGATTATTGCATATGCAATGCAGAAGGGCATTAATTTCGTTGATACTGCCGAATTATACGGGACATATCCTCATATAAGAGAAGCTATAAGACTATCAGGCCAAAAGCCAATTATCTCAGCAAAATGTTATGCTTATGATAGGCAAGGCGCTGAGCAAAGTATTGAAAAAGCAAGAAAAGAAATGGATATTGATTATATAGATATATTTATGATGCATGAGCAAGAGAGTAGACTAACTCTTAGAGGGCATAGAGAAGCTCTTGAGTATTATATTGAGGCAAAACAAAAGGGGATTATTAAGTATGTTGGTGTTTCCACTCACCATATAGAAGTAGTAGAAGCAGCCACTGAAATGCCAGAAATAGATATTATTCATCCTATTGTAAATAAGAATGGTTTAGGAATAGTTGATGGGAACATCGAGCAAATGCTGACTGCAATTTCAATTGCAAAGAGTGCAGGCAAGGGTGTTTTTGCTATGAAGCCATTGGGGGGAGGTAACTTGGTATCAAGCTATGACGAATGCATGAGGTTTATACTAAGTCAGCCTGATGTGGATAGCATTGCTGTAGGCATGCAGTGTGAAGAAGAAGTAGATATGAATGTAAGTATATTTGAGGGAACCAAGCCAAAACAGGACGTGGTGGATAAACTTATGTCCAGGACAAGACAATTGCACATAGATTATTGGTGCGATGGTTGTGGCAGTTGCGTCAGAAGGTGTGGTCAAAATGCGCTCGAAGTCAGAGATGGCAAAGCTCAATGCCTACATGAAAAATGTGTGCTTTGTGGATACTGCAGTGCTGCTTGTCCGCAATTTGCAATAAAGATATGTTAGTAGATTTAGCAATATAAAAATTAATATATTTTACTCTTTAAATAATCTTGTTTGGAGGTTTTATGCGGATACTGGGAATAGATTATGGAGATTCTAGAATTGGAGTGGCAGTTAGCGATCCAATGGGGTGGACTGCTCAAGGATTGGAAACGGTTAATTGCAAAGAGAGCATAAACAAGGCTGTTGCCAGAATAAAAGAGATTATTGACCAATATCAGGTTACAAAAATAGTTATTGGCTACCCACTTAATATGAATGGAACAAGGGGACCAAGAGCTGATAAGACAGACGCATTTATAAAAAAGCTTGAAGCTTTAGGAAATTTGGAAATAATCAAGAGTGATGAACGACTTACTACTGTATACGCACATAGGACCATGAATGAGCTAGGAGTTAAGGCTTCCAATAAAAAGAATATTGTTGATACAGTTTCTGCTGTATACATTCTTCAGGGATATCTTGATAGATACAGCCGTAAATAAATTATTATTGGAAAACATAATAAATATATGATATCATTAAAAACAGTATAAATCTTTTGTATAGACTTGGTTTATATATAATATTGCAGGAGGTAATACCATGACAGAAGAAAGAGACGATTATGTAGTACTTATAGGTGAAGACGGAGAAGAAGTAGAGTTTGAGCATTTGGATACAATTGAGCTAGATGGCAACGAATACGTTGTACTGCTTCCAATAGACGAGCAGGAGGATGAGGAAGCTGATGAGGTTGTAATTCTTAAAATTGAGCACATTAGCGAAGAAGAAGATTCTTTCTCTACAATCGATGATGAGGATGAGCTCAATAGAGTATTTGAAGAGTTCAAGTCCAGAATGGAAGACGAGTACAATTTTGAAAGCTAGGAAATAGTAAAAAAAAGCACAGAGAAGTCTGTGCTTTTTTTATATGCATTTTTTTAATTATTTAATTATTGAATAAAATACAATTATTTGTTATAATATTAACGAATATTGTGAAAGTATTAACAGTTTTTTCTAAAAAAAGGAGGTCTTATTTAATGAGTGAAAACAAGTGCTGCTGCGGTTGTGTAGACGAAAATGCCTTAGAGCTCAATAAAATTATTGAGAAGTATAAGGACACTAAAGGTGCACTAATCCCAGTATTACACGAAACACAGGTATTATATGGCTACTTACCAAAAGAGGTATTAAAGAAAATAAGTGAGGACTTAAATGTGTCACTTGCTGAAATCTACGGAGTAGTTACTTTCTATACTCAATTCTCATTAAATCCAAAGGGTCGCTTCAACATTAGTGTATGTATGGGGACTGCTTGTTATGTTAAGGGTTCCGGAAGCATTTTGGACAAGTTTAAAGAAGCATTAGGCATTGAAGTAGGTCAATGCACAGAAGATGGCAAATTCTCACTAGAAGCATGTAGATGTATAGGTGCATGTGGATTAGCTCCCGTAATAATGATAAATGAAGACGTCCATGGAAGATTAGTTCCCGATGACGTAAAGGGCATTATCGACCAGTATAAGAATCTATAAGCATAAAAAAGGAATAAATTATGAGAGACTTATCGCAACATCTTTTAGATATTGCTCAAAATTCCGTTTCAGCACTGGCGAAAAATATCACTATCACTCTAAACGTAACAAATGAAGGCTTTTTGGAGTTCATAGTAGATGATAATGGCTCTGGTATGGAAAAGGATTATACTCGAAAAGTCTCCGACCCGTTTGTTACATCAAGGACTACCAGAAAAGTTGGACTTGGATTACCTATGCTAAAAGACTCAGCAAACAGGTGCAACGGGAATTTTGAAATAAGTTCTGTTAAACATAAAGGCACCAAAGTATTTGCTAGCTTTGAAATAAACAATATCGACAGGATTCCCTTAGGTGATATTTCAGAATCTATGAGGATATTGATAGCCTCAAATACCACAATTAATTTCAAACTAATTTTATCTGGTTCAAAAGGTATTTTTATAGTCGATACCGATGAATTGAATAAAACACTAAATGGTGTTCCAATAAATGAGATAACAGTACTTGATTGGATAAAAGCTTATATTGATGAAGGAATAAAGAATATTTTTGGAGGTGTGCTTAATGAAGTCGATTGCTGAATTAGAAGAAATAAGAAGAAAGACTCTTAATAATATTTCTCTAAGGTCTAACAAAGACGGAATGAGAGTAGTTGTTGGTATGGCTACATGTGGCATTGCTGCAGGGGCTAGACCTGTAATGAGTGCATTCTTGGAAGAAATTAAGAAGAGAAATCTTAATAATATTACCGTATCTATGACAGGATGTGTTGGTGTATGTCGTCTTGAACCAATTGTTGAGGTTTATGATCCAGAGGGTTCAAAGGTAACCTATGTTAAAATGACTCCTGAAAAGGCTGTAAGAATAGTTGCTGAGCATCTGGTAAACGGTAAGGTTTGCACTGATTTGACTATTGGTGCTGCAGAACAACAATAATATCAGGATATAACTAATTATTGTAAGGAGGTTTTTAATAAATGCAAATATATAGAGCTCATGTTCTAGTTTGTGCGGGTACCGGATGTACGTCTTCAAATTCTTTGAAGATAATGGATGAATTAGAATTGAAATTAAAAGAGAATAAATTAGAGAATGAAGTACAGATTGTTAAGACCGGTTGCTTTGGTCTATGTGCTGAAGGACCAATACTTGTAGTGTACCCTGAGGGTGCAATGTACACTATGGTTCAGGTTTCAGACGTGAAGGAAATTGTTGAAGAACATCTGCTAAAGGGTCGTGTTGTCAAGAGATTGTTAGCAGGTGACAAAGAGTCAGAGGATATAGCGAAGAATCTTGATGGAATTGACTTCTTTACAAGACAGATGAGAATTGCTCTTAGAAATTGTGGAGCTATAAACCCTGAAAATATTGATGAATACATAGCTTTTGATGGTTATCTAGCGCTTGAAAAGGTACTGACTGAAATGCAACCTCAGGATGTAATAGACATTATGAAGAAGTCAGGATTAAGGGGCAGAGGGGGCGGAGGCTTCCCAACAGGTCTTAAGTGGGAATTTGCTGCAAAACAGGTAAACGAACAGAAATATGTCTGCTGTAATGCTGATGAAGGAGATCCTGGAGCTTTCATGGATAGATCTGTTCTTGAGGGAGATCCACATACTTTGATTGAAGCGATGGCGATAGCAGGTTATGCTATTGGTGCTGATCAGGGGTATGTATATGTTAGAGCTGAATACCCAATAGCTGTTAAGAGACTTGAAATCGCAATAAAGCAAGCCAAGGAGTATGGTCTCTTAGGAGATAATATTATGGGAACTGGTTTTAAATTTGACCTTGAAATAAGACTTGGAGCAGGAGCTTTCGTGTGTGGAGAAGAAACTGCCCTAATGACGTCAATTGAAGGTCACAGAGGTGAACCAAGACCAAGACCTCCTTTCCCAGCAGTTAAGGGATTATGGCAAAAGCCAACAATTCTAAATAACGTTGAAACCTATGCAAATATACCAGTAATTATTCTCAAGGGCGCTGATTGGTTCTCTAGTATTGGTACTGAGAAGAGCAAAGGAACAAAAGTATTTGCTTTGGGTGGAAAGATCAACAACACAGGCCTTGTTGAGGTACCAATGGGTACTACGTTAAGAGAAGTTGTATATGATATTGGCGGAGGCATTCCAAACGGCAAGAAGTTTAAGGCTGCTCAGACAGGTGGACCTTCAGGCGGATGTATTCCATCAGAGCATTTAGACACACCTATTGACTACGATTCACTCATTCAGCTAGGCTCCATGATGGGTTCAGGCGGACTTATTGTTATGGATGAGGACAACTGTATGGTTGATATAGCTAAATTCTTCTTGGAATTTACTGTTGATGAATCCTGCGGGAAGTGCCCTCCATGTAGAATTGGAACGAAGAGAATGTATGAAATTCTGGATAGAATTACTGAAGGTAAGGGTGAATTAGCTGATCTTGATAAGCTGGAAGTTCTTGCAAAGAATATTAAGGCGTCAGCATTGTGCGGCTTGGGACAGACTGCTCCAAATCCAGTACTCAGTACTCTCAGATATTTCAGGGATGAATATGTAGCACACGTAACTGATAAGAAATGCCCGGCTGGTGTTTGTAAATCAATGCTTAACTTCGTAGTTCTCGAAGATAAGTGTAAAAAGTGTGGACTTTGTACAAAGGTATGTCCTGCAAACTGTATCAGCGGCGAAAAAGGCAAGGAAGTATTCAAGATTGATTCAGCTAAGTGCTTGAAGTGTGGTGCATGTATTGACAAGTGTCCATTTAAAGCAATAGTAAAGAAATAAGGGAGGAGAGTGCTATTATGGAAATGGTTAATATAACGATAGATGGTAAGAAGATGCAAGTTGCAAAAGACATTACTATCTTGGAGGCAGCAAGACAGGCAAATATTAAGATACCG
>JAEYTP010000111.1 GCA_023433945.1 Bacillota bacterium | reverse complement strand
GGTATTCAGGTTACATCACTGGATAGAGAGAAAAAGTGGTTCTTTCAGAAGTCAATTGCCAGAGGAGCAAGAGTTTCTATGGGTGTTGTTATTGGTACTGTTCAGGAAACAGTGCTGATAGAGCATAGAATTATGATTCCTTATGGAGTTGAGGGAGTTATAGAAGAAATATTTGAGGGTGAATTTACAGTTACTGATACTGTTGCAAAGGTCAGAAAAGACAATGGTGAAATAGTAGATATTACTATGATGCAGAAGTGGCCGGTTCGCCGTGGACGTCCCTACAAGCAGAAGCTTTCACCTGATATGCCTCTCATAACAGGTCAAAGAGTAATAGATACCTTGTTCCCACTTGCAAAAGGTGGAGTGGCAGCTGTACCAGGTCCTTTCGGTAGCGGTAAAACCGTAGTTCAGCACCAGCTTGCTAAGTGGGCAGATGCCGAGCTCGTGGTCTATATCGGCTGCGGAGAGCGCGGAAACGAGATGACGGATGTTCTCATGGAATTCCCAGAACTCAAGGATCCAAGAACGGGCGAGGCAATGATGAAGAGAACAGTACTCATCGCAAATACTTCTGACATGCCTGTTGCAGCAAGAGAAGCATCAATCTATACAGGTATCACAATAGCTGAATATTTTAGAGACATGGGTTATTCTGTGGCTTTAATGGCGGACTCAACTTCTAGATGGGCAGAGGCCTTGAGAGAAATGTCGGGACGTCTTGAAGAAATGCCGGGTGAAGAAGGATACCCTGCTTACCTAGGTTCAAGACTTGCTCAGTTCTATGAAAGAGCAGGAAGAATAGTTTGTCTTGGTAATGATGAGAGACAGGGTGCACTTACGGCGATAGGTGCGGTTTCTCCTCCAGGCGGAGATATTTCAGAGCCTGTATCACAGGCAACCTTGCGTATTGTCAAGGTGTTCTGGGGACTGGATGCCAGCCTTGCCTACAGAAGACATTTCCCTGCAATAAACTGGCTTAACAGCTATTCACTGTATCAGCAAAAGCTTGATCAATGGCTTGATGCAAATGTTGCAAGGGATTGGAGCACACTTCGTACAGACCTTATGAAGCTATTGCAAGAAGAAGCAGAGCTAGAAGAAATAGTAAGGCTTGTTGGTGTTGATTCACTTTCAGATAAGGACAAATTGGTACTTGAAGCATCGAAGTCAATAAGAGAAGACTATTTGCATCAGAATGCATTTCATGATGTAGATACCTTTACATCCTTGGAAAAGCAGCATATGCTTATGAAGCTTATCATGGGCTTCTACTACAAGGGCTTAAAGGCTCTTGAAGAGGGTGCTACAAGTAAACAGATATTCTCTATGCCTGTAAGAGAAAGAATAGGCAGATATAAATATACGTCTGAAGATAATGCGTTAGAAGCATACAAGGAAATTGAAGCACAGCTTAATGAAGAAATAGAAAACATAATTGCAGGGGAGGTGAAGTGATATGCTCAGAGAATACAAGACTATTGCTGAGGTTGCAGGCCCTCTTATGCTTGTAACAGGAGTTAAGGATGTAAAGTACAATGAACTGGGTGAAATCGAACTTCCCAACGGAGAACTACGTCGTTGTAAGGTACTTGAGATAAATGAAGACAAGGCTATGGTACAGCTTTTTGAAAGCTCAGCAGGTATCAATCCAGCTCAGAGTAAGGTGAGATTCTTAGGAAGAAGTATTGAATTGCCTGTGTCAGAGGAAATGCTAGGGCGTGTATTTGATGGTATGGGCAAGCCAATTGATGGCGGACCCAATATTATTTCTGATACCTGGCTGGATATAAACGGTATTCCAATGAACCCTGCTGCTAGAGATTATCCTTCAGAATTTATTCAAACAGGAGTATCAGCTATTGATGGGCTGAATACCCTTGTAAGAGGGCAAAAGCTTCCGATATTCTCAGGCTCAGGTTTGCCACATGCAAACCTTGCTGCTCAGATTGCAAGGCAGGCAAAGGTACTAGGTAGTGATTCAAACTTTGCCGTAGTATTTGCGGCAGTAGGTATCACCTTTGAAGAATCAGAGTTCTTTATCAGTGATTTCAAGAAAACAGGTGCTATTGACAGAGCAGTAATGTTTATCAATCTAGCAAATGACCCTGCTATCGAGCGTATTTCTACACCAAGAATGGCTTTGACAGCAGCTGAATATCTGGCATTTGATAAGGGTATGCACGTTTTGGTTATTATAACTGATATAACAAACTATGCAGAGGCTTTGCGTGAAGTTTCGGCAGCTAGAAAAGAGGTTCCTGGAAGAAGAGGATACCCTGGATATCTTTATACCGACCTTGCAACAATGTATGAAAGAGCGGGAAAAAAGAGAAATGTTGATGGAAGTATTACTCTTATTCCTATTTTAACAATGCCTGAGGATGACAAAACGCATCCAATTCCTGACCTTACAGGATATATTACTGAGGGGCAGATTATTCTTAGCCGTGAGCTTTATAGAAAGGGTGTAATGCCTCCTATTGACGTATTACCATCTCTTTCTCGTCTAAAGGATAAGGGTATTGGAAAGGGAAAGACAAGAGAAGATCATGCAGATACCATGAATCAGCTGTTTGCTTGCTATGCAAGAGGAAAGGAAGCAAAGGAGCTGGCAGTAATCTTGGGAGATGCTGCACTTACAGACATTGATAAGCTGTATGCAAAGTTTGCTGATGCGTTTGAAAAGGAATATGTATCACAGGGCTTTACAAATGACAGAACAATCGAGGAAACGTTAGAAACTGGCTGGAGACTTCTTTCAATATTCCCTAAGTCAGAGCTTAAGCGTATCCGAGACGAGTATT
>JAEYTP010000040.1 GCA_023433945.1 Bacillota bacterium | reverse complement strand
TTGTTTTTGTACCATTATTATTCACTCCTTCATATAAATTAGCTCAATGAATTGACTTAAATACATATCCAATAATTAACAATAATTATATAACACATTTAACTTTTCTGCAAACAGTATGTATGGTTCAAATAACGGCTACATCTTAGAGAAAAGCCAAATAGGATATATAAAGTATGGAGTATCAACGCCGAAAATATACATGAAAATTCAAAACTATGTAAATCAAGAAAATTTACTTCGCAAATCTGTTCAGTGCTTATTTTACTATTTTATCTTGCTCAGTATATTTTCTTGTTCGCTAGGGAACCCTAGGTTCCCTTCGACGAAACATTTCATGTTTCTGAGCACCCTTCTGAAACCGGAAAGGGGAATCCCCTTTTCAATCCCCGAATATAGAAATTTATTGTTCGTGTACACATTCAATCTCAGTATTATCGATACTTCTGTAACACTCTAAAACAATAAATTCCTATATTCTTAAAAACATAAAAAAAACCGCCTAAGCGGTTTTTTTATTAATAAGTTATTACCTGCTTATCCTTAATTCTCTCGATATCAATTTTTTCTTTTTTAGCCTCAGGCACAGTTATGGTATTAGCATTTCCATCGCTAACATATTGGCTGCTTCCACCCTCTAGCTCCTTTAACCACCAATCAAGATCACACTCAACCTTCTCTATCCCGGTAGCACGAACTCTTGGTAATTGTAAAGGCTTAAAATCCTTGCTGGCAGGTGATGGTGCAGGATTTGCTCCCACTAACATTATTGCCCTGTTCTCATAATCTGTCCCCTGGTAGTTTCCCTTAATTACATAGTCCTTTAACTCCTTAGTAGCTCCTCCAAAAGGCAGAGAAAAGGAAGTAAACTTATATCCTGGAACTAGTTCCTCCATAATTTTTTGATTGCCGCCAACTTCTTCCATAATTTTCTCGGCAGTTTTCACTGATGGCAAGGAAATATGAGACTTCGTATGATTACCAATCTCAAAGCCAAGGTCTATAAGATATTGTAGTCTTTGTTGCATTGTACCGGCACCACTAAAAGTGCTCGAAATACCAAGATTAACATAGAAAGTTCCCTTCATCCCAAAGTCGGGATGTTTTTTATTAAATTCCTGCATAATGCCCACTGCTGACTTTGGATTTACCTTGAGTTGTCCATTTTCCTCTATAAGGTTAAACTCACCTGCTGTACCATCGTCAAATGTAAATACCATTGGTATGCACCCAGCTGGAATATCAATGTTATTGTTTAGCACGTCAGTTAAATTTACCAGTCGGTATTTTTTTTCATATAGTGTGTTCAATAACTTTTCAAAATCGCTGAAGGTAGTTGTATATTGCTTATCCCCCTTGGTATAGGTTTCTATAAAATTATGAAACATTACAATCATAATTTTTCCGCTTTCATCAGGTTTGACGGTCGCATAATCTATGGTCTCTACCTGATTCACAGTGGATTGTTCAGCCTGTGTTGACTGGCTGCTATCGTTACTTGCATCTTTGTTGTCTGTATCGGTCTTCTGAACCATATTATCAGCAGGTTGAGTCTCTAATGCCGAATTATTTTGTTTTGGTAATCCACAACTGCTTAATGTCATAATAATCGCTAAAGTGATAGCTAAAAGTCCAATACTTTTCTTCATAAGTTAGTCTCCAATTATTTTATAGTTCGTAGTCTACTGTAACAGATGCCTCTCTGTTTTCTACCATGTATTGCTGAACCTTCTTGTGTTCAGGGTGAACCTGATATTTTTGCATATCATCCATATTGTCAAACTTAGTATAGAGCGCCAAATCATATGATCTTTCTGAATGTAGAACATCGGTACCCACTTCAAGGTGTCTCAGATATTCTATTTTGCCATCCATGTTTAGTAATACTTCCTTTGCCTTTTCAATACTTTGTGCGCTTCTATCCTTCATTTTAAACAAAACGATATGTATTAACATATGCTTACCCTCCTTTTTTATAGTTATATCCTATTGTACTATATTAGTCCATTAAGTCAATATGACAATACTTTTTATACTATGTTACACTATATAAAATAGAATTATAAATAAAATGAAATATTTGTAAAATAAAAATTTACAAATGTTGATATTTTAAAAACGTTATTGTATAATTATACAATAACGTTAAAAAAATATACATATTAAATTGCAAACTTCTATATTTTGATAAATCCCTATTATTTTGGTGAGACGGAAAACCGTCTCACCACTTTTCTTTTTATAGGGTTTATCTACGAGGTATAAATCTCCTAAGTCATTAAATTCCCTGAAGGTATCTATAGATGATCATTAAAGCCTCTTCTCTGTTAACTTTTTGCTTAGGATTAA
This sequence comes from Bacillota bacterium, assembly GCA_023433945.1. Lineage (GTDB taxonomy): Bacteria > Bacillota > Clostridia > Acetivibrionales > DSM-1351 > Ruminiclostridium. Next base: position 64,189 of record JAEYTP010000040.1, on the reverse strand, counting down.
AGTTTCCCTTGCTATCTGTAGAAAATGCTTTAAATCCAGTTGCTATGGCTACATGACCTATAAGATCAGCGTTTATTGCCTTTGCATCAGTAAACTTAATATTGTATATACCTTTTATTTCAGCAACTTTATTAAGTCTTAGGAACTTAATTAGATATTTAGCAGCATCCTCTTTTGTAACTACAGAATCAGGACTTACTTCCTTTTGTGTTATATAGTTTTGCTGAACAAGCATTTTGTACATATCATTAGCAGATTCCTTCACGTTCGTTGTGCTAAAATAGTAAATGTCTAGCATCTTACAAAGGAGCATAAAGTAATCCTTTTGAAGTACATTTGATTTCGCATTCAAATTATCTTCATTGTAGTAAATGTTCATTTGCGCGAGTATATTTATCTGATCCTGGTATGAGCTGTCTTTTATATCCTTGTACTGCTTTATATTGTATGGCTTGTAGACGCTTCCATTGTAGTCAAGAATTTGACCAGTATATGCATCTATTGTCTGTGGAATTTCCTGGTTTACAAAGTATCCCAACTTTACCTTCTTATTGTTTTCGGAATTGCTTAAGTCATATACATATTGGACCGCATACTTTAGACCAAATCCAACGTTATTAAATAACACGTCCAAAGCTTTATCTTTAGTAATAACTCCATCTGGTGAAGGGAAAGTATACTCGTTCGACCAATTAACATTTAAACCACTAATTCTTCCGTTAATATTATCAAAGGTAACGTTAATAAAATCCTGTGGGAACTCAATACCATTCACAGTTCTAACGTAATATAAGCTAATATATGCTGGAATCTCTTGAGTAATTATGTTATTAGTATTCTCGGTATAAATACTCTGCTTAAACTTATCACCTAATAATCTCTGAAGTTCCTTTTCGACTAATTCCTTTGCCTGTTGAACTGTATATTTAGGTTTTGATTCTTTTTCTGTATAATAATTAGTATAGAAGTTTACAACCTCGCCAGTCTTAGCATCGATTGAAACCGAAGCATATCTACTCTTATCAGCATTATCCTTATCTGTGTATTGATAATCTAATGACCAAATAAACTTTGTATTGCTATCCCATTGCTTATAAAGGTTGTTGCTTTTTAGAACAAAGGAGCTGTCTATGTTGAATAGACTTTCTGCTCTAATGATTTTGTCAGCTTCCTCTTTAGACATAATACCAGCAACACTATCCACTGCGTTTTGTTCTTCAGGTGTAAGCCCGCCTAAATCAGCGCCATAAGAATTTGCAGCCTTTTCATCATACAGTCCAATCCATCTATGATCAGTCTCTACTTCACCTGTTATTGCATTAATAAATGAATTAGTTTTTGGTACATACGCCAAATAAACAACCTTCTTATTATCAACATACTTAGTCAAATATGATAGTTTGACTCCTACTTTATCAGTATAAGTCTTCTTGGCAGCAGCAATACTAATTGCTTTTGCAGCATCGGGGAATTCCATTTTATTAGTATATTGACAGCTATAGTTTAGAATCTCGCCTGTCAAGTAGCTAACGCTTACGCTCATAGTATCTTCAACAAAATCTACGCCATCGACTTGTCTCATGTAGTTGTAGTTGTATTGTGTGCCATAATTGTTATTTGTGGCTAATATCTTATATTCTTTTAATAGGCTACTGCTTAATTTATTGATAAATGCTTCAGCAAGCTTTCTCCCCTGCTCATATGAATAATTTGGTAATTTTTTTGTATTTTCTTCTTGCTTATAATAGTTATAGTTTTTTATAAAACCTGAGCTATCAGCTGTAACGTACATGCTAGCACCTGAATCTTCATTTCTCCATGTTAGATTCCAATAGCGCTCGTTGTCGTAAGAGCTGATTGAGTAGGAAAACTTCGTCAATTCAGAAGGCACATTAATTTTTGCTTTTACAAGCTTAATGGTACTTTCCAGTTCAACATTTGCACTTGTTGATTGTGCCATAGCAGGGATAGCAAATGTTATTAAAATAACCACTGCCATTATAAGGGATAATAATCTTTTCATAAATCTTTCACCTCTCGTTTTATATTTGTGTTTTTTATGTACTTGTAATATTTGACTCAATATATAACTTTTTGTTCCAACTGTTTGTAAATAATTTTCAACACGATAATTTCCATATTGTTGGGAAACCACTTGCAGAAACAAAAGTAGTTTATATTGAACGATTGCCAATAATAATTGCAAAATATACCTGATTTTGTATAGCTTGTAGATAAATTATTGGTATTAAATCAATCATTATATAAAAGAACAAAAGAGTTTGTTAACTATTTACAAGCATCACTTAGTCTAAAGAAAACGACTGAAAACATTACGAAATTCTATTCACTATCGTTTCCCGAATTTTTGATTCAAATTGGTAAACAAATATCAAATTATCCGAACAGGAAAAGTTTGAATTAATACCACTATATGAAAGTCAAAAAACTGAATTAAGTACAATTATAAAAGAAGCATCAAATTCCGCTGCTAAATTGGATAAGTTATATACAGACTGTATAAATTAACCGACGATCCATTTTTAAGAACTGAAATGTTAAATAGTTATGGAATAAATATTGAAGAATATTTAGACTTTATTTCACAGGCTCCCATATAAATTACCTAAATAAAACAATAATTGAGGCTCCCAAAAATATCAACAAAGATGAAAATACTCGTTTTTTTAAATCTTGTTCTTTAAAAACGATACTTCCCAAAAAAGTTGTAATCACAATATTAATCATCGTCAATGTTTTAACATATGTAGTTCCAGAGGTTAAAACGCTTGAATACTGTACAGACAACATCTGACATACAAACTCTCCAACCCAAAAGATAGCTTGAATAAACAAATGCTTATCAATTATGAGTACTTTGCTTGAATTCTTTTTTGCAATACCAAACATTAAAACCGTTGATGATAGTGTCCAAACCAGTGTATAAGTAATAGCCGTTGAAGCCAAAATCGCTATTTTGTCCATTGATGTAGTAAATCCTATCAAGATTGCTATAAGTAACATTAAAAAACTTGCCTTATTAAAATGCATAGTTTTTCCAGTGACACCTATTGCAAAAGAACCTATACACACCAACAATATACCAATTAAAGAAGTCCAACTTGGAACTTCATGAAAAATCAATGCTGTCCATAAAACCATAAAAACAGGAATTGTACCTAACCAAGGTGTTGTTAGTGATATGTCTTCTTGTTTAATAAGTCTAAGTCTAATTACGGTAGTAATGGCTGTAATAATCACTGATGAAAAAGTTATTATAAAAAAAACAGGAATATCTACTATCACAATTTTACTTTTATAGGCTACAATAATTAATATTACGCTACCAAATAATCTAGTAGTAAATCCAACTATTTCTGCCGAATAATTTATATATCTTTTTATATAAATTTCTCTTGCACTAACAAATAAACCTGATATAATCGCAAATATTATCCAACTACTATTCATAGTTCCCATCTTCATTTGCATTCAATATTATAAAATCTATGATGTCTTTGCTACTTGATGCAATTAATGAGCCATTGTTTATATCAAATTCACCCCCATCTATACTTGAAACTACCGCTCCGGCCTCTTTTGCGATTAACAATCCTGGTATTATGTCCCACATATTTTTTGAAAACATTATATGGGCATGTGTTCTTCCTGCCGCTAGATAAGATAGATCAAAACATGATGTTCCCAACATCCTGAATTTTAAAACCTTATCATTTATCTTTGACATCAACTTTATTTGTCTTTCTCTGGAATTATAATTAGATTTACTAAAATCCCCTAATGTGATAATTGCTTGATTTATAGTAGTATCACCCTTAATAACGATTTTTTCTCCATTCAATAAAGCACCTTTTCCCTTCTCGGCAAAAAATAATTCATTCATTGTTGGATGTAAAATAAATGAAAATATCGGATCAGAATAATGTAGAAAGGCTAATTGAACTCCATAAATAGGAATATTGTTAGCAAAATTGCATGTTCCATCTATCGGATCAATAATCCAGTTCCTTTCCTTAAGAACATTTTTAGATTTAGTTTCTTCTGATATAATATTATCATTTGGAAAGTACTTTAAAATATTTCTTATAATATAATTTTCAATTTCGTAATCTAATGATGTTACCAAATCATATGAACCTTTGTTCTTAACCTTTACATCATGATTTAACTTATTTGAGAAAAAATCTTTTTTCACACCATCCAAAATTTCTAAGATTTTATCTTTTTCAATTGAAATATTCACATTAACTTACCTCGCTTAAATAAATTATTATTTTTAAATCCCTTAAATTCTCTTGATCTTTTTAAGATTTCTAAATAAATATTATAATAAAAAGTGTATATACCCTCATCACCATCATTTTCTATATAAAAGCATGGATTATCTTCTCCTCTTGTATAATAGGCATAATACTGTACAAACAGATGCCTCTTATCAATGAACATTAAATTAAATCTTGGAATCTCATTATAAGTGTACACACTCAGTTTATTGTTTTCTCCAATCTCATTGATTATCTTTTCAATGTATTTCATATTAATAATTGTCATATCTTTAATTTGATTTCTTGGTAATATTTCTTCTACTTCCCTTAAACTAGTATTTTTTGAAAATGGGTCAAGAAATAATAGTGTAATTTCTGTTCCTTTCTTTATTGCATTGACTAGTGAACCCCGTTCAAACTTTATTGTTAATTCATTTATTGATATTCCAATAACTTCAATTGTTTTGGCATCTTCAACAACCTTTGTTAAGGGCCATTTATCTTTCATTAAACTTCTAGATTTATATACAAATTTTAATTGATCGTAAACTTCTCTTAAGTTATTTAATCCCAAGTCATATCTATCTTTAATTACCTCTAATCTTTCAAAGTGTGGTGGTAAGTATTTTTTTTGAATAATCTTAATAAATATAAATATAATTTTAGCGATCTCTTTCTGATCTTCATCACTCACTTCTCTACAATGAGCTACTGAATTTCTTATAGCTGTTAGCTTATCCATTTGAGCTTCAAATTGAAGTCTCTCTATGAAATAATTTTTAAAAATAAGATCCCACCATGAAATACATGCTTTTTTAATAAACGAAAATTCTAACAAATCAATGTCATCATAAACTTTATATTCACCACTCCAATAGAAATTTTTTGATAAAGTAACTTGCCTGTTGCTTTCAACTTTTGAGTTAAGCTCCTTATCTATTTTCTCATAAAAAACTTTTTTCCATCCATCTCCATTATTTAATGATAGATATTGTTCACCGCAGGAAAAAATGAACTCTTTCATAATTTTTTCAAAATAAAAAAGCAAAGCATATAAATTTGAATTACTTATTCCCATGGTATAATAATTGATTATTTTTTTTTGCGATTTACTCATAATGCACATTCCCCTATACTCTAACGTTTTCTTAATTTAAAAAGAACATATGTTAATGCAGAAACCAAAAGAATACCCGTAACGGTATACCACCAATCTATACCACCATCTGGTCCAATCGTTTTTGTTTTAATCAAACCTGAACTTAGAATTTGCATAATAAGTAAAAGTGGAAAAACAAATATTGATAAGTTCTCATAAGTCTTTGTTTTTAGTGCATGATTATATTCGTCGACAGTTTCTATTTGATGAATTACCTCTTGATATAGTTTCTCATTTTCAAATACGATCTGCCAACGTTTATATATTTGTTGTCCAATCTCATCCTCTGTTATTTGATTAAACCAACCCTGCGTTATAAAATTCATCATTTGCCTTCTAAGCTTACTTAAATCACCAATATTATTGTCACCATCATACTGAGAAAGTAAATTTTCAAATCTCATTAAACTTAGCCTTTGATGCAATGCAAATGTAAAAATTTCGAAATAAGTTGTATTAAATGATTTTATTTGACTATTTATATATTCAATAGTACTCTTATCCGTCAATTTTGTGGATGTGCATAAAATTACTCCTCCACTTTTACTAAAACCAAAAGAACAAAATTCATCCATTTCCATAAACAAGTCTTCTAAAGAACTCTCAATATATTGGCTATTAATATATGGCTCCTCCCAGAGTAATCCATTACATAGTTTATAAAGCATCTCTTTTTTCTCCTCTTCAAAATAACCATCCGAATCAACTGTAATTGCAGAATATATTAAAGGTTTTTTAATATTAATATAATTACGTTTATTTTCTAAGACTAATTCATCATAAACATTTTTATAATTTGTTCTTATATTTTTAAATTTCTTAAGAGCCTGATCAAATCGAATCATATCGGGATCAGTAATTGCATTAATACAAAATGTACCCACTCCATATTTATATAAAACTATAACTATCGAGTTGAATTCACAAATCACTTTTTTCTGATCTGAACCAGGTAGGTCTTTAACTTTAACCATTTTAATTCTTTCGTTTTCATCTAAGAGCAAAGCATTAGTAGAAGTATTAATTTCATATTTTGAACAACCTTTTTTTGCTATGCGATCAGATTCAGAATATAGATAACGTTCCAAATAGTCAAGAAAATAGCCATCCTTTGAAATATTGCATTTTTCAATTGTTTTACCAAAAAAGTCTTGGGGATTTTGAAAAACTCTCTCTACCATTTTCTCATCTATTGAAAATGGAACAATTATCTTGGTTGTATTGTTTATAATTTTTGCAGTTGTAAAATTTAATACTATACTTTTTATTTCTTCTATGCTAAGTATACTACCTCTTCTAGGTGAATCTACAATTGTGTATTTGAAATTTCTTCCATCATACCACGGATCATCATTTGTACACCAACTTTCAGTAAATCCCGGACGTCTAGCACTTCTATTCCTCATTAAAGTTTGATCTTTTGAAAATATTTCCTTCTCTTTTATCACTTCTTGTTTTTCTAATTCAATTGCAAGTCCATATAAACTATACCCACTATTAGGGTCAACAGAAATAATAGTTTTGTTTATTTTATAATCTTCTCTATCATTAGAAATTTTAATTTTATCATTAATTTTTGTTGGTATAAAAGTAAATGCAAACCCATTTCCTGATGAATGTTCACTATCAACTCTTGCCCAAAGTTTCGTTAAACAGCATTGAGGTGTTTTATTATACACTAAGCCTTCTACTTCAAATAATCTATTTGAAGTAGAATCTATTTGGGGTAACTTTATCCTTACTATTTCATAAAAGTCCTTATTATTTAGATCCTCTTGATACAATGAGAAATCACTTTTTAGAAAAGCAATCTCTTCAATAAAATCACTTCCATTTTCAAATATATCGGCACCAATTAAAGTATATGTTTTATGTTTAATAGTCCACTTTACCATTAGATCAAATAAAGCAAACCATTTTTTCATAACCTCATTCTTGAAGTCAAAACCTTCAACTTTGTTGTCTACAATTCCAGTCCTAACGTTCTCAGCTAAAACCTGCTTAATAGAATATGCAACTGCAAAAATTTCTTTATAATTGTCATTTTGTATTTTAATTGTGCCTGCATCTACAGCATCTACATATTCTGCAAATTCTTCATATCCTTCAGGAAAAATATCATATTCAATCAGATATTTAACTAAGTATGTAGCCCCAAAACAGTCAAAATCAGGCTCATTATGTAAAATTATCTCAACTTCTGAAACATCATCGCTTAAATTTTTTAAAATATACTCAGGATATATTGTAACAAGTTTAGTTGCACTGCGAAACACAGATCCCTTTGCCGATATACCTTGGACCATCTGATGATGATCAATGACCCCCGTAAACAGACCATTTCCGACATCCAAGAAAACTCTATTTTTCTTTATTTCTAACCCCTTACTTGTTCCAGCTATTGAGCCCATATCTATGTAAGTGTATTTAAAATTAACGTTCCTTATTTTCTCCACAAATACCTCCCATACAGATAGCTTGCATATATAACAATTCTCTTGTTAATTAGAGCAAACGTAGTATTAAGATGTTTTTTAATATTATTATCTAGTTTCACAATCAAAACTAATTATGTAATAAATTCCAACTCAAACATTATTCTACAAAAAAGCTTTAAATCCTTTAATTTTTAAGTCAATATTTTAAATGATTCAGTCCTAAATGGTCCATTTAAAAAACAAACTGAAGGTAAGCTGCTTACACGTTTGTAGTTAACTTACAAATATAAAGACCCAGAATTTGATTAAAACCCGCTAGTACGCACTTCATTGAGCTTCTATAACGTTAAAACAAGCTGTCCTGTTGCTGGTGCTCTATCTTTTGTTCATTTGGTTACATAAAATTTATATCAAAATCTTATTTTTTAGGCTGATATATTTCCGTGGATGGGGTGTGTTTTGGCAATTAAGTGTTACATATACGTAGAATTAAAGCATTTTGATAAGGCGATCGTCTTACGTGTTCTTGCACAATGATATCATAAAAATATTTAGTCTTCCTATTGGTTGTATCTCTTAATATTTCTGATATAATTATTTCCATAACTTCAATTTCTTTAGCATTGTATTTGTCTGTTGCTATAGCCCTGAAATATTAACTATATTTGCTTTAAAATTTACTTTTGAAACAATAGAGCCATAATAAAAAAGGTACCCTATGGCGTTTTCACACCTCAGGTACCCTGATATAACTAATTTGGCAACTTTGGAATTTTTAGTACTTGATCTACTACAAGACTGGATTCGTTCTTAATATTATTGTATTTCATTATTACATCGTACTTATTATATGATTTATAGTATTTATAGCTGATGGCACTTAGTGTATCTCCACTTTTAACAACATAAGTATCATATTCCTCATTGCTTGATTCATTGCCAGTTTGCTGTTGATTGGGCGGCTGCTGATTCTGTTGCTGATTCTGTTGCTGTTCATTACCCTGTGTAGGGTTTTGCGTTTGCTCATTATTCTGAGGGGTCTGATTCTGTCCGTCATTATTGACGTCGGAGCCCTGCTGTGAATCATCACCTTGCTGTGGCAATGTGGAATTATCTGAAGAATCAGAGTTGTTTAGCTGAGTAGATGAGCTAGCTGAAGCAGCTATAGTACTGTTTGCTGGTTCCTTCTGGTTACCCGAAATGTTTGTATCCCTAAATATGAGCCACCCCATAAATACCACACCGGCAATTACAACAATACTCACAAAGGCTACAATATAGTTAACAACCTTTCCCATAACAGAAGAATCTTTCTCTTCCTCGTAATTTTCATCTAAATCATAATCGTTCCCCTGTGGTATTGAAGAATACGCCTCATTGCTTTCATCCACCTTAATGGCTAAAACTGTATAATTTAGATTTCCATTTACCCTTTGTGCCTCTTGAATTAATGCAGAAGCAATAAAACCGGCATCCATTGTATTGTCAATCATTGACTCAATTTTACTTTTGCTAATACACTTAAGTATGGTTGCACTACATAGAACAACTATATCCCCTGGAACTATATCAAAGTAAGGAGATAATTTTAACTTTGTCTTTGACTCTTCCTCTGCTAACCTCAACATTTTTTCGTTGCTTGAAAGCATTGTAACATTTTGAGTTGAGGTGGAAATCCCAAGCATTTTAAGCTTTTCTGCTTTCTTGCTTTCGTTAGAAAAAACATCTCTTTGCATCCCTTGACGGAATACAAATACACCATTATTACCGAGGTTCATTACCGAAGCCTTGTTACGTTCAATAACCAGTGAGGAAAATGAAGTTTGTACCTGCTCACCGTGATTATCAATAATAGACTTGCTATAAATTAGATTGCTAGATAACTGTATAGCCTCGTAAAGCTTATCAGTAATAAGTTCTATCGCAAACCCAGTTTTTTTCAAAGAATTATGTATATTCTTCACCTCTTTGATAGCACTAGGTGCATTTTCATATTCAGTACAACCATTTCCCATAGAATCACTTATTGCAAAAACAAAGTTATCAGCTGCTTTTTTCAAGGAGCATTGAACACTTTGAGTTAAGTAATAGTTTGGTAAATCACCATTAAAATAGAAATCTTCAATATTTTGATCTCGGAAGTTATTACATATAACTGTGGCACTGACTCTCAGGTTTCTATCCACGCAGTTCACCTCTCATTTGTATATGATATATGCTGAAACCATATATACATGGTTTCAGCATATATTTTAAATATAGTAAATTACTTTTCTCTTGAAAAAGCACTCATTATAGACTTAATTACTGAACTTGCAATATTTATAATATTAACTATATTCTCAGCATTAAAAGAAAAAGAATCGATGGTCTCTGAAACTCCATCCTCAACATTAGTGACTAAAGAAGTAGCCTTATCAAGAGTTGTCTTTGCACTAACTGCAACATCATCAACACTCTTTAGTGTCTGTGGAAGAACTGCAATTGTCTGTTCTATATTCTGAGCACTGTTGTCTATTACCTTTTGAATGCTTGCAACTGCTCGAATTAAGTTTTTTATTAATATAATTAAGAAAATACTAATTGCTACTGCTAAGCAAAATATGATAAACCATGCAACACTACTTAAGTTAATTGTAATTTCCATTAGTAAGTTCCTTTCACTCAAAAGTATAGGTTACACATTCTCTTCTTTTGTTTCCTCTTGGGTTTCAATTTCGGAATCTTGATCACAACAACATTCAGCTTCTTTTTCACAGCACTTTGCTTTTACCGCTTCCTCAATTTTTTCCTTTGTAGCTGAAACAGTATCTTTCACATTTTCATAAGCTTTTTTAGAAACATCTGCGATATCCTGTCTCGTTTCTTTACCCGACTTTGGTGCTAGAAGTATGCCTGCAGCTACCCCCACTGCAGTACCAATTGATGCCCCTATAGCCACATTTTTTGCTGTCTGCTTCTTGGAGCTCTTTTTTTGGCCTCTGATTAAGTCTCTGATATCCATTTCAATCTCCCCCATTCATAAAATAAAAAAATATAAAAAATTGATTTGTACTATTAATTATACGACGATAATGACAAAAAGAATAGACTTAATGCTAAAATTCTTTGAAATATACACATAAAAATGCCAATTATTGCAAATAATGTGTTTGGCATTTAATGTTTTCTCTAAAGCGTAAGGGGGAAATAAATATGAAACTTTCTGAAAATATTAGGAGTAGCTATTCTACCATTACAGGAAATAAGCTTCGGACATTTTTAACAATGCTGGGTATAATTATCGGGGTAAGCTCTGTAATTACTTTAACCTCAATAGGTGAAGGAATGAAGGCAAAAATTACATCCCAGGTTGAGTCGCTTGGAGCCAATCTTATTTATGTCATTCCCGGAAATATAGGAGGGGCTTCGAAAAAGGAGAGCACTAGTAAATTAGGAATAACGAGAGAAATGTTCTCCCAGAAACAAAGTGTATTTACCTATAACGATGTTCTTAAGATAAAGTCCATCCCACATGTGGAAGGTGCTACTGGAGTGCAAGGTAATATCGACAAGCTGGATAAGTTGAAGTTGCTTGTATCCACGACTGGTGTAGATGAAGCCGCAATTAAAACTTCTACACTTGACTTGAAATACGGAAGGTTTATTACACAAAAGGATCGGACTGCAAATGCTAGGGTAGCAGTTATTGGGGATGAGGTTAATAAGGAGCTTTTTAATGGTTCAAACTCAATTGGCAAAAAAATATCGCTTAATGGTACGCAATATTTGGTTGTTGGAATATTACAATACAAGAAACCCGAAAACATGGGTCCCTTAAATGATGATGTTAATGTTAAGATCTATCTGCCTATTACAGAGATACTGGAAAGAACAGGAGAGAAGACCATTAATCAGATAGTTATCCGAGTTGATTCATCCAAAAATGTAGAAACAGTTAGTAAAAGTATCAGAAACATTATTGAAAAGAATAACGATAGTAATGAGTTTTCTGTGTTGAAGCAAAAGGATATGATCGATACCGTAGATGATATGCTTGGAATATTGAACGCAGGGTTAGGTGGTATAGCTGCAATTTCTCTATTGGTAGGTGGTATTGGTATTATGAACATCATGCTGGTTTCCGTTACTGAAAGAACTAGAGAAATCGGCTTAAGGAAAGCTGTTGGTGCCAGAAAAAAAGATATTCTAAGCCAATTTCTTGTAGAATCAGTTGTATTGAGCCTTTGTGGAGGTATTCTAGGAATATTGCTAGGGTATTGGGGTTCTCTCATGATACCCGCTATATTTCCAGACATTCCAACTGCAATCTCTCCTAGAGCAGTGCTAATATCAATCTCCTTTGCATTTGCGACGGGCATATTTTTTGGTGTATACCCAGCAACTAGAGCCTCCAAACTTGATCCTATAGAAGCACTAAGAAGCGAATAAAATAGACTATCCCGAGTGATTTTCTAAAAGTGCTTTTGCAAGCTGATCTGGACAAGAAGTGCCTCTTCCACCACAGTCAATGCCTTTAAGCCTTTTTATGACTTCCTCAACCTCCATACCTTCAACAAGCATACTAATGCCTTGTAGGTTTCCATCACACCCGGATTGAAACTCTACATGCTTAACTATGTTATCCTCTATTTCAACATTTATCTTTCTTGAACATGTTCCTTTTGTGGTATAAGTAAATTTACCCATGATTTCTCCCTTAATATATAGATTTTCAAACTAAATAATAGGCAAAATTTGCTGTGCTGTCAACGCTATATTGTAATATATTTCACTTTCTGATAGACTAAAAAATATTATTATCATCCCGGAGGAAACAGATGGATAGTTTGAATATTTTGTTTGCATCTTCAGAGGTCTTTCCTTTTGCAAAAACTGGTGGTCTAGGCGATGTGGCGGGTTCACTTCCCAAGGCAATATCAGCGCTAGGTCATGACATCAGAATAATTATGCCCAAATACAAGTCAATACCTCAGCAGTATAAAGACGCTATGGAATATCTGGGATATATTTATGTTGACATCTCATGGAGGCACCAGTACTGCGGAGTTTTTAAATTGGTACATGAAGGCGTGACAGTGTACTTTTTGGATAATGAGTACTATTTTGGTAGAGATGAATTATATGGTAGTTTTGATGAAGCCGAGCAATTTACCTTTTACAGTAAAGCGTTATTGCAGGTCCTTAGATTTTTGGGCTTTAAGCCACATATTATACACTGTAATGACTGGCAAACAGGTGTAGTAAGTTTGCTTCTAAAGGCACAGTTTGTGCAGGATGTATTTTACTCCGATATAAAAACTGTTTTCACTATTCATAACCTAAAATACCAGGGTATCTTCCCAAAAGAAACCTTGTCTAATTTACTTGGACTGGATTGGCAGTACTTCACCCCCTATGGTATAGAATTTTATGATTTAGTAAACTTTATGAAAGCAGGATTAGTATATTCCGATTCAATCAGCACCGTTAGCCCTACTTACGCAAGCGAAATAAAGAGTAATTTCTATGGTGAAAATTTAAATGATATAATTATAAACCGCTCTAACGATTTGTATGGTATTTTGAACGGAATTGATTATGAAAAGAACGATCCTAGGACGGATAAGAGACTATATGCTAATTATTCAGTAGATAATCCCTCAGCAAAGGCAATTAACAAGTCAAACCTTCAGAAGGACTTAGGCCTCCCTGTAAGAAGTGAAGTGCCTGTAATTGGTATTATTTCAAGGCTTACTTCACAAAAAGGATTTGATTTGATTGAGCGTGTTTTAGAAGATATCCTTAGTATGGATATCCAGCTTGTGGTTTTAGGTAAAGGAGACGAGCACTACAAATATGTATTTGAAAATGCTGCTTATTGGCATCGGGATAAGGTTTCGGTCAACATTACCTTTAATGATACTCTCGCTCAGAGAATTTATGCAGGCTCTGATATGTTCCTAATGCCTTCGCTATTTGAACCTTGTGGCCTAGGTCAAATATTCAGTTTCAGGTATGGTTCAGTACCTATCGTAAGAGAAACCGGAGGATTAAATGATACAGTTCAATCGTACAATGAACAGTCCGGTGAGGGTAATGGTTTTAGCTTTACCAACTATAATGCCCACGATATGCTATATACCATACAAAGAGCAGTTAATATTTACTATACACGCAAAGATGTTTGGCAGAAGTTAGTTAAACGAGGAATGCAAGCTGATTTCAGTTGGGGTGTCTCAGCCCAGGCATATGTAGATATGTACCGTAAAACACTCGCAAAGTAATTTTATATTAGATTTATATTAATATGTTTATTAGGTATGTATTAGTAAGTAAGCTTTATTCAAAATTATATACTCAAAACTAAAAATTAATGCATCGCAGGTACACAATAGAAATGTACTAGCGATGCATTTTTGTATTTAATATAGAAATCACCAATGTTACTTGTCCAGAAAAAGCGATTTAAAGTATGCTAAGTATTCCCTCAAGAGTACATTGGGATATATATACCATGGTGTTGATGCACTTATACCTGACGCTTCAAGCCCTACCCTACCAGCCAGCATTTTTGACCTGAGCATATGAAAATCACTTGTTATAATCATAACCTTTGAAAGGCGCTCTGCTATATTATCTTCAAACAGTTTTTTTGAGAAAAGCATATTTTCGTATGTACTTGTAGCTTTCTCTTCTTTTAAAATCCTGTTCTGCCCTATTCCTCTTTCAACCATATATCTATTCATGGCTTCTGCCTCAGTTATACTTTCTCCAAATCCCTTCCCCCCTGAAACTATAGCTATTGAAGAGGGATGGCTGTTCATATAATCTATTGCGAAGTTTAATCTCTCTTGAAGAACTAGTGTTGGGGTTTCACCCTTAATGCCAGCTCCTAGCACAAAAACGCACTGAACATCTTCGTCTGTTTGGGATACAGCCGCATTAATAAATGCTGTCACAAGCACCCCAAAGGATACTAGCCAAACCAAGAATAAACATAGAATAACTTTGGCTATCCTATTAAAGAAGCGTGACTTTTTATGATATAAATTGGACCTTGTAAAAAGAAGTGCAAGCAGAATAAAAGCTCCTGCAAAACCTGGCAGTAAGCTCCCAAGGTCCATACCACCTGTAAATACGTAAATCAATATAGTGTCTGCAATGCCTAACCATGCAAGAATTAATAATAAAAATCTCACTATTTTCATTATGCTTCTCCCCCATTAGCTATTTCCTAGGAACTATATCCACCTGAGCCTTAAACAGTTTTTGCCCAGCCTCATCAACCCCCTCAATATAAACAATACCTTGGGAAGCCATTGAAGTGTCTTTATAAAATGATATATTGTCCCCTGGGAGTGCTTCTTTTATATAACCAACCTGAATAGAGGATACCTCATACTTTGAATGTTCTTCCAAACTAAAACAGTCCATTAAGTAGTCTATATACTTTGTATTATTCAGGTGTCCATTTATATCAATATCGCTATACCCAATTTTCTTACTATATGAGTGAATACACTCTCCAAATGGCTTTAGCTTGGCAAATTTGCAGTCTATTGCCCTTTGTGTTATCAGCTCGGGATAATCTATCTTGATGAGTTCACTTTTCCTAATAGCTCTCTCATCAAGGTCAATAATAACCCAGCTGGATATTGCCTTTACCAGCACATTTCCATCCTTATCCTTTACAAAATAATCTCTTTCAAACTCAAGCTTTTTAGGCTCAAGCGGCCAGGTTTCTACAGTAATTTCCTGATTCCACTCTGGAAATTTAATTACATCGACCCTCATTCTAACTAGTGCCCATGCTACATTGAAATCCTTTGCCAGTGTTTCAATGCCTATTCCTAAACTAGCGGAGTGAAGACTTGATATCTCCTGAAGATAACTAAACAATTTACTCAATCTTATCTTCTTGAAGTAATCCACGTCTCCGTATTCAACACAGTAATCCTTCACATATTTACTTTGAGCTTCCATTATTCAACCACCTCAGTACCTATTTATATAATATTCAAAAAGTTAACCCAATTTAAACCAGTAAGTCCCTATAATATTCCCTAATGGAATACAGCCAATTATTCTACTGTCTTTACTATTATTTCTGTTATCTCCCATTACAAATACGTAGTTGTCAGGAACTTTAATCTCAGCATCTTCATAGTAAGCCTCTTCCTTAATATAACTCTCATTGAGTTCTTCACCATTTCTAAATACCTTATTATTCTCAAATTTGATTATATCATTGGGCTGCCCTATTACCCTTTTTACCCAGAATATCTCTGCATCACTATTAAATTCATCTTCATTAAAGAAAAACTTATACGTAATCAAGTTGTACTTAATGGGGTCTATAACATTATCTTTAAAACTGCGCTTTCTGTCTACTCTGCTGTCAATAATAACAATCTTTTCATAATCAGGAATGGAGTGAAATATGTTCTGAGTCTTGTTAATCACAATTTTATCTTCATTATGGAGAGTGTTTTCCATGGATGGTCCATTAACAACAGTTGGCTGGAATAGAAAAATAACTATTGCGAGCGCTAAAAGAATGGATCCTAGTATTGTTCCAATCCAGCTAAGTATTTCGGTTAGAATTTTCATATATGCCTCTCTATTCTTAGTAAATAAAATTTATTATACAGCAAAAAAACATAAATGAACACTCTTATTTCCAAAATATAACAAGAGTGTTCAAGGACAAATTTAGCTTTTACTTTATTTTTATTCCAAAGATTTTCTTGGCATATGAACCTACAACAATCATATCATTGTAAATTGACGGTGAAGATTCAACATTCAGACCTAGCGAAATAGTATCAAGAGTCTTGCCATCCTTAGGATCTATAAGATGCATGTTGCCAGCAAAATCACAGTAAACAACATAGGTTTTACCATCCGAGCTTTTGAAATCAAGCGGAGAGCTCCAACTATAAGCAGGCAGCTTCTTTTTCCAAACTTCTTCACCTGTCTTTTTATTAAGTGCAACTAATACTCCATCCTGGTTTGACCCGGTAAAGCAAATACTGTAAATAACAATATCACTGATATCATCCTTGCCTACTACAGGGGTTGCAAGTGCCCCTCCATTTATATAATAATTGTATAGGCACTGATAGTCTTTTTGCCATACTATTTCTCCGGTAAGAGCATTAAACTTTCTAATCTCACAATTCGCAGTCTTGTTTTTACCATTCTCACCGCGCTTATCCACCTGATTTGCTGTATATAAGAATACCCCTTCTGAGGTTTCTTCCATAACCGTTGTACTATCGGTGTCATCCTGTGTATTATAAATCCACACCGGCTTCATAGTGTTTAAATCAAGGCATTGAAGTGTTCCTCCGTTGTCATTGAAATACATATAGTTCTTATAAATAGCGGGTGAACTCTCTATACCCTGTTCATCACTATAAGGACTTCTATATCTGTACTTGGTAAGGTTAGGTGCCATCGTCAGAGTACCAGCCTGTTTGTCAAACTTGGTATTGAGCTTGACCTTGTAGACAAGTCCATTCTCTCCACAAGACAGCAGTGTATCAGTATTCTTGTCTAGTAGAGCAGAAGAATCCGTTGCTCCCCAACCACGAAAAGCCATCTCATCCCTACCAAAGATTGTGTACAACTCTTTTTGATCAAGCAGGTTTATAATCCTGTACTTGTACTCAGTAAACTTACCATTATTCTCATTAATGCCCATCCCTGTATAAAGTACCGGATAACCCCTTGGGTCTATCATCGCAGTTCCCTTAATAGGATAGCCAATCTCTATTTTATTTCTCGTCGGTTTTCCGGTTTCGAGATCAAGGAAGTAGATATTACCATCCAGTACTGGATATATTACTTCAACTAAATCCTTTGATTTCATATCTTGATTGATATTCATCATGCCTCTAACATCTTCTGGCCAATGTACAAGTAATGGCTGCCCCGTCCAGCCTGAACCCGGCCAATAACTACCATGTGCAGAAATGGCACCTAAAGGTTGTGTCCACACAATTTCAAGCTTTTTTTGACTAACAGTTCTAGTACCAAAGCTGGCACTATCTCTATAGTTATTCCCTCTGAATGCCGTAACGCCTTCTAAATCACTATATTGGGAGGAATCACCAAAATCTATTAGATTCTTTTTCTTGACGGTATACTCCTTAATCGGAGTATACTTCCCCTGTGTTGTATCATATTGGAATAACCATGAATCCATTGCGGAGCTATTATTAAATACATTTTTAAAAGCAAAATCTGCATATGCGTTTGGTCCATCAAATTTTGATGATGTTTCCCATGAAGATTTTAGCTTCTCAGGGTCAGTCATATCGGCAGGAATAGGGTCCATTACCGGCTCTGGTTCTGGTTCTTCTTGCTCTACTGTATTATCAGTGTTTGTAGCAACAGTGGAATTAGTACTTGTAGGATTAATAATATCATTGCCCCCAACATCAATGTTCTTGAGGAAAAGCCATGTTGCTGTCACTATCAATGCAACCAACAGCAGTGATAATACAATTTTTGATCTGTTAACCCTTCTTTTATAACGCCTAGTCATTTGTAACCCCCATTATTTTATCTTGACTCCATAAATTTTCTTGGCATAGGTACCTACCACAGCCATATCATTATATACAGAAGGAGACGCCTCAACGTTACCGCCAACCGATATAACATCCAAATCCTTTCCGGTCATCGGATCCATTAAGTGCATATCTCCCTTGAAATCGCAAAAGATAACATAAGTTTTGCCGTCGGAGGATTTCATATCAACTGGTGAGCTCCAACTGTATGCTGGAAGACTTCTTTTCCATATCTCCTCACCTGTCTTTTTATCCAGTGCAACCATTGTGCCACTAGAAAGAGAATCGGTAAGCGCAATATTAAATATTACCATATTGCTGATATCGTCTTTTCCAATTACAGGTGTAGCAAGAGCACCACCATTTATATAGTCCTGATATATGCAGGAATAATCCTTTTGCCAAACAAGCTCCCCTGTCAAAGCATTAATCTTTCTAATATTGCAATTTGTTCTCGATCCAGCGCCTTTGTTTCTCTTATCAATTTCATTTGCAGTATATAAAAATACTCCATCCTCTGTTTCATCAATAGTAGTGGTGCAGTCGGTATCATCCCCAAGGTTGAATATCCACACTGGCTCCATTGTGTTAACGTCAATGCACTGAAGATTTCCGCCGTTATCTGCAAAGTACATCAGATTCCTATAGAACGCAGGTGAACTCTCTATACCTTGAGAGCTTCCATAACTACTCTTGTACCTGTACCTGGTAATCTTAGGATCAATGGATATCTTACCCTGTGCCACATCAAAATTTGTGTTAAGCTTTATCCTGTATACCAATCCATTTTCACCGCAATTAAAGAGTGTGTCGGTGTATCTATTTAACAGAGCCGAGGAATCGTTTGCGCCCCAAGTCCTAAGTGCAAACGAGTCGCTGCCCGGCAGAGAAAATATCTCCTTTTGATTTATCAAGTCATATATCCTATACTTAAACGACGTTTTACTGGTACCGTTTTCATTCAATCCCATTCCAGTGTAAAATAGAGGATATCCTCTAGAATCAACCATTGCCGTTCCCTTTATGGTATAGCCAATGTTAATAGGAGAACGAGTTGGCTTACCTGTCTCTAAGTCAAGGAAATATACATGTCCATCAAACACAGGATATATCACTTCGGTCAGTTCCTTTGCCTTCATATCGGCATTTATATTCATAATATTTTTTACATCATCCGACCAATGCACCAATAAAGGTTGGCCTGTCCACCCTGCACCCGGCCAGTAGCTGTTCATTGCAGAGACGGCTCCGATATCATGAGTCCAAACTATTTCAAGTTTTTTCTCTTTTATGTCTCGGGTACCATAAGATGGCCCTGTCCTGAAATTATTTCCCCGGAAGGTAGTTACACCCTCTAGCTCAGAATACATTTCTGGAGAGCCAAAAGCAACATTATAGTCTGCCTTGTATGCAGAAGTAGCTTTTCCGTTTACACTAACCCAATATCGAATATTTCCGCCATCTTTGTAGGTCTTTTTTGTAGAACCATCATCTAAAATATTCTTGCTGACAAACCCTGGTGGGTTTTGCCACTTTATGAGTAGCTCATCGGGGTTTGTGCTCTCTGCTGGCTTCGTAGGCTGCTGAGTTGAGTCTGCAATGGTAGAATCTGAAGCATTATCTGTAACTTTTGATACCGTTGAATTACTCTGCCTGTCTGTACTTGTAGGTGGAGTATGTTTAGTACCCAAGGCCTCGCCATAAAATATTAGCGCAACTGCTGATAATATGCATATCGCCAAAACTGCAATTATACTTGTCAGTAGCCATTTAGATTTATTGTGTCTACCCATAATAAGCCCTTTCTTTATAGTCTCAATATGTAAATTATATCCATTTTGTAATGCAAAAATATACAACTTACTAATTATATCAAATTATTGCGTATATTAAAATTGCCAAAATGGCAAAATTAATAGAAACGCTCTATAAATAGCACAGGAGTGACTGATATGGAAGAAATATACAGATTGTCTGTACAGCAGGTTATTGAAGATACGCAAACCGCAAAAACAGGTCTTGGTGACGCAGAAGTAAAAGCCAGGCAGCAAAAGCATGGCTATAATGAACTGGTAAATATTAAAAAAGATAGCTTTATAAAGGTTTTTCTATCTCAGTTCAAAGATTTTTTGGTACTTATACTGTTAGCAGCGGGTATTGTCTCTATTTTCTTAGGAGACTATGAGAGTGCGATTGTTATATTTCTAGTAACAATTCTCAACTCCATGCTTGGTACAGTTCAGCACTTCAAAGCAGAAAAGTCGCTTGAAGGATTAAAGAAGCTATCTTCACCCATTGCAAAGGTTATAAGAGATAATATACGACTGGAAATACCCTCAAGAGAACTTGTTATAGGAGATATACTCTATTTAGAAGCAGGAGACTTTATTTCAGCGGATGGTAGAATAATAGAAAACTTCAGTCTACAGGTTAATGAAAGCTCTCTGACGGGAGAATCTGAAAGTATTACAAAGCATTCCGACATAATCGATGGTACAAATGTTGCCATAGGTGATAGAAAGAACATGGTGTTTTCAGGCAGTCTGGTAACCTACGGAAGAGCACTTGCAGTGGTTACTGCTACCGGAATGAATACAGAAATAGGTAAAATCGCCACCCTTATGGAGAGTGCACAGACCAAGCAAACTCCTTTACAGGTCAGCTTAGATGCCTTTGGAAAAAAGCTAGCCATGGCAATTCTTGTTTTATGTGGTGTAATTTTTGTAGTTAATGTTATACGAGGATATACAGTCATAGATTCCTTTATGTTTGCTGTGGCACTGGCAGTTGCAGCAATACCCGAAGCACTCAGTTCAATTGTAACAATAGTGCTTGCCTATGGCACTCAAAAGATGGCAAAGGAGCATGCTATCGTCCGAAAATTACACGCAGTAGAAAGTCTTGGCAGTGTATCGGTAATCTGCTCAGATAAAACAGGAACACTTACTCAAAACAAAATGGTAGTCAAAATGCTATTTTGTGGCCCAAAAATTAGTGAATTGGCTGAAATTGACCTGAACAATAATCTTCACAGGGTATTGATAAAAATGAGCGTTCTGTCAAGTGATGCTCATATTAATAAAGATATGGCTGTTGGAGATCCCACTGAAATTGCACTGGTTCAGCTGGCAATGGATAAAGGCATCGATGTTGATAGACTCCGATATGAACACCAAAGGTTATCTGAGTTGCCATTTGATTCAGAAAGAAAGCTAATGAGTACCCTACACTACATTGAAGGAAACCACGTAATGTTTACAAAGGGCGCTGTTGATGTAATACTTGCTAGGGTAACTCACATAGCGTCAGAAAGTGGAGAAAGGCAAATTAGCGAGCAGGATATAAAGAGGATAGAAGATGTCAATCATCAGTTATCCTCAAAAGGGCTGAGAGTTCTTGCTTTTTGCTATAAGACCTTTCCACAGCAAGTGGAGCTTACACTAAAGGATGAGGAAGATATGGCGTTCTTGGGGCTCATTGCAATGATAGACCCTCCAAGGGCAGAATCCAAGCAGGCTGTTGCAGACTGTATTGTAGCAGGAATTAAGCCTGTAATGATTACAGGTGACCACAAGGTTACTGCCTCGGCAATTGCCAAGGAAATTGGTATTTTGACTGATGATTCCAGAGCTATAGAAGGTAGTGAAGTAGAAAACCTGTCCGATGAGCAATTGCGCGATGAAGTTAAAAATGTAGCTGTATATGCGAGAGTATCACCCGAACATAAAATTAGAATAGTTAGAGCTTGGCAGGACATCGGAAACGTTGTAGCAATGACGGGTGACGGAGTAAACGACGCACCTGCCTTAAAGCAGGCTGATATAGGTGTAGCAATGGGTAAGGTTGGTACAGAGGTTGCAAAAGATGCGGCTGCAATGATTCTTGTGGACGACAATTTTGCAACCATTGTAAAAGCTGTATCCAATGGAAGAAGTATATATTCAAACATTAAGAACTCTATAAAGTTTTTGCTCTCTGGCAATACCGCAGGTATACTTACCGTATTATATACCTCAATAGTGGCTCTACCGCTCCCATTTACAGCCATGCACCTTTTGTTTATAAACCTTTTGACCGATTCGCTACCCGCTATTGCGCTAGGATTAGAGCCTTATAGAAAGGATGCAATGAGCAGTAAACCACGGGACATAAAAGAGCCACTACTCAATAAGTCATTTCTAACTCATGTAGTTTTTGAAGGTTTAGTTATTGCGGTTTGCACCTTGATATCCTTCTACCTGGGACTAAAGGCTGGCGGAGCTTCGTTAGCAAGCACAATGGCCTTCGCAGTACTCACTCTATCAAGACTTCTGCATGGCTTTAATTGTCGTTCAAATAAGCCAATCTATAAAATTGGTTTGTTTACAAACAAATTTATATGGGGAGCTTTGGCCGTTGGAGTACTACTGTTATCTTTAGTAATAACTGTACCAGTGCTACAGAGTCTTTTCACAATTGATACCTTAATAACCTCACATTTAACTGCTGTAATAGCATTGTCTCTTTTGTCGTTGGTAGTCATTCAGATATCAAAATCTATAAACACAGGTAACAGTAAAGGAAGGACATAATAATATTCATGGAACAATAACAATCTCGGGTACTGTAATAAATGCAGGGAAAAATAAAATACCTAGGTACTGTAATAAATGCAGGGAACAATAACAAACTCAGGTACTGTAATAAATGCAAGGAATAACAACACACTCAGGTACTGTAATAAATGCAAGGAATAATAACACACTCAGGTACTGTAATAAATACAGGGAACAAAAGTAAACTCATGGAACAATAATAAAAGGAAGGAACAATAACATGGGAAAGAATAAAAGCACC
This sequence comes from Bacillota bacterium, assembly GCA_023433945.1. Classification (GTDB taxonomy): domain Bacteria; phylum Bacillota; class Clostridia; order Acetivibrionales; family DSM-1351; genus Ruminiclostridium. The sequence continues at coordinate 40,911 of JAEYTP010000040.1, read as the reverse complement.
AAATCAGATGGAATGAATACGAAAAGTGATACTCAGCATCTTGAAGATAGGAGACGCATGTCAAAGGGAGCAAACAGGAAGAATGCACCCAGCCCGAAATAAGTTACACCCAATATAGAGCTCCCTTAAGAGACCAATCTCCAATATAAATCTCCACAAAGAGAGCAATAGCCAATATAAATGTCCATAAAGAGAGCAATAGCAGAAAGAGTGGTACATCCTGACATGGATGTAATACTAAATTTGCTATACGCAGTGATATAAATAAGATATTTTACCCGATGAAAAGGTCCAGGCAGCAACCTCTGCCCGTATGAAGCAGAGGTTGCTGCCTGGACAACCATCCCTGATTTATATTTCTGCCTATAATATATTTGCATCTGCCTTCTACCAATATCCTGCTAATTAAGAATTCCTACTAAAAGGAAATACATGATGTTTGCCTAATTATTTCTACTTATATCCAACAAATTTAGAATACATACTAAAAGGAAATACAAAAGGTTTGTGTCTTATTTCTACCAATATCCTACCTATTTAGAATCCATACCATCAAATTGAGGTATGCTGCGAATGTTACCCATAACAGGTAAGGTACCAACAACAAACCGGCTGCTTTATCCAACCGATAGAATTTTATAATTGTTATCAGTATAAATACCCACAAAATTATCAAATCGATAAGTGCCAGAAAATGCATGCCTAATCCAAAGAATAAAATGCTCCACAAAAAATTAAATATCAATTGTGCCCAATAATAAAATAGTGCATCCTTAACGGGCTCATTTTCATAGTCAAGCATCCAAATACGGTAAAATGCTAAACCCATTAATATATACAATATCGGCCATACAACCCCAAATACCCAACCGGGTGGCGAAAGAGGGGGCTGTTTAAGTTGAGAGTATGCTTCCATTCCACCCATGGAAAGAAGTCCGCTCAAGCCACCTACCATCAATGGAATTGCTATGCTGATAATAAGTCTTTTGAGTGAAAAATCACCATTTACCTTGAAAATATTCTTCATTAAATTCACTCCTTTGCTAACACATATACAAGCTGTCAAACAAATTATATGCTTTGCATTGAAGAAATATTAAACAAGATATGTTAATTTTTTTTGAAACTCACCCCTGCTATTTTCATTAAGAAGGCAGCATTCCTTGTATCAGATACACCTTTTCTTATTTTGTAATCAAAAAATATCTTATCGTCTTCATAGTATTCTTTGAAGTGATAATTGAGAATTTTACCTCCACTCTGCTTTTCCATTTCCCCAAGTTCAAGGTCATGAGTTGAAACCATTCCCCAAGCACCTCTTGATATTAGCTGATTTATCAATGCTTCTGCCCCTAAATGTCTGTCCATGGAATTAGTACCTTTGAAGATTTCATCCAGCAAAAAGAATACTTCTTCACACCTATCAACTGCTTCAACAATCATCTTTACCCTTAGAAGTTCAGCATAAAAGGATGATATATTCGCAGATAGATTGTCGCTAGTCTTCATGCACGCATAAATATTTAATATCGGACACCTAAATTCCGCGGCACAGACCGGTGCTCCGATATAGGTTAGCAACATAGAGATACCTACAGTTCTTAAAAAAGTGCTTTTACCCGACATGTTTGATCCGGTAATGAGGATAACAGGTGCTTTGCCGCCTATTTTTATGTCATTTGCTTTTCTATCAGATGATAACAATGGATGAGCAAGCTCCCTAGCATATATTTCCTCATTTTGATTTAATACTTTAGGGAAAGTAAAGTCTTTATTATCGTGGTGCAATATTGATAGACTTGCTAGTGCTTCAATCTCACCTATGCTGTCAAACCATTTCTTTAGACTACTCCCACTCTCTGCCTTCCACTTTTCAAGTGCTACCATACAGTGATAGTCCCAAAGCGTAATAACATTCACAAAAAAATGCAGCATATTATACCTATCTGCAATCATGTTCCATACCTTAGACAGACCTTCTAGCTGTTTTGACGCACTTTTCCCTTTACTATTTTTGAAGCTTCCCTTAATGTCCTTTAAAAGGTCGCTCTCAAACTTTTCATTCTCTATTAGCAAAAGAAGTTTGGTGTAAGTATTAAGACTATTCTTATTTTTCTCAACAAGTTCAAAGCTTCTGCTTCTGATATTTAATTTATACCCCAGCATGATGAACTGAACAATTAGTGTTATAAGAGGAATAAATAAAGTTGATATCCCAAGCAGGCCCAGAATAAAAGTAACAAAAGTAAAGCAGGGTAGTGCATAAATCAAGGTTCTAAACCAGGGTGCACAATACAAGGGATCTTTTGAAGCCGCCCACTCAAATACCTTGTCCATATTCTTGAGCATACCAGAGAGCAACTTACTTTTTCCCCTATGTGTTGTTTCTTCTTCAAATAGTGTTGCACTGTTTATATCAAGAGCATATGCCAAAAGCCTATGCCTGAATAGCTGCTTATGTGATAATTCCTTGATAGCATCTTGTCTTCTATATATTTCCTGTCCTGTTTTTAGTGGTGTCACTAGCATATCTGATAAATGCTGCCTGCCCGAATAAGTTGCTGTCATATTTATCATTTGGAATAAAGAACCGACGCCAAACAAGTCAAGGTCATTTGAGAAGCTATGCTCCGAATTTACATACTCCTCACCATTATCTAAAAATCTCTTCCATTCACTATTAGCTCTCAAATAGCATTGCTGGTTAATCTCGCGCATAGCTTTGCAATAATTTCTTTTTGTAATTATCTTGTTCTGAGCTCCATTGAGAATGATAAACAACACAATGAAAGCAATTAATTGAGCTGCGAGCATTATATAAAAATCCAAGTTATATAATAATAGAGCTAATGCTATACCAATAAGTACAGTAATCAACTTATAATTACCTAAGCTGCTTGCTATGTTTTTGTACTTTTCAAGCAGCCTTTCATATTTACTCACTCTTCTCTTGTATGTTAACGAAGAACCATTCATTTTATCAAGCCTCCTCTCCATAGTATACACAAGAACACTTACTTCGAAAACCATTTATTGTTCATACATGTATTGTCTGTGAACAAAATCATACTGTTCACAAATATTATTAACCAATGTTTATTTCACATATATTATTTAACCGAATGTCTATATTCTGCAAATATGATTAACAAATGTTTATATTCTGCAAATATGATTAACAAATGTTTATATTTTTCAAAATTTTTTAACTTGACATATATTAATAAAAAAGACTATCAGGATATTTCCTAATAGTCTATATTACAGTACTCAAAAAATAGAATTTATTTTAGTTCTTCGAGCAGCTCCTCGTGAATATACCCATTGGATGCAACTACCGGCAGCTTACTCAAAAAGTCTACAGGCTTACCATACCAATCGGATATTCTCCCCCCTGCCTCCTGCAAAATAATGGCGCTAGCAGCATAATCCCAAGGTTGTAACTCCATTTCATAGAAGCCATCCGCTCTTCCTGCCGCCACATTACAAAGGTCCATTGCAGCAGAACCAGAGCGTCTTATATCCCTGCATTTGTCAAATACATTTTTAGTGATACGGAAGGTCTCATCAGCTTTAGTTCTATCGTAAGGAGAAGTTCCGACTGAAATAAGGCTGTCTGATAGCTTTTTGTTTGCTGTCACCTTGATAGGCTGGTCATTTACAAATGCCCCACAGTCCTTTACAGCAAAAAACATATCGCCAATAAAAGGATTATACACTATGCCCGCATAAGGTACGCCTTCCTTTAGCAGCCCTAATGAAATAGCTGAGTATTTATACCCGTACATCAGATTTGTTGTACCGTCAACTGGGTCAAGAATCCATGTATATGTTCCATGGAAAAACTTCTGATGTTCCGTTTCCTCTGCAATAATATTGCTCTGCGGTAGTATTTCTTTTAAACCTGCTACAATAAATTCCTGCACCTTAATATCAATCTCGGTTACAAAATTTGCAGTACCAGTCTTACTTACTATCTTGCTTTCATCTATACTATCCAATAATAATTTTGCCGCTTCTCTTACTAAATCCTTTGCTGCGTTAATAGCTGAATCCATCCCGTTTTCTCCAATTTAACTTGACATATATAAGGTTGACAACTAATTAATACAATCTTAATGATTCTGCTTATATCTCTTTATCTTCTTGGTAGTAGTTTTTTCGAATTCTTCATCCCTCAAGTTGACTTCCTTTACATACTTGTAAGTGACCAACTCCTTATTTATCCTCTTTACCTCTGAATTTATGACCTCTTCCAAGCTTAGTTGCCCAAGAATGCCGTTCTGCTTGTCTTCTTCATACTTTTCCTTGTTGGGTACAATATCAGCACAAACTACTACATCATCAGAAGTTTCTTTTCCATATACAAGAGATTCATTTATATATTCACTTCTGTTAAGTAGCGTTTCTATTTCTTCAGGGTAAATATTCTTTCCATTCTTAGTTACTATAACGTTCTTCTTTCTACCGGTAATATGAATAAATCCATCAGAATCTATAAAGCCCATATCTCCTGTGTAGAACCAGCCATCACGAATAGCTGCGGCAGTAGCTTCAGCATTCTCGTAGTAACCCATCATTACACTAGGACCCTTAACCGTTATTTCACCAATACCTTCAGAATTAGGGCTATCAATCACAACAGTAAGCCCTGGTAATGGTAAACCCGCTGCATCATCCTTGAACCAACAATCCCTGTTCAAGCCAACAATAGGTGCACATTCCGTCAGACCATATCCCTGTACCAGCTGAATTCCTATATCTCTAAAGCCTTTTGCAACCATAGGGTCAATAGCGGCAGCCCCACTGATAAATAATCTCAGGTGCCCTCCAAGTGCATCATGTATCTGAGCAAAAATCTTTCTCTTTACATCAATTCCTATGGCCTTAAGTCCATTTGTAAGCTTGATACCGAATTGCAGCTTTTTCATTCCGCCCTGTTTTTTGACCGTATTTATAAGCTGTTTGTAAATGGATTCAAACACAAGTGGTACACCATTCATCATGGTAACCTTCGCTTGGGCAAGATTCTTTACAATATACCTGAGACCTTCACAGAAGGCTATACAACATCCCCTGTACATCTGGCATAGAAAGCCGCAGGTACATTCATAGGTATGATGTAATGGCAATACCGATAAGAATACATCCTTTTCATCAATATAAAGCATTGAGCACATTGCCATCAGGTTTTCACATATATTTCTATGAGAAAGCATTACTGCCTTTGACTTTTCGGTAGTACCTGATGTAAATAGCAGAACACTCATTTCTTCATTATTAATCTTGGCATCTACGAATTCTCTATTCCCCTGGTCTAGCAAATCATGGCCCTTTTTGAGTAACTTCTTGTAAGAAAGTATTCCATCTGCATCCTCTTCAAGGTCCATATTGATAAAGTAGCTACAACCTTCTATGTTACTTAGAACATTTTTAATGTTGCCAAGTACTGTGCCGGAAAAAATAACAGCATCTGCTTGTGAACGCTGCAAGCAGTTTTCAATTTCATTAGCTGGGAGCTCTTTGTCTAACGGTACAACTATTCCAGTACCATTTACTACGCCTAAGTATGATGTTGCCCATTCGTATCTGTTTTCCCCGATAATTGCAATCTTTTTGCCCTTTAATCCTAAGCTTATGAGGGCAGTTCCCAATGAATCGATATCCCTTTTAAAGTTGCTATAGGTGACAGGAATGTAATCAGGATTTCCTTTTTCTTTTATCAAAAAGGCACTTCTGTCGCTATAAATATTAGCGCTTTGTTCAATCATATCCTTTAGGTTTACAATCTTCCTAACTGCATACAACGGTTTATTACTCATACTTCCATCCTTTCAGCATTATAAATGAAGTTTATAATATAAATTGCACATTCTATTTTATCATAAAAATACAAAATTGTATTTAAATCTTATTATTATCACTTTTTATTTTTCTGATTATTTCGCAGATTACCCTAGTCCGCTTTAACGGTGTAATGAGATAATAGCCTGCTACCAAGTCTTTTATCTCATTAATAATCTCGCCTGCTAGCTCGATACCTATCTTTTCAGATTCTTCCCTATCCTTGTCTCTAAACCTCTCCACAATTTGCTCATCCAGTTCAATTCCTGGTATTTCATTGTGAACAAATAGAGCATTTTTGTAACCAACCAGAGGCATTATGCCAGCAAATAACGGAACCTCTAGTGTTTCCACAGCCTTTTTGACATTGTTAACGGCATATTGTGTATAAGCTGGCTGACTCAAAAAGAAATCCACACCATTCTCAATCTTTGCTTGACATCTTTTTAGCTCAGCATCAAAGTTAGGGGCATTTACGTTTATCGCAGCACCTAATTTAAATGGACTTGATTCAAAAATATTACTGTTTAGGCTAGTTATATAGTTTGCCAATCTTGTAGAATTTAAGCTGAACACACCTTTAATACTTGCTCTCTCTACCTGTGCAACCGGGTCTCCTGTGATAAGCAGTACATTTCTAATACCTTCAATATTGAGTCCCAGCAATGCAGCCTTTATTCCTAAAAGGTTCTTATCTCTGCATGTAATATGAGGTATTGTAGGTATATTAACCTCACGCTTTATTTTTGCAGCCATCATACAGCTATCCGCGCGTGCTTTTGCAAGGGGAGAATCAGCAATAGTTATCATATCTGCTCCTGCCTGCTTAAGCATCATACTTGAGCTCATCATATGTTCAAAGTCAGTATCAATAGGCGGATCTATTTCAACCAATATAGGCTTATACCCATTTGATAGTATTTGTTCAAACTCGTTTTGTTGTTTGAATACTCTGTTATCCTTTATACTGATTCTTTCTTCTTTGCTATACTTACTTTTGTTAGAGGAGAGTATAACTGCTGTTGCTTTAATATGTGATGGTGTTGTACCACAGCAACCACCTAGAATCTTAACACCTGCATTTTTTATTTCTAGCATTTTCTGTGAGAAATACTCAGAGTTATCAATATATACAGTTCTACCCCTGTCAGAAAGTGGATAACCTGCGTTTGGCATAATGGATATAGGCTTGCCGTTAATTTCAAAGTCCCCCAGTAGCTTAAGCATATGGGATGGGCCACAAACGCAGTTAAAGCCAAGAGCGTCAACTAAAGAGCTTTTTGACAATTCGTTGCGAATATCCTCAGAAAATATACCCTCTCTGGTATATCCATCAGGGTATACGGCAAACGAAGTAATAATAAATGCATGGGGCACCTGCAATTTGATATATGCTGCTAAATCCAATAAAACTGTGTAATGTGCAAAGGTCTCAAAAATAAAATTGGTTGCACCACAAGAAATAAATATATCCAATATCCGCTTGTATTCAGATACAATGTCAACATTTTCACTTTCATTATAAGAAATCGGACCTATATCCGCGAAAACCTGAACCTCTGTATTTTGTGTTGCCATGGACGCAAGGTCCCAACCTGAGCGCAGTATTTTTTCTCTTTGTGCATCATCACAATCCAAAGCAAATCTATTTGCACCAAAGGTATTTGTCTTGATAGCCATAGCCCCTGCAGCAATATATTCTCTATGAATTTTCATAATAGTATCTTTATCATTCAGGTTAGCAAGTTCACACGCTTGCTTGGTTCCCTTTTGAGAAGCATAATAGGTTCCCATCGCACCGTCGAATAAAAGATAGCCTTCTTTTTGCAATAAATTCATGCCAAATTGACCTATTCCTTTTTTGTTTTATAAAACTAGTTCAATAAATTATATAAATAAGTCCTGCACATAGTCAACACAAGAGAAAAATAAATATAACACTCTTTGATTAAATCTATATCACTTATTTGTATTTTATTGGTTATTTAAATTTATATCAGTTATTCTATTTTGATTGGTTATTTAAATCTATATCTGTAATTTTATTATGCTATTTTGCTGTAACTGTGTAATAGGTGACAGCTCCATTTTTTATATTAAACACAAGCCTAGTGGTGTTCTTGTCTCCAAGTCCCTCTGTAGTAATGTATTTCACCCCTCTATTCATAAATGAGGTGTTTGTTTCCCCAGAAGATATGAAGTAAATCTTGTACCCTTTTTTAGCATACTCTGTCAGAGTATCCCTCAAGAGTTGACCTTCCCTATCATCAGAGAAATCAAAAGGACTTATATTTGATACTATAAAGATGTTTTTCTGCTTACTATCTTTAAGTGTTTGTAGCAACCAGTTCCAAGCACTTGCTTCGGTTCTTCTCAAGCTATTCGTATCATTTATGTATAGTTGCATAATAAGATTGTTTTTGTATGTAACTGCACTTTTTTTATTACCAGACATTACTCCGCCTTTTGTGTTTAGCAGGGCTTTCCCATTTTTATCGGTCAATAAGCTACCTGGTACAACTGCAATTTCACTTTCTTTATTGATAGCTTTATAAACACTACTTATTTTATCTGTTTCCGCCTTGTCTTTAGGTGCTCTAAGCTGCGGGAAAATAGTCATGCTAAACGAATTTGCATTGCTTACTGATGCAGTTTTTTTCATTTCAGTATCTACTGGTGTTGTGTCCTTTAAGTTGGCATACTTATTTGCTGCTTGGGGGGTCTTTATAGTTTGCATAACATTCAAGTTATCAAAGTATATAATACCCTGCTCCGGTACAGGATTTTCACATATCATATATAGCTTTGTAAGACGTGCAGGGAGCTTGATGTTGGATAAATCCACCTCAGCGCTCTCCCACTTTCCATTAAATGATTTTTTCACATTTACAAGCTGTTGCTGGCCCTTATTATCAATAATCTCAGCCTTAAGATAGCTGGTGTTCTGAGCATTTCCCTTAACACTCATGGATACTTGTATCGCACCCTCCGTCAGTGTAATCCCGCTTCCGCTTAAGACCATGTATGCTGCGCGCTTGTTTTGTATATCCTGAGTAAAATCATATGTAAGCTTTGCGCTGTTTTTACCTTCTACAAACGTTTCGTTAGTTATAATTGCACTACCAGTAACGTTTTCCGGATAAACCCTGAATGATATTCCCTGTTTCTCAAAACTTTCCTGATAAATACTTTTCATCTGTGTAATATCTGCCATTACATATGCTTTTGTATTTCCTGAAGCTACTTCAACATAGCCCTGTCCACTTGTTGTAAAAGTAGCAATACCATTTGCGACGTTACCCTTTAATCCTACTAGCTTCCACTTCAGATCACTTGGCAGTATAGTACAGCCATAACCGTTTTTATTATAACCATAAACGGTGATTTCAGTACCCTTTCCAGGCAGAGTTGAGATGTTTTTGGTGCTAAGTTGAAGCCGTACTGGAGACGATAGCACGCTTATATTAATCTTTGAGCTGACATTTCCTATCTTTGCAGTGATTTGAGCCTCTCCCACACTTTTTGCATAGAAAACATTATCCTTTACATAACCTGATACACCAGAAACTGACCATTTTATATCTTTTACATTGAAATTTGCCGTATTGTAACTGGAATCAAATCCTTTTATTTCTAGTTTTCTGCTTCCATTGACAAATACATTCTCCTCATCTGAAGAAATAATAAGTCCAGCAAGTATTCCTGCAGAATCAGCTGTATTTATTATTCCTATCCCATTTGCTATTTTTCTTTGCTGACCATCAGAAGGGGTATTCACAACACTCAGCTCTTTATCCCCTGCATACCTTGCGACTAAAGTGGTTGAACCGCCGCTGTCAAAAGCTAGGGCACTATCGCAGCCTATTTCCTGCATATATTGTGCCAGCTCAGTCATATTTAATCCAGGGCTATTGGTTTGCTTACCTTCGGTTACAATCATTACCATAGTTTTTTTATCCTTCAAAATACCTATAGCAGTCCTCGGATAAAGCCCCTCATCTCCAAAGGTATATTTATTAACTATTTTGCCGTCCTTTATAAGCTGAGAGCCCCCTGAGATACTGTCTTGTATTTTAGACATATCAACCGAGGAATCCACCTGCCTTTTAACATCATCTTCTAACTTGAAGTTATCTGTCAGAAATTTTCCTGCTTCTCCCTTTGCACTGATAACATACCCATTTGTTGGAATAGTTGTAGATGGCTGTGCAAGTCTTATTTCTTTGACCTTGTCAGCCTCCACCACCACTTCAACAAAATCCTTGAAGTAGTTGGACAATCCTTCTGAAGTTTTGGAGTACCTGCTATCTTGAATTACAAGATAATCCGAGAATGTATCATAATATGGCTTATTTATCCTACCAACCGGCCATGAATTTCCATTAGGTGCTACTACTCTTTCCTGGTACTTCAAGTAAGATATGTCTAGGGTACCATCGGTAAAAATATTCAGGTTAGCCATTTTATCAAATGCTGTGTTCCAATCCAACTCACTACCTGTTAATTTATTATCTTCAAAGCCCAGACCTATTGGTGTGCCTTTACCTTGTTGCTGTGACCATATAAAAAAGCTGCCGTTTACTGCCGCTATTGACTTCTCGTTATTTGCAAGAGTAGTAAGAGTTTCAAGATTTATTATAGAATCATTACTTGAAAGCACCTTTGCTTTAACATTAGGATTGCTTAAATCCGCTTTTAATACCTTTATGTACACCCAGCCCTTGTCAGTAAATCTCGTTACATTTTGCAATGTTACACCGGTTGTAATAGTGTTTGTTTCTGAGCTTTCGGCTATAGTCTGATATGCTGCACCTCGCCCTTGAAACAACGATAACGCCATTGCAAGTGCCATCGCACCACAAATTAATCTCTTGTATTTATTCACTTTTTATCCCCCATACTATGTAATGTACAACTTTTTACCGGCTTAATATATGTCCACTTTCTAACAGCTAATACGTGCTGTCTCACTTTCAAAAACCTGTGCTGTCTCACTTTCCAAAACCTGTGCTATACTTTCATCCAATAAAAATATATCAACACAATAATGCATATGTGTTATAGCTTTAAGTTGATTATACTTTTGCACTATGGAAAATTCAATAATTCAAGACAAAAATTCACAATATGTCAATATTAATACGCTATCTTTTTTTGCCGATAAATATATTCCAAGCAATGAGGTTTAAAGAAAGGAGTGTATTTAAATGGATATTGCTGCTTTATCTACCTCTATGGCTCAGGCATCTACTAATCAGATGATGAGCATTGCTGTAACAAAGCTGGCTATCAACACTTCTGTTCAGCAGGCATCTGATTTGACACAGATGATGGAGCAAAGTGTAAGCCCCAATCTTGGAAAGAATATTGACTTCCGAGTGTAAGTGACGGGCAAAAAGGCTTAACCTTCTTAGGGGGTTAAGCCTTTTTGCTTGTCTTATATGAAAATCGCATAAAAGATTAACTGCATTTGTTCTTATTTTTGTTATTTATACTAGTATAAAAAGGACATAAAAGGGTAGATAATATGAACGTAGTTCATAAAAAAAGGAGGTTAAAATGCCAAAGAATATAGAAAATGTAAAAGAAGATATACTGCTTGTAACAAGAGAGCTACTAAAAGAAACCGGCTACACAGAACTGAACATTCGAAAAATAGCTTCTACATGTGGTATAGCTACAGGTACACTATATAACTATTACAGTTCCAAAAATGAAATAATTTCAGAGATACTTCAGAGCGACTGGAATCTCATGTTGAGAAGGATAGATCATTGCTTAAGAACACCTGTAACAAGTATTGAAAAGCTAAATGAAATATATACTCAGCTTCAATTTTTTATGAACAGTATTCATGGACGATGGTTCCAGACATATCCTGCTAACACCAGCGATATTGAATTTCATCAGGTAAAAGAGAGAAAAGTTGCCCTTCGTCAGCAATTAATCGATAGAATTGCTCAAATTGTTGACGGTGGAAAGGATAGTGCTCTCTGCGAAATCATTGCTCGCTTACTGCTATCCTATTCTTTTGATAGCGAGCATAACTTTTCAGAAATAGAACCATCATTAGAAGTACTTTTAAATTCTCAACCTTATAATGACAAAAAGGAGACAACTTATGCAGCAAACAGGTTCTAAAAAATCAAATGGTTTGGCATTAATCGCAGTCTTATATATACTTGGTATATTTATGGGTGCTATTGATACTGGCATTGTAACCCCTGCAAGAACAATAATACAGGGTAATTTAGGTGTTGACGACAAAACAGGCATATGGATGATTAATATATTTACTTTAGCATATGCAGCCGCTATACCAATAGCGGGGAAACTAGCTGATAGACTAGGAAGAAAATACATATATCTTATATGCATTGGACTATTTGGTCTAGGTTCTCTTATATGCGGTCTCTCACAGGATTTTGCAAGCTTTCCAATGCTCCTTACAGGTCGTGTTATTCAAGCTATAGGCGGCGGCGGAATCATGCCAATAGCAAATGCAGAATTCGGAACAAGTTTCCCTGAAGAGAAAAGAGGTATGGCTTTAGGTATTATAGGAGGAGTTTATGGTATAGCAAATATCCTCGGATCAACCTTTGGTAGCGCTATCCTTGATATCTTCGGTTCAAACAACTGGCAGTTCCTTTTCTATATAAATCTGCCTATTTGTTTAGTAGTAATAATACTAGGAGTAATTAAACTTCCTCTTCACAAACCAGGTGACACCAAAAAGATTGATTTCTTGGGTACTTTGATTATAGTAACAATGATTGTATCCTTCTTGTATGGTTTGAAAAATATAGATTTCTTCAACTTTAGTGAGACACTCAAAAATACAAATGTATACCCCTTCCTTTTAGCCTTTGTAATATTGCTGCCAATATTTATCTTGATTGAAAGGAAGGCTCAGGACCCAGTATTAAACCTTAGCTATTTTACCAATCCACAGATTCTAATTACTCTTATTGTGGCTACATTTGTAGGAATATGTATGATGGGTATGATATTTGTACCGCAATTCTCAGAAAATGCACTGCACATTAAAAGCGGCAGTGGAGGATATTTTGTAACAATTCTTGGTATATTTACTGGTATTGGTGCCCCAACTAGTGGAAAGTTGGTTGATAAATATGGCCCAAAGAAGGTACTGATGGGAGGCTTCTTTATTTCCTTGTTAGGTGCATTATTCTTAGCATTTATCGCCTCACAGGTAAGCAATCTTCTCACAGTAATAGTCAGCTTGGCGCTTATTGGTTCAGGCTTAGGATTTGTAATGGGCTCTCCTCTAAACTATATGATGCTCGCAAATACAAAGCAGGAAGACTCAAACTCTGCACTGGCAACCCTATCCCTCATGCGTTCAATAGGCACAACTATTGCACCAGCTATTATGATAGGCTTTTTGGCAAATGCGGGGCTTACGGCACAGGATAACCTCATGAATATGCTGCCAAAGCCTGAAGCCGATGCGGCCTTTACACAAGAAGCAAATAAAATCTCAAAAACCGTTGAAGATATGAAGAACGATCCAAACATGAAAGATAAGCTACAGGCTGTAAATATTCCAGACCTCTCTAAAATGGGAGATATGAACTTTGACATGACAGGTGACACAACCTTGCCCGATGATATTGTGAAGGATTTACAATCAGCGGATGTAACAAACATAGTGGAAAAAACAAAAAAAATAGCCGACTATATGTTTGATAAAAATGTACCTTCAGTAGTTGTTAAAATACAAGACGGTGTTCAAAAGGGTATAGACGGTATGAGCACAGGCTTGACCTCAATGGACAGCACAATTAAGGAAATGGGCGATGGTGTTTCTGGAATGGATAAAGCCATTGAAGGAATACAAAAACCGATAGATAGCATGTCCAAAGCTGTAAATGATATGACAAAAGCAGTTGATGGTATGACACAAGGCATAGATGGTATGAAAAAAGGTATTACAGGGCTCGAGACTGCAATTGCAGGTATGGAACAAGGCTTAAAAGGGCAAAACACTGCTCTTACGCAGATGATAAAGGCATATGATATGATTACTAGCGGTCAGATGCCAAGCGGAGGCCAGATTCCGAATAATGGACAAATGCCAGGTAGCAGTGATACCCCAGGAAGTATTCATGCTCCAGTAGATAACCAAGCTCTAGGAAGTAGCCAAACGCCAGGTAACAGCCAAATTCCTTATACAGGAAGTACTCAAGCAACAGGTACCAACCAGACCCCTAATACTGGAAGTAGTCAAGCTCCTGGAGGTAGCCAAGCGCCAGGAAGTAGCCAAATTCCTGATACAGGAAGTACTCAAGCCACAGGCAACAGCCAGAATCCTTATAATGGACAGATTCCGAGTAATGCTCAAGTGTCTTCTGGAAGTGCTCCACAGAACACATCCTCAAACAGTGGTACACAAGCTGGTAGCAGTCCTTCCGGAATGCCAAGCGATATTGCGCAAAAGATGCAGGAATACATGAAGAATCCTGATAAGCTCAAAGAAGATATTGCCGCAATGGAAACCTCCATATCAACCTTGCAGGCTAAGCATGATGCCGCTGTTAAGGAAAAGACAGAACTTGAGAAAAAGCTTGCAGATACCGAAAGCAAAAAGGCAGCACTCGAAGTTCAAATAAGCACTTTGACTGCTAAAAAGACCGAGTTGGAAACACAGCTAGTTGATACAAAGAAAAAGCAAACTGATTTAACATCTGCTGCAACAGAGATTACAACGGCAAAAGATGATCTAAATAATAAGATAGCAGAATGGAAAGCTTTCAAGGATTCTGTCCCAGCTGCATTTGACAGGTCCAAACAAGCATATTTTAAGGCTATCGACGATTTAGGGCCAGTGATTGAGGATACCTTCCAGGCCTCACTCAATATAGGCTTTAAACAGATGTATTTGACAGTTTCCGTTTTCAGTATACTATCACTTATAGTGCTAGTGTTCTACAGAAAGAAACCTAAAACGAATATCTGAGGTTAGTAAAAAAGTCCCTGTAACAGGGACTTTTTTGTTTCATTTTCTGATGTGGGTCTTGTTTTTGGGACCTAAATCTTCATTTTTGAGCAGTTTAGGTCCCAAATTTGGTTTCCACTGAGCTAAATTTAACCAGCACAGGGGTATATACCCTGCTCTTTTCTTGATTTTGGGACCTAAATCTCCATTTTGGGGCAGCTTAGGTCCCAATTTTGCTTACACTGTGATTATTTCATTCCGCACCGTGCTAAATCCACCCGGTACGGGGGTATATACCCTGCTCTTTTCTTGTTTTTGGGACCTAAATCTTCATTTTGGGGCAATTTAGGTCCCAATTTTGCTTAAACTGTGATTATTTCATTCCGCACTGTGCTAAATCCAACCGGTACGGGGGTATATATCTTGCTCTTGTCTTAATTTTGGGACCTAAATGTCCATTTTTGAGCAGTTTAGGTCCAAAATTTGCTTTCCACTGTGCTAGATCCAACCGGTACGGGGGTATATACCCTGCTCTTTTCTTGTTTTTGGGACCTAAATCTCCATTTTTGGGCAGTTTAGGTCCCAAATTTGTGTTCATGCTGAACTAAATTTAACCAGCACGGGGGTATATACCCTGCTCTTTTCTTGAATTTGGGACCTAAATCTTCATTTTTGAGCAGTTTAGGTCCCAAATTTGCTTTCCACTGTGCTAGATCTAACCGGTACGGGGGTATATACCCTGCTCTTTTCTTGTTTTTGGGACCTAAATCTCAAGTTTGAGGCAGTTTAGGTCCCAATTTTGATTTTCTACTGAGCTTAATCCAACCGGTACGGGGTATATACCCTGCTCTTTTCTTGTTTTTGGGACCTAAATCTCCATTTTTGAGCAGTTTAGGTCCCAATTTTGATTTTCTACTGAGCTTAATCCAACCGGTACGGGGGTATATACCCTGCCCTTTTCTTGATTTTGGGGCCTAAATCTCCATTTTTGAGCAGTTTAGGTCCCGAATTCAGCTTACACTGTGATTATTTCATTCCGCACCGTGCTAAATCCACCCGGTACGGGGGTATATACCCTGCTCTTTTCTTGATTTTGGGACCTAAATCTCCATTTTGGGCAGTTTAGGTCCCAATTTTGATTTTCTACTGAGCTTAATCCAACCGGTACGGGGTATATACCCTGCTCTTTTCTTGTTTTTGGGACCTAAATCTCCATTTTTGAGCAGTTTAGGTCCCAAATTTAGTTTATGCTAAGCAGATACTGCCTGCCAATTATGGAATCAGCATTTATTTCATACCTCAAGCCCCGCATAAACGAGTGTTACTATTTTAGCACTAGTTATATATTAGCTTTTCATACCATAAACCAGCCTACACGATTATTTTTATAATTTAGCTCTAATAATATGTTAGCTTTTAATCCTATAAACCAGCCTACACGAAATTCTTGCTAATTTAGCACTAATAATATGTTAGCTTTTAATCTCATAAACTTGCCTACACTAATTTTTTTCTAATTTAGCACTAATTTTATATTAGCTTTTCATACCATAAACCAGCCAACACGAAATTTTTCCTACTTCAGCACTGATTTTATATTAGCTTTTTATACCATAAACCAGCCAACACGAAATTTTTCCTACTTCAGCACTGATTTTATATTAGCTTTTTATACCATAAACCAGGTTACACGAATTTCTTACTGATTGTGCACTGAACCGCATGAAACTATAAAACAGGCCATTATTGTGAGCTGTAAGATATAGGCAGATGGTCTAATCAAGTTGACATAATAGTAATTCATCCATTAGAATTACACTAAAATCTATTTTATTCATAATTTTTCAAATCTCTATATAAATAACATGTTTCAGGGGGAAAAATGTATTTTAAAGTAAATAAGAAATCAATACTTTCACTTTTATTAGTGTTAGTTATGGTAACTAGCCTATTATTAAAAATAGGTGCGGCAGCATGGGATAAATATTCTCAGTATATTCCTGCCCAAACACCAGTAATTAAAAGTCACTTGCGCGCCGCATGGATAAGCACCGTTTACAACCTTGATTGGCCGTCTAGTAAAACTGCCAGCATAAAGGATGACACTGCAAGAATACAAGCTACAAAGGACGACCTAATAAAGCTACTTGATAAGGCTGTAGCAATGAATATGAATGCCGTCTTTATTCAAGTGCGTTCTACAGCTGACGCATTCTACAAATCCGAATTAGTGCCTTGGTCACAATACCTAACCGGAACCTTTGGTAAGGATCCTGGCTTTGATCCATTGCAATTTGCAATTGAAGAATGTAGGAAAAGAAATCTAGAAATACACGCATGGTTTAATCCATATAGGGTATCCACAAGTACAAGTGAAGCTGTTACATCTTCACTTGATATCCCAAAAAGTGTATATAAGGAGCAGCCTGAGTGGATTAAGGTTGCAAACAACCGTTACGTAGTAGACCCAGGCATACCAGAGGCTAGAAAATGGGTTCAGGATTGTGTAATGGAAGTGGTAAACAAATACGATATCGATGGTGTTCATTTTGATGACTATTTTTACTACGAAGCTGTAAATAACGAGATGGGCGACGACTCCACTTATCAGAAGTATAATAATGGACAGTTTAAAAATAAAGCTGATTGGAGAAGAAATAATACCTATCTCCTAGTAAAAGAGCTTTCCAAAAAAATAAATTCCGCTAAGCCATGGGTTAAGTTTGGTATCAGTCCATCAGCTATTTGGAGAAACAAAAAAGATGATCCAGCAGGTTCCAATACAAATTCAACATATACTAACTATGATAAGTGCTATGCAGATACCAAGAAATGGGTGGATGAAGAGCTCATAGATTATATCTGCCCTCAGATTTACTTCACATATGAAAATCCGGCGGCACCATATGGTGAGCTTGTAGAGTGGTGGTCTAATTCTGTAAAGGGAAAAAATGTTCACCTCTATATTGGACAAGCCTTATATAGGATTAATGAAGGCAATAGCACTTCAGACAAGGACTTTTCCGTAGAAAACGGAGTTGCCGAAATGACAAGGCAGCTTAAGCATAATGCTACTAAGCAAGAAGTAAATGGCAGCATATTGTTCAGGATGAACAATACCTTCCAATCCACTATGCAGCAGGTCACTAATACAATCCAAAATGATTTGTGGTCAACAAAGACGCTTGTGCCAGTAATGCCGTGGAAGGGCGGAAAAGCACCGCAAGCACCGCAAACCGGAAAGCTATCCAGCCAAAGCAATGGAATTAAGCTGACCTGGGAAGATGCCTCTAGTAGCACAGCCTACTATGCAATATACAGGTATTCAGCAAATGAAAAGATTGACATTACTGCTGATTCAAGTGCTAAGAACCTCATTGCAACAGTAAGAAAAACTGGTACGTCAACGCAGACATATACTGATACCAGCCGCAAAGACCCAAATGGCGTGGTCTATGTTATAACCGCACTAGACAGGCTTCACAATCAAAGTGGAGGCTTGAAGCTCACATATCAGTCCAAATATTTCAAGGATGTAGGCCAAAATATTGCGTGGGCAATTGACTCAATAGATAAGCTATATGAGGCAGGTATTGTTAACGGTGATGGTAAAGGAAACTTTATGCCCATACACAATACAACAAGAGCGGACTTTATAACAATGCTGGTAAGAACGCTGAAGTTAGAAGCCGAAATAACAGATAATTTTAATGATATCCCAAAGAGTGCATATTATTATGAACCTGTTGCTATTGCAAAGAAATTAGGTATTACTACAGGAACGGGTGGTAATAAATTTTCACCAGCTGCATATATCTCCAGGCAAGATATGATGGTTCAGGTGTACAGGGCTTTAAAGCAGGTTGGCTATCCACTTGAACAAGCAAGCATCAGTGATCTCAATAAATACGAGGATGATAACCAAATAAGTGACTATGCAAAAGAAGCCATTGCGGCTCTTACTAAAAATGGAATTGTAAATGGTACAGGTAAGGGTATTAATCCAAAGGGCCTTACCAACAGAGCGGAGGTCGCTAAAATACTCGCTAATTTTGTAGGCTATATTAAATAGTGAGCTAAATTAAATCTGAAGGCCATATATAATTCGAGTGCCATACTAAATTTGTAGGTCATACTAAATATGTATACTATAGATAATCTGAGCGCTATACTAAATTTGTAGGTCATACTAAATATGTATACTATAGATAATCTAAGCACTATACTAAATTTGTAGGTCATACTAAATTTGTATACTATAGATAATCTGAGCACTATACTAAATTTGTAGGTCATACTAAATTTGTATACTATAGATAATCTAAGCGCTATACTAAATTTGTAGGTCATACTAAATTTGTAAGCTATGCTAATTTGTATGCTATATTAATTTGTATGCTATATAATTGTAGCAATACTAAATATGTATACTATAGATAATCTGAACGTTATACAATTTTGAAGGCAATTAAGTAATGCTGATTTTAAAGACATATCATATATTAACAAAGTATGGATGACGAGTTCAATTTACAGGCCCCAATAAGTTAGATTTTAATGTCTGACTTATTGGGGCCTGCTTTATAGTACAACATATTGTTTGGAGTTATTTATTCATTGATAGCCTCTATTCCCTGTTCTTTGAGCTTCCTTAAGTTATCTTTCATGCTTTTAAGTGCTTCTGGCGAATGTCCTTCCCATTTATCTATTTCCCCCACTACTTTTAATGGAAAACGTGTACGGTATGAGCGCGTTGGGTTACCAGGGAATTTTTTATCCGTCAGATTTGGGTCATTCTCAAATTCACCAGTAGGCTCAACAATATATATTCTTTCTTGCCCATCACCAACCGCAAGCTCTGCGCCCCATATGGCCGCATCTAAGGTTGCTGTCATGTAAATAAAATTAGCTTTCTTATATGTACCATAATTAGAAGGAAAGCCTATTTTAATTAAGTCACCCATTTTTAGGTCAGCCTTAGTTCCATGATAAAAGGGTCCATTATCAAGAATTACGTCTGATTTATTATCGACTGGTGTTTTATTTTTATCATTCATATAAATCTCCCCCAAACTCATTATCCAATTATTATCATTTTAAGGTATATATGCCTAAAATTACAGACTTATATATCCATTTAATATTTGATATAATTATATTAGAGAGATATTGCTTCGTATAAAAATCCTTAATACAATTAGTGAGATATTTTTACTTCGCAAAATACTTTGATAGCACCTGAGATGTAATTCGTGCTGCAGCAGTCCCACCATATCCACCCTCTTCAACAAGCACAGCAATCGCTACCTGTGGGTTATCATATGGTGCAAACCCTATAAACCAACTGTGTGGCGTTTTTGACTCAATATGTTGAGCTGTACCGGTCTTCCCACACACTGAAACTCCTTTTACCTGTGCGCGAGTACCCGTTCCCTTTGAAACTACATCCTTCATATAAAGCTTTATTTTACCTATATTTTCAGCATTAGAAATAGTAGCTATCTCATCAGCCTTAGAGCTTTTAATAGTGTTTTGATTATAGTCAGTTACCTTAGAAACCAGTGACGGCTTCATCATTATGCCATCATTTGCAACCGCCTGAGCTACAAGCGCCATCTGAATAGGTGTTGCCAAAATTTCAGCCTGCCCTATTCCTGTCTGAGCCAGATTTCCCTTTTCATTTGAAGAATAGTCTGGAAATCTGCTTGTATCAATAATTATTCCATCAGATGGGATATTTTTATTAAACAGGAACTTCTGTGCTGTATCAAAAAGGTCATTATTCAGCCTGATTCCAAGTTCACCAAAGTATACATTACTTGAGCGAACCATAGCTTCGTGCAATTTTATCTTGCCCATAACCTTATTGTTATCATTTGCAAGAGTATATCCTCCACCCAGGTCAATCTTTCCCTTATCTTCATATACTTCATTTTCGATTCCCGATATGTTGTCTAAGGCGCTAACACCTGTAACTACTTTAAATGTAGAACCAGGTGGATACATTCCTGATACAGCCCTGTTCAAAAGAGGGATATCTTTGTCCTTATTGAGAGCGTCCCAGTTTTGAGATAGTTTATTTGGGTCAAAGGATGGTTTTGAAACTAATGCTAGAATCTCCGAAGTCTTCGCATTGAGCACTACTACTGCTCCATTTTTATCACCTATTGCATCATAGGCTGCTTTTTGTAAGCTGTAGTCAAGTGTTGTATAAACATCATCACCCTTTGTGTTGGTTGACTTAAAACCATTTGCAAGCCATGCTACAAAAGATGTGGAAATATTAGAAGAAAGCCTTTGATCATATAGATTTTCCAGGCCTGTTATTCCAAATCTCTCATCAAAGTACCCCAAGGCATGAGCCGTAGCTGCGCCACCCTTATAAACCCTCTTGTACTTTCCATCATCAGTCTTCTCACTGACAGATAATGCCTTGCCGTTACGGTCAAATATGGTTCCTCTCTCAACTTGATTTCTTATATCCCAAAGTCTCTTATTATCAGTATTAGTAACAATTTGAGGTCCTTTTACAAGGGTAAAATAGGATAGGTATCCCATCAACAGTAAGAAAACTGCAAGAAATACAATCATTACACGTTTTATGTTTGCTGTGAGTTTATCCATTTAGTCCCCTCTCTTGTATATTCTTTGTTCACTTATATCTCTTTCACCTTCAGATACCTTGAAAATTATACTTATTGCAAGATAGCAAATAAGTATGGAAGTACCTCCATAGCTTACAAATGGTAGTGTTATACCTGTAAGCGGCAAAAATCCTGTTACCCCACCAACGATAACAAGTGCCTGTGTTGCCAGCATTACGCTTAAGCCTGCAGTTAATAGTTTTGTGAAGTTGTTACTTGCTAATATAGAGCTTCTTATGCACCTATAGAACAAGATAAAGTTCAGTATAAGTATTGCAAACCCCATAAACAGTCCCATTTCTTCACATATGACTGAAAAAATAAAGTCTGATTGGTTTACCGCTACATATTCAGGATGTCCGAAACCCAAGCCTGTACCAAACATACCTCCTGTAGCTATTGCATACATGGATTGAACAACTTGATAACTCTCATTATAGATATAGGGCCAGGGATCCAGCCAAATAACAAATCTTTGTCTTACATGAGAAAAGATAGCAGCACTTGCTGTTCCGCCAAGTATAAAAAGGCCCAGTGCCATAATAACATATAGCCTTTTTGAAGTAGCGAGATAGACCAGCGTTACCGAGATTGCAAATATCATTAAGGCAGTACCTAAATCTCTCTGAAGCATCATAAAACCAAGTGAAATTACAACAACTATCCCCGGTTCCATCAGCTTTTTAAAGGAATGTCCCTGGGATAGCGCACTAGCTAGATACAGTATCAGAAAAATTTTTCCGAATTCGGAGGGCTGAAAGCTTATCGGCCCAATCAAAATCCAGTTTTTTGCACCATATATCTCGGTACCAAAAAAGGTAGCGAGCCCCATAAAAAGTATAGTAGCCGCCAAAAACAAGTACCTGAGCTTTGCAATTCCAATAAAACCTTTTTTGAAAAATATAACAATTACTAAAAAGGCAGCAATGCCAATTAATAGCCATATTCCCTGTTTGACACCTGAAGCCTTTTCTAACCTGGTAAGCATGATAAGTCCTATAGAAGACAGAAGAATAACAACCAGAAAAATAACTCTGTCTCCTGATGGATAATACCTTTTTAGTAGCCATGTACTGATTATGCTGACCACTATAAGACAAAGGCCTGTTATCACAGGCATTATCTCAAACTCTCCACTTATTACAGATACGCTTGCAAAACCCGTCAATATAAAAAGATATATTGTAAATTGAAGCCATCTGAGTTTTTTACTCATTATATAACCTTCCCTACTCAACTAGAGTAACCGCTGTATTGAAACTTCAATTGACTACGTAACCGCTGTATTAAACTTCAATGAACCAGAGTAACCTCTGTACTAGAAACCCTTCAATGTACCACAGTAACCGCTGTACTAGAAACCCTTCAAAGTACCACAGTAACTGCTGTATTAAAAGTCAGTCGACTACATAATTGCTCCATTGAAACTTTAATCGACTGCATTACCGCTTCATTGAAACTTCTATCGACTACATTACCCTGTATTAAAAAACTTCAATGTGCCACAGTAACCGCTGTATTGAAACCTCAGTCGACTAAATAACCGCTGATTGAGCTTTAATCAACTACAGTGAATGCTGTATTTGAAATTCTAATCTCATCACCCGGTTGAAGTATTCTTTTGTTAACAATAACACCATTTACATATGTTCCATTAGTTGAATTCAAATCTTCTAAAGTATACCGTCCATCCGAGTAAGTAATGCGGGCATGGAAGGAAGACACCGAAGAAGCAGGCAAAACAAGATTATTTTGCGGACTGCGTCCGATAGTAATTTTATTTGATATGGGTATTTCATAGCCTTCTTGAAACCCTGCATTATCAGCACTATATAGAACCTTAATGCTCCAGCCAAGATTACCAGCATTGCCAGGAGTACTCTTTTTGACCTCTCTTGACATTATCCTGAGTACCTGCACAATGATAACAAAAATTATGATTATTAATAAAAACTTAAAAACCTGACTAAGAAAGCTTATATCCATATATACCTCATAATACCTCTTTTGATTAAAATCATCTTTTAGCATAATTATAACAAAAAACATTTAGCACACAAAGCTTATTTCAAAAGTGACAATGACGTTTCCTTTGCGAAGTTCTGTACATTATATAACAATAGTACATCCTTTACTCCATTAGTATTAGCAAAGTCTGATATAGAAATATTTAGAAATCTCAGGTCCATTACATATATTTCTTCATAATGGTTTGCCAAAAAAGGAATAAAGCAGTTTGCATAGGAATCCTTTATAACCATTAGCTTCTTCCCATTTTTTATAGAAGTACTGATTTTAATAGCAGGATGGTTATTATCTAAAAATACACTGTATTTATCCTTCTTTTCCAGGTGAGACTTCTCATACATAGTATTTGTACTCTTGTTCTCTGCAATATACTCTACAGTAACAGCATTTGCTTTCTTTGGATAAAATATGCTTAACTCATCGGGTTCGGCAAAAGTAAAGTTGCCTTTAGAAAACAGGGAGCCATAGAATTCCTTTGTTTCAGTTACTATATCAAAACTATCTATATCCATTGGCTCAATACCATTTATTAGACAGTACTGCTGATATGCATAGTACGCACCAAGCGTTGTCCAGTGATGGTCCGTCTTGTAGAATATATACTCATTCTCTGCTTCCTCAAGAGCAGGGAATACATTTACAAATTTAATATTGTCCTCCAGATAAGCTTGTGCATCATTAATGTAATCAATCTCATCATACGGTGTCGCAAAAAGAGGAAGCTTCTCTTCCAGTACTTTTGTAGCCGTTGGAACTAACATAAAGCTAACATTGAAATTTCTCGAAAATTTATTTATATATCCAATATTTCTTTTTAGCAGCTCTAAGTCCGGAGTTTCAAATTTTTGCAGCAAGTACCCATCAGAGCCAATATAAACGCCATTACTATCTTTTTTCTGCAGTAGTATTTCGCTAGCTGTTTTTACTGCGATGAATTGGTCTCTGAAAGGAAATTGATCCGAAACATATTCTTCAAAACCCTTGGCGAACTTTCCAGACTGAATATTTTCAGTATTGAACTTAGGCTTTTGAGCCAATGTACGATTCTCTAGCTCTGAAAATACCTTATCCGGCATAATGAAAATTAAAATACCCAGTGCAAATAAATATATAACAAATGATATTGATAATGTCTTTTTCAAACTATTCACCCCTTAGAATCTAAAATACAAGAATGGATTAAATGTTGAATCTACCAAGTATGCTGTACTCAAAAACAATACCGCCATATAGAATCCATATAGAACCCATCTATTTATTTTACCCTTTATCCTATCCATTAATGGTGTAGCAAACAGAACAGCAATAATAAACAGCACCAAATAGTTGAGTATGAGGTATAGAGTATTATTATCAATTACTGCAGTGCCTCCCAATCCAAACATAGTGCTCAGATATTGACATATGAGATCCATTTTTTCAAGTGAAAAGAACACCCAGCTAATGAGCACTGCTACAATCAAATAAATCCTGGAAAAAAATGTTGGTAGCCTTTCAAAAAGCCTTATGAGAAAGGATTTTTCCAAAACTAGTAGTACTGAAAAGTATAAACCCCAGATGATAAAATTCCATCCTGCACCATGCCAGAAGCCTGTTAAAAACCATACTACGAATAAATTCATGTATAACCTGATGCTGCCTACACGATTTCCTCCTAATGGAATATATACATACTCCCTAAACCAGCTTCCCAGCGTAATATGCCACCTTCGCCAGAATTCTGTTATACTCCTTGATATATATGGGTAATTAAAGTTCTCAGGAAATTGAAAGCCCATCATTTTCCCCAATCCTATGGCCATATCAGAATAACCGCTAAAATCAAAATATAGCTGTAGCGCAAAGGCCATTATGCCCAACCATGAACCTATAAGTGTAAGCTCACTTTGCGGCAGTGCCTTGACATTTTCCCACAAAAGTCCAATGTTGTTCGCGATAAGCACCTTTTTACCAAGTCCCTCAATAAATCTCATGGTACCTTCGCCGAACTTGTCCCAGCTAATTGTTCTTTGGTTTATCTCTTTTTCCACGTGAGAATAGGTTACAATTGGTCCGGCAATTAGCTGCGGAAACATCGAAATATATGCCCCAAATGAGATAATATTCTTCTGTACACCTATTTTCCCCCTATAGAGATCTATAGTATATGACATTGTCTGAAAGGTATAAAAAGAGATGCCTATTGGGAGAGCAATGTTTAAAAGGCCAATTGAGGCTCCAAATATCCCATTTATGTTTGAAATAAAGAAATCTGTATATTTAAAGAATCCAAGCAAGGATAAATTGACCACAACAGAGGTTATCAAAAATATCCTAGCAACCGACCTTTTTTCTCGAAATTTATGAATAAATAATCCAATGGTATAGTCAAATACCGTTGAAAACAGCATGATAAATATATAAATGGGTTCTCCCCATGCATAAAAAATAAGACTGGCAATGAGCAGCACAAGATTTCTGATGCCTTTTGGAGATACATAATATATCACAAAAAATATTGGTAAAAATATAAACATAAATAATAAACTACTAAATACCATCTAATTCTTCCTCTCTAGAAATTGACTAAGCCTGTACAAAATCAGATTACTTATATACATGTAAAATGAAAGTACCAAACACTAATAAACTAAACATATTATTGTAAAACCTAAATCTGCACTCAATTGTAGAGTAACCATTTTTTTTAATAAACTAAACGTATTATTATAAAACCTCGGCAAGATGATAACTTCCCGAGGCTTTTTAAATTTCATACTATTGTTGATTATGATATGTGTTATTTGATTAAATTATCAAAATTTTTGACTATTGCTTCAACATTGTCAGTTATCATCAGTATTGCATAGTTACCTTTTGAAACAATTTTTCTGTTTGCAGCATAGTCTTTTTCAGCAGGATACCATGCTTCTTGCTCCTCAATTACTTCGCCTCTCTTATTCAGAACATCAACTATTTTTGAAACATCATTTACATTTTTAACTTTGAATACTGCATATTCCAATGAAGCTACTGTGCTCATCATTGGCTTTTTAACAACATAGCTATCCAGTAACGAAGCATCCAATCCATATTTGTCCTTAAACATATCTGCATCCATGTCTAAGAGTTTTGGAGTTTCTATTCCTGATAATATCTTGTCAAACACCTCAGAAGCTGAAAGCGCTGTCGCAGCTGGTTTTTCAGCAGATGGCTCTGATGGTTTTATGCTTGGCTCCGTTGGTTTTGATGTACTTGGAGTTGATGTACTTGGTTTGGATACACTTGGATTTGATACACTTGGTGTTGAAACACTTGGTTTTGAAGCACTTGGCTTTGATACAGTTGAATTTGATGCACTTGACTCTGACTGTGAATCCTCTGCCGGTTTTTGCTCCGGAGTCTGTACCGTTTCATTTTCTTCTGCTGTAGAATCTTGCGAAGCTTCTCCGTTTGTGGATTCAGTCACTGAGTTAGTAGAGTCGGCAGCTGTCCCTGAGTCCCCTGTCACAGTTGATTGTGTAGTCGCTGTATTTTGCGCTATATCTCCGTTAGCCTCATTATTTCCGCATCCCGTCATAGAAAAAGCTATCATTACACTTAGTGCCATGCAAATAATTTTTGTTTTCATGTAATCCCCCTATTATTATCTCTGGTGTATTTGTCAGCCTTTATTGCCATTACTAACAAGCTATGCTATGCCTTTAAAAACGCTATACTATAGCCAACAAGCCAACATTTACTTTAATAAAAGCTATGCTATAGCCCACAAATACTATTTGACGTAAAATGTCGAAAAAAGTTGCAAAAATATAAAAAAATTTACCAGACTCATAGGATAGGTATGCTCTCAACAGGTTAAAGCCCATAAATAAAAACCACCTAAAAAGGTGGCTTTGTATTTAATCGAATCTTTAATGTGCTTAAAAATAATGTTTAATACACTTAAGCATAGATGTACTATAATTATTTTATGTATGAACAGCAGTAATCTGTCAGTTCAGATATTATGAGTTTAAAACTAGAATTAGCCTTAACTTCAAAGCTTTGACCACTCTCCATATCTATCCAGTTATCCTGGTCAGGTAGTAATACTTTGAGCTTGCCCCCCAATATCTCCATAATCTCCTTGTCACCAGTACCAAACTCGTACTCACCCGGCATCATGATTCCAAGCGTCTTCTTTTCCCCATCGGCAAAAATAACTGTTCTGCTAGTAACCTTTCCATCAAAGTATACATTTGCCTTTTTTACCACTGTAACATTTTCAAAACTACTCATTTTAACCCTTCCCCCATTTTTTATATGTTGTGCTTCTTACGTATATTTAAGCTGGTTATGCCTCCTATATATATCAGCATTTCGTATTAGTATATCAGCATTTCGTATTAGTATATCAGAATATAATTTTAATATATTTGGATTTTCTTCCTCTACATATTCAGCTCTTTATTTTGAATTGAAGCCTCATTTCTCTTCTTAATCATGGCTACAAGTATTACTGCTATAATACATGCCCCGGCAGCTATAGCAAATGATATCTGCAGCCCGTTAGAAATCTCCTTGCTAGTTCTC
Source organism: Bacillota bacterium (assembly GCA_023433945.1). Lineage (GTDB taxonomy): Bacteria > Bacillota > Clostridia > Acetivibrionales > DSM-1351 > Ruminiclostridium. The sequence goes on along the minus strand of JAEYTP010000040.1, from coordinate 12,882 downwards.
AGATACTTTGCAATAAAAGGGAACACAATTGCAGAAGTACCAAAGCCTAACATTACACAGCCATAGTTTGCGCCAGCGTTTTTTAGTCCAAAGAAATCCGCTGTAAGAGCAGGATATACTCCTGAATACCCACCGTAAGCGAAGGCAATAAACGCTATAAGCACCAAGAATAGAATACTCTTTGCACTAATAAGAATAAGTGCAGCAACAGTAGTTATAGCTATGAGTATCAATATAGTAATCTTTCTTCCCAACTTATCAGAAAGCCAAGGAGCAACTAATCTTCCACACGCACTTGCAATACCTGTAATCATAACACCAGTTAGTGCAAGATTATTTGAAAGCCCCCTCTCAACTCCCATTGTTTTTAGTAATGGGTTCAAGATAAAATAAGCTGGAGTAGCAAGCATGAGTGATAGTGTAATCAGATAAAATTGTGGAGTTTTAAGCATTTCACCAGTAGTATACTGCTTTCCATCTATCGCCTTAGCCTGAGATGGTGTAAATCCTTCAGGCAAATAGCCCTGAGGTGGGTTTTTGATAAAAAATGAAGCACTAATACATATTACAAAGAATAGAGCTGCAAAGATTCTGAAAGTTACTATTGCACCCAGGTTGCTCAATAGAGCTTCAGCTACAAAAGTAAATACCACGAGAGAAAATCCGAATGCGCATACAATCATGCCTGTAGCAAAGCCCCTCTTGTCTGGAAACCACTTTTGTGAACAGGTTAACGTACTTGTATATGCAACACCTACTCCAAAGCCACCAATAATACCGTAAGTTATGTACAAAAGCCAAGGGTAATCGTTTGGTAAAAAAGAGGTTACAAGCATACCAGTACAGAATGCAACTGTACCAATGATTACTGCTAATCTTGGGTTGGTTTTGTCTTGTATTCTCCCCCCTATTAATATACCTATAACAAAGAAGCCTAGCATAACTGATGGTGTGAGGGATACCTGTGCATCCTCCCATCCAAATGAAGCCACTACATACTTTTGAAACACGCTCCACATATAAATGATACCTATGCAGAGCTGTATCATTGCACCAGCGGCTAAAACAGAATACCTATTAGTTTTTCCACTAACCATAAAAAAATCCATCCTTCCATTCTGCAAATAGCAATTTTATCCATAAAGATATTTATGCAAGATTATCATATACATTTTTTTCTGTCAATAAACAAATTAAATAAAGAAAATGTACTATTTTAAACTGATGCACTAACAAATTTTTATACCAATTATTTGTTTTTTATTGTATTATTATATTGTAATACTATTATAAAAGGATTGGTAATATGATTGAACTTTTGCCGTACATAATTTTATTCTTGAATATTCTAGGCTTTGTTATGGTCATGTTAGATAAGTACGAAGCAAAGAACAGGTTGTGGAGGATTCCTGAACGCACCTTTTTCCTGCTTTCTATACTTGGCGGGGGTATAGGTGTATTCCTTGGACTGCTGATTTTTAACCATAAAACCAAGCACTGGTACTTTATGACCCTAATACCTTTTATTATTATCATTCAGGTGCTGTTTGTTTACTATCTGGTTAATAAATAGCATTTATAGAGATTCTGTTAGATATCATATATTGTCCATATAAAGAATAACCTTTAATAACAGCGGATTTATTAGGGGTTATTTTTTTATGGGTGTTGATAAATTTTATAAAAACTCTGCAATATTAACATTATCAAATTTTGTAACAGGATTTATTGGCTTTGCCTTTTCTATAGTATTATCAAAAAAGCTTGGACCAGAAGGCCTGGGCTTATATGGACTTGTAATGCCAATCTACAGCTTAATGGTATGCTTAACCTGTGATGGCTTAATTACAGCGATATCTAAGCGTTGTGCAGTGTATAACAGCAAAAAGGATTATCGCAATCTTCATCGCACGGTAAAAGTAGCCTTTATTTTTATTTTTCTTTGGAGCGTTTTTGTAGCATTTCTGGTTTTTATTAATGCGTCAAACATAAGTAGCCTTATTATAAAGGATACACGTGCTACCGATGCGTTAAAAATCATTTGCCCTGCGCTTGTTTTTATACCAATGTCGGCGATAGTAAAGGGAGTTTTCTATGGATTTGAGAAATTCACTGTCCCGGCCGCTATTGATATTCTCGAAAAGTGTATTCGTATATCCATTCTCCTGGCGACAATGGTGGTGCTCAATCTAACTGATGTCACTAGCTCGGTTAGTGCTGCATATTTTGCACTTTGTATAGGAGAAGCAATAAGCCTTGTAATGCTTGCCAGCAGCTATCGTTTTTCCATAAAACGAGTTAAACCAATAAAAACTGCCGTCAAGAATCCCTTGCAGCTGCTGGCCGATATCCTGGTCATTTCATTCCCCCTTTGTATCAATGGTGTGCTTTCATCGATACTCAATACCGCTTCAACCCTTTTACTGCCTAGAAGGTTGGTGTCTGCGGGATTTGATTACGAAAATGCTCTTGCCTTGATAGGAAAGTTTGTAGGCATGGCACTCACCACTGTTTATCTTCCTTTTATAATAGTTGGCTCCATGATGACAGTACTAATACCTGATATGTCGCTGAGTTTGAGTAAAAAAGATGCTTATAGTACACAACACAGAATTTCACAGGTTTTAAGAATTTCATTCTTAGTAGGTCTTGGTACCCTTGCTATAGCAACAGCACTTTCAAAGCAGTTGGGATTACTCTTCTACGGTAGAATTGATTTATCACCTATGATAATGTTTGCAGGTATATCTTGCTTTCTTAGTTATGTAACCTCCACATCATTTGGTATTCTCAATGGATTGGGAAAACAGAATATCAACCTTAGAAACTCAACGATTGTTGCCGTTGAAGGATTGATATTAGTGTACATATTGACTGCGATACCCGAACTCAATATATATGGGTATGGTCTCTCTCTAATAATTACATCTATTACTGCATTCATCCTTAATGTAATCGAAATAAGAAAGACAAGTGAAGTGCATTTTTACCTTACAAGGATATCCGTTTATTGTATTTTTGGAGTAACAGCTTTTATGGTTTGCAGACTTTCATTGATACTAATACCAGCCAATTTACTGGTTTTCCAGGTGATAATCCCTACAATACTTACATTTGCAATACTATTCGGATTCACAAAATTATACCTGTCAGCTGCCAAATAGGTATACCTCTATCCTGTAAAAATAGGTAGGATTTTGGGACCTAAATGGCTCTTTTTTGGCTTTTCAGGTCCCAAATCCAGCTCACAACGGGTAATGTGCTTTCCTTTCGGAAGGATTTGGGACCTTAATGACTCTTTTTTGGCCTTTTAGGTCCCAAGTCTAGCTCACATGGGGTAGTCTACAAAAATTCTTATGGCATTTACTCTCATTGCTTTGATTGGTATAATAATTGCTGTACTTATTAAGCCAATTAAAGGGGATAGTTAAATGTATAAATATATAGTATTCGATGTTGACGGTACATTAATGAACAACGAAAAGGCAGTTAATTATGCTTATCAATCTGTAATATTTGAAGAATTCGGACGACATTTTACCCACGAGGAGTTACTAAAGGGTTATGGCGTGCCTACTCCAAAAGCTTTAGAAAGATACGGTTTTACTGATATTGAAGCAGCACAGACCAACTACTATAAATATCTTATTGAGGGATTTAAAAATTGCACAACCTTCCCTGGTATAACAGAGCTGCTAGATGAACTGGTCAAAAGAAAAATGCCTCTTGGAATAGTTACCTCTCGATGTGGCTATGAGGTTGAGTTTGATGACAGTTTCAGACCATTACTAAAATATTTTAATCATATTGTGTGCTCAGATGATACTATCCTTCACAAGCCACATGCAGAGCCCCTTTTAAAAATGCTAGAAAAGATGGGTGCCAGCCCAGAAGAGTGTATATATGTAGGAGATACTCAGTTTGATTGTATGTGTGCCAAAAATGCAGGCGTAAAATTTGGTCTTGCAAAATGGGGCTCCAACAATGCCGACGCAATAGTTGCAGACTATTTTTTAAACAGTCCTGCTGAATTACTGGAGCTGATATAATCTATAGGCCTGCTCAGAATTCTTCGGTAAATAATGTTAATCACTTGTATATGAGAATATACCCGCCAGTAGCTCCTTATTTGCATCTATCCACTTAATAATACCAGCTGCCTTAGCAATCTGTTCAGCTAGTACTTCCTCTGCATTCATTATGCCGTTATCAATGCTGTTTTTCATTCTCAACAAGAAGTGTAAGAAAACATCTAGCCTTCTTAGCTCAATTAATAGCGGCAATACCCTTTTTTCTTCATCAGTAAGTAGTAGCTCATTTGAAAAGCCTCTCCATATTGCTTTTATCTGTTCCAAAATGTAATCGCTATTTATATCAGTAGTATCACTGTTATGGTCTGCTGAATTAAGCACTGAACATAATAGGTCAGAGATACATACTGCACACTCCATCGCTCTTAGGTCCCAGGTAATGAACTCGAAATCCAGCACCGCATTAATATTACCCTTTGGGTCCTCCAAAAGATTGGAGCTGTTTACATCACCATGGATTAGTTGATGAGGCAGAGAACATAATAATGGGTTGAGGTTGCAAATTTCTTTAATTCTATTATTAATAATATTTAGTTCGTTTATTTGGATTATGAATCTCTGTGAAGGCTGTTTACAGAAATTATCCAGGTATTCTCCCATGCACTCATTATAAGCCTCCTGTAATTGATAATATGGCATATAAGCAGGCTTCTCTATCAAATCAATTGCTGCAAGACCTTTTGACAACTGTCCTATTATATTACCCAGTTGCTCTAAATCACTTAGACTTTTCAGTTCAGGAGTGTTCCCCTCTATATAATTAAACATTACAACTGGTTTTCCGTCAGGTGCCATTACCACCCTATTACCATCCTTCGCAGTAATAGGTTTTGGCACTCGAAATGATATATTCTTATGTAATCTGTTGAGTACTGCAATTTCAAAATTAATCTTATCATTATCATTATGGCAATATACGCGCATGACATACTTACTGAATTCTTTGGTAATAAAGCGGGTTATGTTATTATAGCCTGATTTGCCTTTTAAAATATTAACATCTCCATCAAAGTATTTGTTTGCTATGCTTTTAAAGTAGTCCATATTCATATCTGTAAATTCCTTTGTCATTTATTCCTACATATTGTTTGTTAAAACCATTTCATTTAATCTTTTGACACTAAATATAAAAATATCCACTTGCAAATTTTATCTGGCAAGTTTCTCATATCTTATCTGGCTAGTAATAAATAAACTTTGTATATTTTATCTCGTGAGACAAGTAATACTTTTTCAGATTATATCTCGTAAGTTATAGATAATACTTTAACATTTTTAAAGTTGTTTTTCCACGTTTACCTTACATTACAAAAGCAAATGTATATGTATGCCGCATAGCTTATCCACTATGTAATACTTGTGTAGCTTATCTACTACATACAATGCATAGCTTATCTACCACATACTATTTGTAAAGCTTGTTTACCAATATACTATTTATGTAGCTATCTACCACATACTATTTGTAAAGCTTGTTTACCAATATACTATTTATGTAGCTTATCTACCCTATACTATTTGTAAAGCTTGTCTACCAACATACTATTTATGTAGCTTATTTATCACATACTATTTATATAACTTGTCACCCCACATACTATTTGGGTAACTTGTCTACTCACATGCTATTTGTGTAACTTGTCTACCCACATGCCATTTGTGTAACTTGTCTACCCACATGCTATTTGTGTAACTTGTCTACTCACATGCTATTTGTGTAACTTGTCTACCCACATGCTATTCATGTAGCTTATCTACCAAGATACTATTGCTTGTCTTCATATTACTATTGACATATATAGATGACCGATATATATTATATATAGATAATCTATATATAGGAGGTAGTTATGGGACTTGACAAAGCGCTCTTAACAGGAAGTACCACAATGCTGGTTTTAAAGCTATTGGAAGATAAGGATATGTATGGCTATCAGATGATTGAGGAACTGGCAAATAGATCGGATGATACCTTTACCCTGAAAGCCGGAACTCTATATCCCATTCTTCATGGCCTTGAAAAGGATGAAATGGTAAGCTCATATGATAGTACTTTGGACGGGAGAACCAGAAAGTATTACCACCTCACCAACAAGGGAAAAAAGCTGCTTACTGATAAGCGTCAAGAATGGAAGGCCTATACGAAGGCTGTAAATCAAGTATTGCGCGGAGGCATCAGCTATGGAACAATTTGATAAAATAAAAAAATACACAAAAACCGTATGCGAACAAATCAGATGGAAAAAAGCACATACTAATATCTCCGAAGAAATAGAGAGTCATATTTTGGATCAGAAAGAAGCGTATGTCTTGAGTGGTATGGATGAAATAACAGCTACAGATAATGCCATTAAACAGATGGGTGACCCCGTAACTGTGGGAACACAATTAGACCGAACTCACAGACCAAAAGCCCAATGGACAATGCTGTCTTTGACTGTAGTGCTTGTATTAATTGGTTATATTATTAATACATACATGATACATGAACCTGGCTTCCCTACTCAAAAGAGAGTTTTTCTGTCAGTTTTTATTGGTTTGGGAGTAATGCTTATTGCCTACTTCCTAGACTTCTCTATCATTGCAAAATACCCTAGACTGGTATATGCAGCAATAATACTTTTTGCCATAGTAATATTTTTTGCATCACCCAAGTATAATGGAGCGGTTTATTATTCGATTTATGCCTCGCTTCTTTTCCCATTAGCCTTTGCTGCAGTCATATACTGGGCAAGAGGTAAAGGTTATTTAGGCATAATATTCTGTGGAATTTCATTTTTGTTTCCAGCAATAATTACCATCATGATACCCTCAACTGCATGTTTTTTATTGCTTACATTTTCGGGGCTTGTACTTCTAAGTATTGCAATCTCAAAAAATTGGTTTGCTGTTAATAAGTTGTTTGGTTATTTATTAGTATATGTCCCTACATTAATATCATTTGCACTAATGCTTCTCAATCTTTCATATAGATTGGGTACACGGCTAAAAGTTGCATTTGACCCATCCATAGACCCTCTAGGTAGTGGCTGGCAAGGTAGTGTAGCAAATGCCTTACTGGATAATTCAAAGCTTATTGGCACTGGAACAATGCCCAGCCAGTACAAAAATATGCAGGGCTTTTTCCCACTCCCCGGTATTGATACGGATTTTAGTTTAACCTACCTTATATTTAAATTTGGTTGGATAGCATTTGTTGCCATAATGGCTATAATAGTGCTATTTATCGCTAAGGGCTTTATTCTTAGCTTAAAGCAAAAAAGTACCCTTGGCTTATTAGTATCATTATCAGTAGTACTTACCTTTACATTGCAGGCAGTAGGATATGTGCTAACAAATCTGGGCTTTATATTATTTGCACCCATATCACTTCCTTTAGTCTCTTATGGGAATACTGCCACTATTGTAAATATGGCACTTATTGGCTTGATGCTATCGGTATTTAGGACAGGAAGTGTGGTAAAAGACAGTGTACCTATCAATGCTTCAAATAGTGGTATTATCACATGGGCTGATGGTAAGCTTATAATTAACTTTGGTAAGAAATACCGTAATTAAGGAACGTTAGCTTAATTAATTATCTAGTTGATAATTATTTAGTTAGTAATATTTAGTTAGCTATGCAAACAAAGTCTTTCAAGGTCATAAACTCCAGACACAAACAGATTTTTCCTAAATGGGGGCTTGTGCTTTAAGTTGCCGCATTACTCTTAAGTTGGTGCATTATTCTTAAGTTGGTGCATTATTCTTAAGTTGGCTCTACTCCTGAGTTACTGCATTATTCTTAAGTTGGTGCTCTACTCCTGAGTTACTGCATTATTCTTAAGTTGGTCCTCTACTCCTGAGTTACTGCATTATTCTTAAGTTGGCTCTACTCCTGAGTTACTGCATTATTCTTAAGTTGGTGCTCTACTCCTGGGTTACTACATTATTCTTAAGTTGGCTCTCAAGCTTAATTTGAGTTCAATGCTTAAATTGAGTTCTAAGCTTAAATTGAGCCTTAATTTTAACCTTGAGTTTTATGCTGGAGTTTATGACAAAATAAAAATTACATAGGGCCTGCCTTTTTATTGCCATTCTTGGCTTTACCTTGTATCTCAGGTACAGGATTTACATCGTTTTTTAGCTTACTTTCGGAATTATTATGATCACTTTCATAGGATGCTCTCATCCCCTTCTTTGCCACTTTAATCACCTCCAAAATATTTTTTTTGTTTCATATTGATTAATTCTTTCATATTCAGTATTTCATTTTTACTCAAAATCCATTATATATTTTTACAAATATTCTATTTCCTATTTTGTAAATTAATAATTATTCTGATATACAACATCAAATATTCTTCAGTAGCATAAAATATATTTAGCTTACCAAAAGAAGTATCTGTTTATAGTAAGAGTGTTTTTAGTACGTTTGTTTTTAGTATGTTTGTTTTTAGCACGTTTGTTTTTAGTAAATCTGTTTCTAGTAGGTTTGTTTTTTAGTAAGTGCTTATAATACACTTTTCCCAAGAGAAAATGATTTTTTTACCTTGATATACAAGAATTAGGGAAAAAATTGAAATAATCGTGCATTGTATGGTACATTAATATCAAGGAGGTGAACCATTTTGAGTTGGGGAATTTGGATTATTATAGGTATTATATTGCTGATTACTGAATTTTTTACAATGGGGTTTGTTGCGATTTTCTTTGCAATAGCAGCTATCGCAACCGGAATCGTATCGATTTTCACTGATTCAATTAGTATTCAATTGTTGGTATTCTGTCTCACATCCCTGATTACAGCGGCTTTTGGTCGTCCTGTACTAAAGAAATTCTTTAAAATTGATGAAGAAGCGCAACCCTCTAATGTACATGCCATGGTAAATAAAAACGGAGTTGTGGTTAAGGATATTACTAGTACTCAGTATGGGCAGGTTAAAGTTGACGGTGACATATGGACTGCAGTAAGCAGCGACGGTTCCGAAATCTTTGAGGGTACTGGGGTGAACGTCCTTGCGGTTGATGGCGTAAAGCTTGTAGTAAAACAAAAAAACAATTGGTAAAGAAAGGAATGATGTATTTGTTTAAGTATGTAATGCTAGCACTTGTATTGCTCGTTGTAATACTCATTTTAATGTCTCTGAAAATAGTTAGACAGTCTCAGGTAGCTATTGTTGAGCGTCTCGGTAAATTCAAAGCTACTTTGAATTCCGGTCTTAATATCGTTATTCCTGTATTAGATAAAATAGTAAAAAGGGTTGACTTAAGAACTCAGGTAATTGACTCCCCTCCACAGCCTGTTATCACGAAGGATAATGTAACAATGTCCATTGACACAGTTGTATACTTCCAGGTAACTGATGCTTTTAAGGCAACATATGAAATAACTGATGTTATTCAAGCAATTAGGTATCTCACTACTACTACTCTAAGAGATGTTATTGGTACTATGGAGCTAGATAAAACATTGTCATCAAGAGATGACATCAATACCAAGCTACGTGTAATATTAGACGAAGCTACCGATAAATGGGGTATTAGGGTAGAAAGAGTTGAGATAAAAAACATTGATCTTCCTCAAGATATAAAGGATGCAATGGAAAAGCAGATGCGTGCTGAGCGTCAAAAGAGAGCAGTAATACTTGAGGCAGAGGGTAAAAAGCAATCTGCTATTACTGAATCAGAGGGATTAAAGGAATCAGCAATTCTCCGTGCAGAAGCAGATAAACAGTCTGCAATACTAAAGGCGGAAGCTATCAAGGAATCAAAAATCAGGCAGGCTGAAGGTGAAGCTGAAGCAATAGAAAAGCTTGCAAAGGCAGATGCTGCAAAAATTAAGTATATATATACTGCCCTAAAAGAAGCTGACCTTGATGCAAACATTCTTTCACTCAAATATATAGAGGCTGTTGATAAGATGGCTCAAGGCGAAAACAAAGTATTTATGCCTTTTGAAGCAAATGCTCTCATGGGTATGGTAGGGTCCTTGAAGGAATTAATAAAAGAATCTCCGGTATCAGCTCCCCAAAAAGCTGCTGCCAATGTTAGTAAAGAGTCAGTAGAACAACTTAAACGTAGTTCAGAAGAATAGGATAGAACGTTCGGAATTAGAAAGTTCAATGAATAGGATAATAACCAGGCTACTGCAACTATTAATCAGAGTGCAGTAGCCTGTTGTTATTTATTGTTTATAGCCATGCCTATAGCCTCTATAGCATTAACGCTTTTAGAGACTAATGGTATTTTTAGTCCATCATTAATTGTTCCATCTCTTCCTTCTTACTTTTCCTGTACACAAAGAATCTCGCTGCTGTTATGATTGCGCCAACAGCAGTAAGCACTGCAGCAGCTAAGTATACTGTTTTCATCGCAAATACAAAGGTTTCCTCCATGCCGTTTGAGAATGTAGAAACGGCATAACCTAGTTTATAACTCATTGTTTGATAAAGAATTATGTTTGAAAATGAAATTCCTACAACCATACCTAAATTTCTAACAAATGCATTAATACTTCCCGCTATTCCAAATCTGTTTCTGTCAACAGTAGACATGATTAGTGATGAATTTGGTGACTGGAACATTCCACTCCCAAATGATAATATTGAAAGAAATCCAATAATTGCAATAGGTGAGAATTTAATTGAAAGCGTTGACATTAGAAGCATTCCGCAACACGTTATACTTAATCCGATAAATGTCAAAATTTCTGATCCTATCTTATCTGACAAATAACCACTCAATGGAGACACAGCTGCCAAAACAAGGGGACTAGCCATAAGAAGCATTCCTGAAATTGCCGGTGATAACTTTAATGCATCCTGAAAATAAAAAGGTAATAATATATTAGATACACTTATTGTTACAAATACAATAAAGGCACAAATCAAACTCACAGAAAAAAGCTTATTTTTGAATAATGATAGTTCCAGCAGTGGCATAAGTGCCCTCTTTTCTGCATATATAAAGGCTACAAACGATATAATAGCTATTGCAAAGCCAATCAAAACATAGTATTGGGTATATCCTGATTGCTCACCAACAATCAATGCCCCAAATAACGACACTATTGATACAAGGAGCAGAGATGCTCCCTTGAAGTCAAATTTATCTTTCAAAAGCTCTCCATCCTTTGGAAGAACGCACTTACCCATTATTAGAGCAAATATCCCGATAGGTATATTTATCAAAAAAATATATCGCCAGCTTAAGCTGTTTACAATAATTCCACCAAGCGGAGGTCCTACCAATGTTCCAAATGCAACAAATGAGCCAATTACTCCGAGAGCCTTTCCCCTCTGGTTGGCAGGATACACCATAGTAATTATTCCCTGATTGGTTGCCATAAATGCTGCCGCCCCAAATGCTTTTATAACTCTAGCAACTACTAATATCCCTAAGTTAGTTGCAAGTGCGCATAAAAGAGAGCCAAAAGTAAAAATAATAATCCCCAGTTTGAATATTTTGACCTTACCCTTTATATCCCCCAATCTTCCAAATATAAGAATAAAAGCAGATATAGTTATAAGATAGCTAGAAACCACAATTGATACTGAGTTCATTCCCAAATCGAAACTCTGTGCCATTACTGGCAGAGCCACATTTACAATACTACTATCAAGACAAGCCATAAAGGTAAGCAAAACTACATTTATTAATATAAGCGTTTTGTTTTTGTATTGCTGCCCTAAATCTTTTTGGTTCATTGTTATGTATCTCACCTACCATTTATCTAAATATTTTACTTAATTGATTATAACTAAAATAGAATAACATAATAAAAATAGAATCTCAACCTGATATAATACAAAAACTACTGCTCAGATTGAGTAGAATATTAGTACATTTTATGTTATTCTTAATGCTAGCTTAATATAAATACTGGAGATAAAGAATGTTAAATATCAGAAAACTGACCACTGCCGATGAAAATGAATTCATTACCATGTGCTGTGATTTCTATGATACGGGTGCAACGCTATATAGCTTGTCTAGAGATAAGGTAAAAAGAACTTTCGACAAAATATTAGAAGAAGGTCCATTTATAACAGCTTATATGCTGATATATAATAATCTGATTGCAGGTTATGTAAATCTATCCTTCACTTATTCAAATGAGGCTGACGGGATAGTGGTATTTATAGAAGAATTATATATCAAATCCGAGTATCAGGGCAAAAGCATTGGTACTCAAACATTACAGTTCATATTTGACCATTATAACGACAAGGTAAAGCGTTATAGACTGGAAGTTTGTAAAAGTAATACGGATGCAATTCGGTTATATGAGAAAATAGGCTTCAAGAACCTGGACTATAAGCAAATGATAATTGATTTGTAGCTTGTTTAAATGGGACGGCCCTGAGTCAATGGGGACGGTTCTCTTTTGACTCATGAGTCAATGGGGACGGTTCTCGAGTCAATGGGGACGGTTCTCTTTTGACTCAGAGTCAATGGGGACGGTTCTCTTTTGACTCGCAACTTAGTCTTACTAAAGTGAGTCAAAAGAGAACCGTCCCCTGTGACTCGTGACCTTTGACTCGCAACTTTGTCTTGCTGAAGTGAGTCAAAAGAGAACCGTCCCCTGTGACTCAGTCTATATACATAGCAGTTTTGACCATCTCTACAAAGCCCATATCCTCTTTAGTCATCTGTAAGCCATCCATGTCGTTTGTGAGTATATTATAAACATCCTCAAGCTTTGTGTTACTAGCCCATGGACTCCCTCTAAGAATTTCGGCTGTTTGAGAAACCATGTTCAAGAATCTAAATCTCGGAGTAGCATTATAGAAATTATCACAAATTGATG